>JBBQFJ010000250.1:0-1670 GCA_038321755.1 Acidimicrobiia bacterium | reverse complement strand
CCGCTCGCCGCGGTGCTGGCCGCAGGTCCACCTACGGTCGCGTCCCACGGGACCGCCGCACGGGTGTTGGACCTGCCGCTTCCGCGACTCGACATCATCGAGCTCACCACCCCGATCGAACGCGGCCGGCGCCTCCCAGGTGTCCGCGCACATCGGAGTGGGACGCTGGAAGAGCGCGACGTCACCACCATCAACCGCATCCCCGTCACGAACGCTGCGCGCACGTTGCTCGATCTCTCCAGCCGGATCGACGACGAGGCATTGGGCGTGGCGCTCGACCAGGGGCTCCGCAAGGGGTCCCTCTCGCTCGCGGCGATGCACGCCGTGGTCACTCGTCTGCCGAACATCTCTCCGGGTCGGAGTCCGGCACGGGTGCAGCGCGTGCTGGGGGCGCGCATCCCCGGCTACGACCCTGGCGACAGTGAGCTCGAGACGAAGGTGTGGGAGCTGATCGTCGGAGCCGGGCTGCCGCTCCCGGTCCGCCGGTTCGGAGTCCGCGGACCGACGCGGCGATTCGTCATCGACCTCGCCTACCCGAGCGAACGAATCGCGATCGAGGTCGACGGATTCGAGCCGCATCGAAGCCGAACGGCGTTCGATCACGACCGCGAGCGGCAGAACGAGCTGATCCTCCTCGACTGGCTCATGCTGCGATTCACATCACGGTCCACCGACGCCCACATCGTCGATGCGATCAAGAACGCCCTATTTGTGCGCGGAACGGTGCCAGGACCCCACTGAGTGCACAAATAGGGCTCGCTACTGGGCGCCGATGACCTCGCGGTAGACCTCTTTGGTCCGCTCGATGCAGCGCTCCCACGTGAAGCCGTCGGCGCGGACTCGTCCGGCGCGGGCGAGGCGGTCGCGCTCGTCGTCGTCCTGGAGCAGCTCGACCAGCGTGTCGCCCCACGCGGCGACGTCGTCCGGCGGGAGGTAGCGGGCCGCGTCGCCGCCGACTTCCTGCAGTACCGGGATGTTCGAGCACAGCACCGCGGTCTGTTGCGCCATCGCCTCGAGCACCGGGAGCCCGAAGCCCTCGTGCAGGCTCGGGAACGCGAGCAGCGCGGCACCGTGGTACAGCGCAACGAGTCGGTCGGCGCGGATCGGCCCGGTGAAGAGGATGCGGTCGCCCAGCGCCTGCGCCGGACCGCGGATCGCCTCCGCGGTGTCGAGCCAGCCCGCGGAGCCGACGATCACCAGCTTGTGCGGCAGCCCCGCTCGCACGACTGCTCCGAACGCCTTGACGAGAACGGGGAGGTTCTTGCGCGGCTCGAGCGTGCCGACCCAGAGCACGTAGGGATCGTCGCCGACCCCCAGCGTCGAGCGCGTCGCCGCGACCAGCCCGTCGCCGACGTTCACCTGGGCCACACCGTGCGGGACGATCCGGATCTTGTCCATCGGGATCGGGGTGTTCGAGGTGATCTCCTCGGCTGCGGCCAGCGTGGGGGCGATGACGATCTCGGCGCGCTTGGCTGCCGCGATGCTCCCCCGCTCGTGGAACCAGCGACCCCGGCGCGTATAGGTCTCCGGGAACACCAGCGCCGCGGCGTCGTGGGCCGTCACGATGATCGGCACTCCACTCGACGGCGGGACCGCGAGCGACGGCGCGTGCACGAGATCGATGCCGCGCAGCGTCTTGTGGAGCAGGCCGAGCGGTGGCGCCCCCAACA
>JBBQFJ010000249.1:0-1703 GCA_038321755.1 Acidimicrobiia bacterium | reverse complement strand
AGCGCATGAGCTTCGACGCCATCGTGCTGTCGGAACATCACGGCACCGACGACGGCTACCTGCCCGCACCGCTCGAGCTCGCGGGCGTCGTCCTCGGGCGGACGAAGACCATCGGCGTGAACGTCGCTGCGGTGCTCGTGCCGCTGCACGATCCGATCCGGCTCGCGGAGCAGCTCGCGGTGCTCGACAACGCGGCGCCGGGACGCCTGAGCATCGTGGGCGGCATCGGCTACCGCAACGCCGAGTTCACGATGGCCGGCGTCGAGAAGCGCGGCCGCGGCGACGTGCTCGAGGAGTACGTCGGCGTGCTGCGCCAGGCGTGGACCGGTGAGCGGTTCGAGTGGCGGGGTCGCGAGATCGTGGTGACGCCCAAGCCGGCGACCCCGGGCGGTCCGCTGCTCATGATCGGTGGTGGCAGCGTGGCCGCGGCCCGTCGCGCGGCGCGACTGCGCTGTGGGTTCTTCCCGTCGGCCGGCCACGCCGAGCTGGGCGAGGCCTACGAGGACGAGGCCAAGCAGGTCGGGTTCACGGAGGGCTTCTACGCGCTGCCGTCGGGGCCCGGGTTCGTGATGATCTCCGAGGACCCCGACGCGACCTGGGCGAAGATCGGCGCGAACGCGCTGTTCGACGCGCAGACGTACGCGTCGTGGCAGTCGGCGGCGACGCGTGGTCACGCCACCGACGTCCCGGATGCCGAGTCGTGGGAAGACGTCCGCGCCAGCGGGATCTACCAGGTGCTCACGCCCGACGAGGCGGTGAAGCTCGGTCAGGAGTCCGGCGGGTTCCACCTGCACCCCCTGATGGGCGGGATCACGCCCGATCTCGCGTGGGAGTCGCTGGAGCTCTTCGAGCACCAGGTCCTTCCGAAGATCCGCCCTGCCTGATGGTCCCCACGCAACCGAACGGGCCCGAGCCGGCCACCCTCGAGTTCGCAATGATCGACTTCGAGGACTTCCACCAGATCACGCTGCCGAAGTTGATCGAGGGTGGCAACGGTGCGATCGCCGCTGACGACCTCAAGGGGATCGGGCCGATCGCGTTCAAGGTCTCTGATGGGGCGGCCTACTCGTACGTCCCTGGCCCCGACGGAGTGGAGCTGTGGTCGACGGACGTTGCCGCCGACACGGTCGTCGAGCTCGAGCGCGAGGCGTTCTCCGACTTCGCGAACGAGCTGCGCACCTGCTTCGGTCTGCTGTACGCGGATCTCGCCGAGGTGACGCGGGGCGACTTCGCTTCGTTCGAACGGTGGGAGCCCGCGCTCCGCGCGCTCTACCACGGACGCCCGATCGTCGACCCTGGCGCGGCGGGCATGCGGGCCGACCTCGACCGGACGTTCACCCTCGAGGATTCCGACGAGGACCTCGCGGCGTTTCTCGCCGAGACCGGCTTTCTCCACGTGCGAGGCGTCTTCTCGGGCGACGAGATCGCTGCGCTGGACGTCGAGACCGAACGCCTGCGGGCCGACGCACGTCCCGACGACGGGAAGTCGTGGTGGGCGACGCAGGCTGACGGCTCCGAGGTCTGTTGCCGCCTCATCTACACGAGCCTGCGATCCGCGCCCATCGGCGCGCTGGCCGGCGACGCGCGCCTCGCACGTCTGGCGGCCCTGCACCCGGGTGAAGCGCTCGAGGCCGCGCCCGAGTGTCTCGACGGCATCTCGGTGGTGCTCAAGCACCCCGACGTCACGGCTGGGCTGTCCGACC
>JBBQFJ010000248.1:0-1813 GCA_038321755.1 Acidimicrobiia bacterium | reverse complement strand
GATCTTTCCTCGGTGCTCGTCGTCGAGCCATCCGGGACAGCGCAGCCGCGGCTCGAGGATCACGTCGCGCTCGCGCAGCAGCTCGCGTGCCGCGAGGACTCGCTCGGCTGACGGAGCGTGCCCTGGCGCGGGGACGTGTCCCGTGCACATGGAGCACCGCCCACACGGGCCGGCGTCGGGATCGTCGAGCGCACGCTGGAGGAACTCCATGAGGCAGCCGGCGCCCCGTGCGTAGGAGCGCATGAGATCGGCCTCGGCGCGGCGCGCGTCGACAACGGCGTCGTACTTCGCCCCGTCGTAGTCCCACGGCTGACCGGTCGCGATCCACCCGTCGGGCGTCTTCTCGACCGCGCCGTCGACTGCGAGGATCTTGAGGAGCGCGTCGAGGCGCCCGCGCCGGATGCCTGTCTCCTCCTCGAGGGTCACGACCGACCGCGGGCCGTCGGACATCGTCGCGAGCACGGTTGCCGCGTGCTCGGGGTTCGGGATCGACGACGTGGCGAAGTACTCCCAGATCCCGGCGTCGGTCTCGGCCGGGAGGAGGACGGCGACGGCCGTGTCGAGTGCACGCCCGGCCCGCCCGACCTGCTGGTAGTACGCGACCGGGCTCGACGGTGAGCCGACGTGGATGCAGAACGCGAGATCGGGTTTGTCGTACCCCATTCCCAGCGCGGAGGTGGCGACCACAGCCTTGAGCTCGTTGGCCCGGAGCTGGTCCTCGATCTGCAGGCGCTCGGCGTCCGGCGTACGGCCCGAGTAAGCGGCGACGGCGAAGCCCTGCGCGAGGAGGAAGTCGGCGAGCCGCTCCGTCTCGGCGACCGTGAGCATGTAGACGATGCCCGAGCCGTCGAGCCCGCTCAGCGCGTCGGCCACCCAGGCGTACCGCTCCAATGGGCCGAGGCCCGGGACGACCGCGAGGTCGAGCGACGCTCGGGCCAGCGTGCCGCGCAGGGTGACGGTGTCGGCGCCGAGCTGGGCGGCGACGTCTTCGGTGACGCGGTTGTTCGCGGTGGCAGTGGTCGCGAGCACGGGCGTGTCGGCCGCGGTCCGCACCAGCACGCGTGAGAGCCGCTGGTAGTCGGGCCGGAAGTCGAAGCCCCAGTCCGAGATGCAGTGGGCCTCGTCGATCACGATCATCCCGGCGGTCTCCAGCAGGGTGGGGAGCCGCGACGCGAACCGTGGGTTGCTGAGCCGTTCGGGGCTGACGAGCAGCACGTCGACCTCGCCCGCGGCGACATCGGCGAGCACGGCGTCCCACTCGGAGAAGTTCGTCGAGTTGATCGTCGTCGCCCGCAGCCCGGCCCGCTCCGCCGCTGCCACCTGGTCGCGCATCAGCGCGAGGAGCGGGGAGACGACGAGCGTCATCCCGGCACCCTGGGCGCGAAGCGCAGCGGTGGCCGCCCAGTAGACGGCCGATTTGCCCCAACCGGTCGACTGCACGAGCAACACGCGGGTGCGATCCCCCACCAGCGCGCGCACCGCGACGATCTGGTCGTCGCGCGGCTGTGCGTCGGGGCCGGCAAGCGCGTGGAGCACCGCGGTGAGGTGCTCGGTCGCCAGGTCCATCTCGCAGCTCCTCGGTCAGGTCGTTCGACGAGCACGCTATCGATGCCTTGTGACAGCGAACGCGTGGGTCGGGATGACCTAGCCTGCGCTCCGTCGAGTGGGGATGGGCCATGGCGAGAAGACGGCTGTTCATCGGGTGCGCGGTCGCCGCGCTGACCGGCAGCCTGGTTACGGCGCCTGGGTTCGCGACGGCTTCGGCGGCAGCGAAGGAGCCGGCCTTCTTGCAGGCGTCGGACCTGCCGGGCGG
>JBBQFJ010000247.1:0-1977 GCA_038321755.1 Acidimicrobiia bacterium | reverse complement strand
TCTCCGACCCCACGGGCGACGCCGCAGGTCGTGCTCAACGCTGAGCAGGTTGCGTCCGTGGAAGCCGCGTCTGCGCTCGTCACGCAAGGCCGCCTTCGTGAGCTCGCGGTAGCAGTCACGTCGATCCCGAGCCCGACGGGCGAGGAGCGTCGCCTCGCTGAGCACTTGGCCGAGACGCTTTCCGGACGCGGTGTGCCCGGGCGAGTCCAGGTGCTCGACGACGACCAGGCCAACGCGATCGCGACGCTCACCGGCGATGGCAGCGGCGCCGACCTGCTGCTCTATGCCCCGATCGACACGTTGACCACGGGTGTCGAGTCCGAGGATGTGCCGTGGATCGGCCCCGAGCTGCGCGCCGATATGGTCGCCCAGGCGACGGTCGACGGGCCGCTCGTCTCGGGTCTGGGCGCGTCGAATCCCAAGGGGCACGCGGCCTGTGTCGTGGCAGCGGTCGAGGCGCTTGCTGCGGCAGGGGTTCCGTTGCGCGGATCGCTGATCGCCGGGTTCGGTGCCGGGGGAATGCCGACGAACGCGCGCGGCGAAGGTGGGCGGCGCAACACCGGGCAGGGTGCCGGCTGCTCCTTCATGCTCGAACAAGGGACCTGGCCGGACGCGGCGGTGATCGCGAAGCCGGGCTGGACCGTGAGCTGGGAAGAGGTCGGCCTCGCGTGGTTCGAGGTGCGTGTCCGCGGGACGCACACGTACGTGGGGAGCCGCCACCGCCTCGCGTTCCGAAACCCCATCGTGGACACCGCGACCGTGATCCAGGAGCTGGAAGCGTGGTTCGCCGAGTACACCGCGCGTCACACGGACGGGACCGTCGCTCCGCAAGCGATCGTGGCCGCGATCGAGGGCGGATGGTGGCGCATGGCTGCGGTGACACCCGCAGTGTGCCGGTTCCTCGTCGACCTGCGCCTCTCGCCCCGCACGACCCCTGCGGACGCGCGTCTCGAGTTCGGCGAAGCGATCGCGGCGATCGCAGACCGACACCCCGAGATCGAGATGGACTGGGACCTCTCACTCAGCATCCCGGGGACGTGCACGAGCGTGGACGAGTTCGTCGTCTCGGCCGCGGTCGAGGCATGGGAGTCCATCGAAGGGCGTCCGCACGAGGTCATCGTCGCGAACTCAGGTGCTACCGACGCCAACATCCTGCGTGGTCGTGGCATCCCGACGGTTCGGATCGGGATGCCCAAGGTGCAGGGCCTCGACGAGCCGGTCGACTTCCAGCGCGGCATGAACACCGTCGACGTGCGGGAGATGGAGCGGCTCACGCATCACCTGATCCGAGTTGCGATCAACGTCTGCACCCGCCCGCGGTCCGAGGTGATCTCCGGATGAGCACCGTGGTGCTCGGTGTCGGAGCCTCGCACTCGACGCTCATGAACACGCACTGGCACGAGGTGGAGGGTCTCGATCGCGCCGAGCGCTTTCGTACGGGCCTCGGCGAGGCGAACGCCCTCATCGCCGCCAGCGAGCCCGACGTCGTCGTGATCTTCGGATCGAACCACTTTCGAGGCTTCTGGCTCGACCTGATGCCCGCGTTCACGATCGGCGTCGGCGACTGCACGATGAGCGGCGAGTCAGGGACGCCGGAGGGTCCGCTCGACGTCGATGTGACGATGGCCCGCCACCTGCTCGGCGCGGCGATCGCCGCCGACTTCGACCTCGCGTTCTCCACGAAGCTCCAGGTCGATCACGGCATCGCGCACGCAGTCCAGTACCTGCTCGACGGCATCGACGTTCCCGTCGTACCGCTGGTCGTGAACGTCTTCGCCCCGCCGCTTCCTTCGCTCGCTCGGTGTGATGCGCTCGGACGCGTCCTCAGGACGGCGATCGAGAGCGACCGGGCGACGAAGCGAGTCGTCGTGATCGGGTCCGGAGGGCTCTCGCACGCGCTGCCGTTCCCCGCTTGGGACCGACCGGGCAACGACGACGAGCGGTTCCTCGTCGAGGCGTGGACGAACGGTCGGGACC
>JBBQFJ010000246.1:0-2172 GCA_038321755.1 Acidimicrobiia bacterium | reverse complement strand
GCCTCGATCACTTCCACCTCGATCTCGACCTCGACTTCGACGACTTCGACGTCGTCGGCCTCCGTGTCGGGAGCGGGCGTGTCGGGAGTGGGGTCGAGGCCGAGAAAGGCCGCGGCTGCACTCGCGTCGGTGGTCTCGCTGGTCCCTGTGGACTCGTCAGTGAATTCGATCGCCATGGTTTCAGTCGAAGAGGAAGAGGACGAACTTCGAGGACGCGTAGTCGTACCCGAAGATGAGCGCCGTCATGAACACGACGGCGATGAGCACCACGATCGTCGAGTTGACGACCTCCTTGCGGGTCGGCCACGCGACCTTCTTGAGCTCCGAGCGGACCTCGCTGAAGAACTGGCGCGGCCCGGTCTTCTCACGCTTGACATCCGCGCCCGGCTGCGGGCGCGACCGCTTCTCGCCGGGCTTGTCGGAGCCCTGCTTCTTCATCAGACGCTTGGTCTGGCGGTTCATCGGTTGGGTCATGGCGTCGTCACGATCGATCTGCGGTCAGAGCAGGGCAGGAGGGACTCGAACCCCCAACCACCGGTTTTGGAGACCGGTGCTCTACCAATTGAGCTACTGCCCTCCGGCACCGGGCGCCGAACATGCGAGGATAGCAGCGGTCCCCCGCCAGCCTTCTGGCGAAGGACTTCGCGGGAAGGGCCTGGTCGCGGAGGGCCTTGTCGGGGAGGGCGGAAGAGGCTCTCCGGTGGAAGCCCTCAGTGCGCGAGGGTGGCACGGGTGGCCCGCCGGCGGGCCCGGGCGACGAGCACGGCCGCGGTGGTGGCCCCGGCCGCCGCAACGGCACCACCGATCGCACCGACGTAGGCCAGGCGCTTCCCCGAGAGCACCGAGCGGATCACGCGCTGCTCGGACGCCTCGCCGATCGCCGCGAGGGTCTGGCTCAGCACCCCGGGCGCCGGCTCGAGGTACTGGGTGCGCAAGAGCTGGAGGCTCCGGAGCATCCGGCGGTAGCGGGCGAGCTCGGCCTGGCAGCGCAGGCACGACTCGACGTGGCGCTGCACCGTGAGCGCGACCGGGGCCTCGCCGTCGATCGTCTCGGGCAGCACGAGCGCGACCTCTTCACACCGCACGGGCCGACCTCCCCTCTCCGTGACGGCCCTCGGTCACGTCGAGCAGGTCGCGCAGGCGCTTGCGACCACGGTGCAGACGCACCTTCGCCGCGGCGACGGAGATGCCGGTCTCGGTCGCGATGTCCTCGTGCGAGAGGCCGTAGACGTCCTTGAGGATCACGGTCGTGCGCATCGACGGCGGCAGCTGGTCGAGTGCCACAGCGAGATCGCCGAGGCCGGCGGTCGAGGCCGCGAGGTCGTCGGGACGGGCGTCGAGGCGGAGGTCGGCCTGCTCGGGCACATCGTCGAGGTGGACGGTGCGTCGACGGCTCCGGCGATCGACGAGCGTGTAGGAGGCGTTGGCGGTGATGCGGTACAGCCACGTCGTGAACGCGGCGTCACCCCGAAAGCGCCGAATGCCCTTCCAGGCTCGGAGGTACGCCTCCTGCACCACGTCTCGTGCATCCTCCTCGTTCCCGGTGAGACGGACGGCGAGCGTGTAGGCATCGACGTAGGTGCGGCGCACCAGCTCGTCGAACGCGGCCCGGTCCCCCCGGCGGGCGGACTCGACGAGCGTGTGCAGCTCGTCGGGTGCCCGTTGGTCCGATGGTTGGCGTTCTGGTGAATTGGTATCCATACGACTCGCGCAGACGCTACGGGGTTACCTACGAGTAAGCCCAAGACCACAGCAACCAGAAACCCAGGATTCACAAGGGAGTTGCGGGGTCGGGGTCCCGTGAGGAGGGGAAGCCGAAGGTGACCGAGACCCGGTCAGAGGGCTAGCGCGTCTCCTTGTGCACGGTGTGCTTGCGGTCGAAGCGGCAGTACTTCTTCATCTCGATCCGCTCGCGATCGTTCACCTTGCTCTTGGTCGTGATGTAGTTGCGCCGCTTGCAGTCCTCGCAGGCGAGCGTGACCTTCACGCGCTTGTCGCTGGCCATCTCGAACGCTCCGTGACTCGGTTGCTTACTTGAGGATCTTGGTGACGCGGCCGGCGCCGACGGTGCGGCCGCCTTCGCGGATCGCGAAGCGGAGGCCTTCTTCCATGGCGATGGGGGCGATGAGCTCGACCGTCATCTCGGTGTTGTCGCCGGGCATGACCATCTCG
>JBBQFJ010000245.1:0-2174 GCA_038321755.1 Acidimicrobiia bacterium | reverse complement strand
GCGTCGCGCACCTCTTCCCAGGTCTCACGCAACGAGCAGCCGATCTCCATGGCGCACGGCTCCGGCTCGTGGCGGGTCGCGCACGAGATCGGCGCGAGGGGTCCCTGGATGATCCGGACGATCTTCCCGAGCGTGATCTCCTCGGGCGGATGGTTGAGCCGGTAGCCGCCGCGGGGGCCGCGCTCCGAGCGGACGATCCCGGCGCCGCGGAGCTGGGGGAGCACCTGTTCCAGCACGTTCACCGGCGTCGACGTCGCCTCGGCGAGATCCTGGAGCTTCCGGGGCTTCTCATCATCCGCGAGCGTGAGCGCGAGAACCGCCCTCGTGGCGTAGTCCGTGCGACGCGTGATCCACATGTCTGCTCCCACACACCTGCTCGGGGTTCCTCCCAGGATATTCGCTATTCCCGACTTGACTAGCCGGGAATGAATCCCTATATTCCCAACTTCATATATCAGGTTTAGGGGGAACCCCTGGACCCTCGCCCGTCGACCTCCTGGGGGTTCGCCAGTGTCCTTCGTCCACTCGCGTCGGTCGTGGTTCATCGCCGTCGGTGCTGTGCTCGGCCTCGTCGCCGGGCTCTCGCTCAACTTCGTGGCGCAGGCTGGCGCCTCGACCGGCGCGAACTCCGGCGACCCGGTCACCCTGCGCCTCGGCTACTTCCCGAACGTCACGCACGCAACGGCCATCGTCGGCGTCGAGAGCGGCCTCTTCGAGGACGGGCTCGGCAACGGTGTCGACCTCCAACTGTCGAACTACAACGCGGGGCCGGCTGCGGTCGAGGCGCTGTTCGCTGATGCGCTCGACGCGACGTACATCGGGCCGAACCCATCGATCAACGCCTTCGCGCAGTCCAACGGTGAGGCGATCCGCATCATCTCGGGCACCGCGTCCGGCGGTGCATTCCTCGTCGTGAGGCCCAGCATCAAGAAGACCAAGGACCTGAAGGGAACAACGCTCGCGTCGCCGCAGCTCGGCAACACCCAGGACGTCGCGCTTCGCTCCTGGCTGAAGCAGCATGGTCTCGAGACGGACGTCAACGGCGGCGGCGACGTCTCCATCGTCCCGCAGGACAACGCGCTGACCCTGGCCGCGTTCAAGGCCGGTGACATCGACGGTGCCTGGGTGCCGCAGCCGTGGGCCGAGCGCCTCATCTCCGAGGGTGGCGGCATGGTGCTCGTCGACGAGCGCGATCTGTGGCCCGGCGGCACGTACGTCACGACGCAGCTCATCGTTCGCACGGAATATCTCGACGACCACCCCGACGTGATCCAGAAGCTCCTCGAGGGCCAGGTCGCGGCGAACGACTTCATCACGACGAACCGGTCGGTCGCGGAGAACCTCGTGGTCAAGGGCATCGAGCAGGCGACCGGCAAGCCGATCGCTCCGGAGCTCGTCACCGCGACGTTCGACACGGTGACGTTCACCAACGACCCGATCGCGTCCTCGCTCAAGAAGTCGGCGAAGGACGCCGAGAGCGTCGGGCTCCTCGATCCGGTCGATCTCAAGGGGATCTACGACCTGAAGCTGTTGAACAAGGTGCTGAAGCAGGCCGGCGAACCGACGGTCTCCGCCAAGTGACGACGGGTCCCCCATTCTCGCCCGTCCGGCTCCACGAGGTGTCGAAGGTCTACGGCGACGCGTCCAACGCCGTGCACGCGCTCGATCGAGTCTCGCTCGACGCTTCGCGCAGTGAGTTCGTGTGCCTGCTCGGCGCGTCGGGCTGCGGCAAGAGCACGCTGCTCAACCTCGTCGCCGGGCTCGACGGACCGACCGCGGGCGCCGTCGAGGTCGACGGCACGACCAGCCTCATGTTCCAGGAGTCGGCGCTGTTCCCGTGGCTCACCGCCGCAGGGAACGTCGACCTCGCACTCCGCCTCGATGGCGTCTCCAAGGGCGACCGCAAGACCCGCGTGCAGGAGCTACTCGCCTCGGTGCACCTCGAGGAGTTCGGACCGAAGCGCCCGCACGAGCTGTCAGGCGGGATGCGTCAGCGCGTCGCGCTCGCGCGCGCGCTCGCGCAGCGTGCTGACGTGCTGCTGATGGACGAGCCGTTCGGTGCGCTCGATGCGATGACGCGCGACGTGCTGCACGACGAGTTGGAGCACCTCTGGCGACGGACCGGCGCGACGGTCGTGTTCGTCACCCACAACGTGCGCGAGGCCGCGCGGCTC
>JBBQFJ010000244.1:0-2271 GCA_038321755.1 Acidimicrobiia bacterium | reverse complement strand
GCGACCGTCACACAGTGCAACGGCTCCGGAAATGGTGGCGGTGCGACCCTGACGTGCAGCGCTTCCGGAACGACCAGCGATGCGTTCCCGGTCTCGGTCGACCAGTGCAACGGCTCCGAGAACGGTGGTGGCAGCGTCGTGGTCTGTGACACGTCGATCACCACGAACTTCGTCGACACCACCATCGACAACGTGCCGCCCGGTGGCGGCACGTCGGGCGGCCTCCCGGGCACGACCGGCGCGACGACGGACACGCCGCTCTTCAGCGTGCCGCAGGGTCCGTTCGGCCCGCCGCCGGTCCTCGCCCCGCCGTTCGGGCTCACCGGCTGATCCGAGCCAACCGGTACGACGATCTCCGACGGGCCTCGCACGCAGGTGCGGGGTCTCGTCGCGTCCGCTGGATTCGGGTGCATCTACGCTGGCGAGGACACGCACCCGAGAGCGTGCTCGCAGGAGAATCCGAGGAGGATCACCCGTGGACGTGCGGACGATCGCAGACGTCGAGCCCGAGGTCGAGCACAACGGCACCGTGCCGGTGTGGTGGATGATCCGGCCTCGTGAGATGAAGGAGCTCACCAACGGTGGGTATCTGGAGCTCGCGAACGAGTTCGAGGTCGCACCCGGCGCGGCGGTGTTCCCGCACACGCATCCGACACACGAGTTCTACTTCGTCATGCGCGGCGAGGGCACGATGGTGATCTCCGACGAGCGTCGCGACGTCGGACCCGGCGATCTCGTGTACATCCCGCCGGACGCCGTGCACAGCCTCGAGACGATCGGCGACGACCCGATCCACTGCTTCTGCTTAGCGGTCGGCACCAAGGACGCCGGAGAGATCGACTACACCACGCACTGACGAGCGCGCGTCGCGACCCCCTCAGGCTCGGAACGGCAGCGTCGCGTAGCGACGCGTGAACGCGCCGTCGGCGAAGGTGCCCGCTGCGCTGTCGACCGCGAAGTCGGGGCACCGGCGGAGCAGCTCCTCGATGACGACGCGGCCCTGGAGACGAGCGGCCGACGCGCCCAGGCAGAAGTGGGGCCCGCTGCTGAACGTCATCAGCCGCGGGATGCGGCGCGTGACGTCCATCGTCTCGGCATCGTCGCCGAACTCGCGCGGGTCGCGATTCGCCGAGCCGTAGCAGAGCAACACGCGCGAGCTCTCGAGCAGCGGCGTGTCGCGCACAGTCGTGTCGTGGGTGACGACCCGACAGAGGCCCTGCACTGGTGACGTGAGCCGCAGGCACTCGTCGACCCCGTTCGCGATCAGGCTCAGGTCGTCTCGGAGTCGCTGCCGCTGATCGGGATGGTCCGTGAGCAGCTCTGCGATGCCGCCGAGGAGCCCGGTCGCGGTGTCGTTGCCACCGGCGATCATCACGAAGGCGTACCCGAGGATCTCTTCGAGGGAGAGCGCCCCGTCGTCGGCCTCGACGAGCGTCGTGATCATGTCGTCGCCGGGCTCGGCGCGCCGCCGTTCGATCATCTCGCTGAAGTAGCCGTAGAGCCCGCCGAGCGCGACCGCCGCGTCGTCGTCGTGACCGTGCGAGCCCGCCTGGACGATTGCGCGCGTCCAGCCGGCGAACTGCGCGCGGTCCTCCTCCGACACCCCGAGATACGCCGCGACGACGAAGCACGGGAGGGACGCGGCGAGTCCTTCGATGAAGTCCGGCGTGTCGGCATCGAGGAGCTCGTCGATGCGGTCGTGCACGAACTGCCGGACCGCGGGCTCGATCTCCTCGACCTGGCGCGGGGTGAAGCCGCGGCTCACGAGTCGGCGGAACCGGGTGTGGTCCGGCGGATCCATCATCACGATCGTGGGGGCGAGCCCGAGCTCTTCGATCTCGTTGGTGAACGTGAGCCCTTGCGCGGACGAGAAGGTCGCGGTGTCGCGTGCGGCGTCGAAGACGTCCTCGAAGCGGGTGAGCACGAAGCACCGCGCGGCCTCGGACCAGTGGACCGGGTCGTCCTCGCGCAGCGCCCGGTACTGCGGATACGGGTCCCGCCAGGTCGCGGCGCCGAACGGC
Organism: Acidimicrobiia bacterium; assembly: GCA_038321755.1. Taxonomy (GTDB): domain Bacteria; phylum Actinomycetota; class Acidimicrobiia; order IMCC26256; family PALSA-555; genus JALHSW01. The sequence continues at coordinate 250 of JBBQFJ010000244.1, read as the reverse complement.
TCGTACTCGAGCGTCTGCATCGTCTCCCCCATCCGCCGATCCGGGACACTCTGCCACCTGCCCCTTGACGAGCGTGTCGGCGGTGAGGCGGCTCGAGGCTCGTGAGGAATGCTCGAGATCTCTTGCTGGGGGACCCTGGATCTGGGGGTAGCTGTCGTACCCCCGTGTTGGGATTGGGGCATGAGCAGCGATCCTGCAGCAGTGGCCCGGGAGGCCTCGGAGGCTCCGAAGAAGCGTGGCGGCCCGTTCG
>JBBQFJ010000243.1:0-2461 GCA_038321755.1 Acidimicrobiia bacterium | reverse complement strand
CGTCCGAGCCCCTGCCCGGCACCGGTGACGATCGCGACCTTGCCTTCCATGCCTTCGAGCACGTGCCTGCCTTCCTGATGGGTCTGGCCTGATGGGTCTGGCCTGATGGGTCTGGCGAAAGTGGAATACGTTCTACTTCATGGCACCCCGGAGACGCGTCGCTGTGGTCACCGGCGCGAGCCGCGGCATCGGAAAAGCCACTGCCCTCGCCCTCGCCGAGGCCGGGCTCGACGTGGCGATCACGGCCCGCACCGTCCACGAAGGTGAAGGCATCGACGACTCCGACAGCGCCGGTCGCTCGGTCCCCGGCAGCCTCGACACCACGCTGGCCGAGATCGAGGAGCGAGGTGGGCGGGCACTGGCCGTCCCCATGAGCCTCCTGGTTCGCGACTCCCTCACCGGCGCCATCCAGACGGTCCTCGACACCTGGGGTCGCATCGACGTGCTCGTCAACAACGCGGTGCACACTGGGCCGGGGAGCATGGCCCGCTTCGACGACACCACCGTCGAGATGATCGAGACCAAGCTCTCCGCGAACGTCGTGTCCCAGGTGATCCTCATCAAGGCGGTGCTCCCCCACATGGTGGAGCGGGGCGACGGGATCATCGTGAACGTCACGAGCGCAGTCGCGATCACGGACCCGTCGGCACCCGCGGGAGAAGGTGGCTGGGGCTCGGCGTACGCCATGTCGAAGGGTGCGTTCCACAAGCTGGCGGGCATCCTCGCGGTCGAGTACCCGACGTTGCAGTTCCACAACGTCGAGCCCGGCTACGTCGTGACCGAGCGCATGGAGGTGAACGCCAAGAACCTCGGCCTCGAAGGCGTCTATCCGGGCGCTCCGCCGAGCGTGCCCGCCGCGGTCATCGCGTGGTGCGCGTCGTCGCCCGACGCGGCCGAGCTCAATGGCCAGACGATCTCCGCGCAGCGCTTCGCCAAGCAGCGCGAGCTGCACCCCGCCTGGAAGCGCTGACCGAACCCCCGACCGACCGCCCCCGACTCACCGCCGGCGCCGACTCACCGCCGGCGCCGACCCCCGGTTGGAACGTTCAGCCACGCCTGCGGTCGTTCAGCGTTCCAACGCGGCGGCTACTTCAGGGCCATGGCATTCGGTGGTGAGCCGATGCCGCCGGGGATGCCCAGCGGCTTGCTCGTGAACAGGAACTCATACACCCCGTCGGACGCGCAGTCCTCGGCGAGCCCCTCGAAGTCGAAGAACTCACCGAGCGGGATGCCCAGCTCGGTCATCACCTTCACGTGCACCATGTCGTCCATCGTGAAACCGTCGGTCACCCCGAAGCTCGGGGGCATCGGCTCGACGGTGGGGTTGTCGGCCGTGAGCGCGGCGACGCCGTGGTCCCAGCACCACTCGGCCACGGGCTTCCCCGGCCCGACCCCCGGGATCTCGAACCCGACGAACGTCCGACTGCGCTCCGCGAGCGCGGCCCGCTCGTCGGCGTCGATCGAGCGGTACCACTGCATCCACCCCGTGCGGACGCACAGGATGTCGCCGAGCTCGAGAGTCACCCCTTGTGCGGCGGCGATCTCGTCGAGCAGGTCCGGCGTGATGGCGAACGCTCTGTCCCCCGCGATGTCGACGTGGCGCGCGGCGTCGAGGAGCACACCGCGTCCTGCGATCCCCACCTCGGCCCACGCTTCGATCCCGGGTTCGCCACCCTGGACGGCTTCGGCGCTGCGACCCATGAAGTACCCGTCACTCGAGTGCGCGTAGTGGCCGAAGCTGTCCCACTGCGTGGAGCCCTGCGGGTAGAAGTTGTCGAGCCGGTCGTCGAGCACGTGGTCGAGGATGTGGAACACCTCGTGGCGCATCGGCTCGCGCCCGAACATCGGCGGATCCGGCTGATCGAGCGGGAGGTCGAGCGCGAAGCGCCGACCCGTCCGCACGAGCTTCGCGGCAGCCGCGACGCGCTCCGGCGTGAGCAGCGCGAGCGACCCGAGCCGCGGGTCGAGGTGTTCCCAAGCGCGCCCGTTCGGGAGGTCGCGGTAGGCGGGCCTCGCTGACTCCGGGCTCACGACACCCGCTCAGAACCCGCTACCGGAGAGCTCGCCGACGTTGTGCACCTTGCCGTCGCGCTCGAACAGGACGTCGTTGTAGCCGTGACCCTCGCCGACGAAGGAGCGGGTCTCGGGACGCACGAACCCGACGTACAGCGCGCGGCGCCCGCCCGCGCCCGTCGGAGCCGGCGCCGCGTGGAGCACGTGGCCGTAGTGCACCGTCACGTCGCCAGGCTCGGTCGTGATCGCGACGACCGGCTGCGACGCCTCCGTGCCCGGACGAAGCGGATGCGACGAACCGAGATGCGTCCCTGCGTGGAAGTGCAGCTGCCCGGTCTCCGCGGTCGCGGCGTCGAGCTGCAGCCCGATGTTGAACCCGGGACAGATGACCGGGTGTCCGCCCAGCCCGCAGTCGCGGTGCCACGGGAGGTCGGACAGCCCAGCCGTG
>JBBQFJ010000242.1:0-2512 GCA_038321755.1 Acidimicrobiia bacterium | reverse complement strand
GGTGCTGTACGGCGGTGTCGGCCGCGACCAACGCGACCTCCAGCCCGGCCTTCTCGTCGGCGAGCTGGGTCACCAGCGCATCCTGGCTGGCCTTGCGCACCTGCAGGTCTGCTTCGTCCTTCGTGAGCTGCGCGGCCGTGCGGGTGAGCTCGACCGCCTGGTCGCGGTCGTGGTCCGCAGCGCTCCCGCTGAGCTGGATCGCACGCGCGGCCTGGACCACGCTCCCGGCGTCGACCATCCGCGAGATCGGCATCGACGAACCCTGCTGGTACATGTCGACCGCGCGGGCTCGGACCTGCACCTTCAGCTCGGCAGCGCGGGCCCGGAGCTGGGGGATCTCGGCCTCGAGGCGCGCGATCTCGGCTTCCTGTCGCGCCTGTTCGGAGAGCGCGTCGCTGTAGCGCTGCGCTGCAGCGGTCGCCTCGGTGCTGGTGCGGTCGCGCTCGGCCCGGAGGTCCGCGAGGGGGTCACCGCTCGCCGCGCCGGCGGGCGTCGTCGATGTGGCCGCGGTGGTCGTGCTGAGCACGACGAGCGCGAGCGCTGCGAGGAGGAGGCGGGGGGCGAGGCGCGTCATGAGGAGGTCCGACGCGTCGGACGCGTCGGAGTGACCCAGGTATCGGCACGCATCCGACCGTTGTTGAGGGCCGGTTTCGCGGAACGACGTCAGCGTGCACCCCGTGAGCGATCTCGCGGTTAGGTTCCGGGGAACTGCACGCTCCGGTGCGATACCCGTCGCTTCCCGATGTCGGAGGAACCCGAATGCCGAAGATGCCGCGCCGCCTGCTCGTCACCGCGCTCCTCGTTGCCGCGTGCGTCGCGGTCGCGGCACCGAGTGCTCCTGCGTCGGTTCGCCGGGAAGCCGGACCGACCTTCACGGGCGCGCTGCAGTTCGAGGGGCTCGCGGCGGTCGGGTCGAACAAGAACTGCCACGGCGAAGGCGCCTTCGGCGTCGCGAAGGCCGGGGCGAAGGTGATGGTGTCCCAGAGCGTCTCGGGTGACTTCACCACCCTCGGCACCGGCAAGCTGGCGAAGGGCAAGGCGGCCAAGTTCCTCGGCAAGGACGTCTGCGTCATGAAGTACAAGGTCAAGACGTCTGCCGCGCCCGCAGCGGGCTCGAGGGTCTACGTCGAGTGGAAGGGCTTGACGTTCAACGTCAGCGACTCGGCCGCGAACGTGACCGATGGCAAGGTCGGCACGTACACCTGTGAGTATTCCGACAACACCTGCGCAATCGTCGTCGGCGGCTGATCGATCGAGCGATCACGGGGTGATCCCGAGGCGCTTCGCGATCACCTCGTTCATGATCTCGTCGGTGCCGGCACCGATGCGTTGCAGGCGGGCATCGCGGAACGCGCGGCTGACGCGCGACTCGTGCATGTACCCGAATCCGCCATGCACCTGCAGACACGTGTCGACCAGACGGTTGAACACCTGGGCCGAGTACTTCTTTGCCATCGAGATCTCGGCGACGGGGTAGTCGCCCTGGAGGATCTGCCACGCGGTGTCGTACACGAGCGCCCGTGCGGCGGCGAGCTCCGTCGCCGAGTCGGCGAGCATGTGCGCGACCACCTGATGGGCCGCGAGCGGTTGCCCGAACGCGTTCCTCTCCTTGGCATACGCGACCGTCTCGTCGAGCACGCTCTCCGCGTAGCCGAGGCAGGCGGCGGCGCCCGACATCCGCTCGTACTGGAGCTGCCACATGAGCTGCGCGAACCCGTGGCCGGGTTCGAGTCCGATGAGGTTGGCCGCGGGCACCGCGACGTCCTCGAGCGCGATCTCCGCGGTATCGCTCGACCACATCCCGAGCTTGCGGAGCTTGCGCGAGATCGTGACACCGGGCAGGTCGGTGTCGACGAGCATCAGGGAGATGCCCCGGTGACCGGCGGTCGGATCGGTCTTCACGACGCAGGTGAGGAAGTCGGCCCGTGCTCCGTTGGTGATGTACATCTTCGTGCCGCTCACCCGCCACACGTCGCCATCCGGCGTCGCGCGCGTGGTGATGGCGGCGACGTCGGAACCGGCGTCGGGCTCGGTGATCGCGATCGCAGCGATTTTCGTCCCGGCGATCGCCGGCCGCAGATACCGCTCCTTCTGGTCGTCGGTCCCGAACTCGCCGAGGGCCGGAGTCGCCATGTCGGTCTGCACCGACAGCGCCATCGCGATCGCACCGCAGCCGGCCTTGGCGATCTCCTCGACGAAGACGAGCTCGGCCGCGAGGTCGCCGCCTGCGCCACCCCAGGTCTCCGGGTAGTGGAGGCCGAGGAACCCCAGCTCGCCGGCGCGGCGGAACACGTCGTCCGGGAAGAATCCGGCGTCCTCCCAGTCGTCGACGTGGGGGGCGAGCTCCGTCTCGACGAACCGGCGAACCGAGGTCCTGAGCTCGTCGTGCTCCGCCGTGAAGATCGGATGCGGCGTCACCGGTGCTCCACGCCAATACGGTGCCACAGCACGACATCGGCCGTAGACTCCTCTCTCCATGACACGGTCACTCCTGCAACGGCGCCTCGTGGAC
>JBBQFJ010000241.1:0-2515 GCA_038321755.1 Acidimicrobiia bacterium | reverse complement strand
CGGGTCGCGACGGGTCCAGTCGAACACGCACCTGCGGTTCGCGATGCGCCACTCGCCGTCGCGACACTCCATCCGGTCGACGTAGCGCAACGCGGTGACGAGGTCGTGACCCGGCTCACCTTCTCGCGCTCGACGGCGGTGGTACGCGACGCAGTACGACTCGGCGTGCGCGACGTCGCCGTGGACCTCGACGAGCTGGTTCCCGATGAAGTGCATCGTCGAGTCGAAGTACGAGAGAGCTTCCTGGACCCACGCGAGGAAGCCGTCGCGGTCGCCCTGGTATGCGCCGTGGTCGTCGTGCGCGTCGGGGTGGTAGGTGGAGCGAACCAGCTCGACGTCCATGCGGTCGATTCCGCGGGCGTAGCGGATCAGCACGTCGCGGATCTCTTGTTGTGCGTGGAGCTGCTCCACGTCGCCGGAGGAGGAAGGCGCCTGCGTCATGGGGCCTAGGGTACGCAGCATGGAGATGCGACCGCTCGGGAAGACCGGCGTCCAGGTGAGCGAGTACTGCCTGGGCGCGATGATGTTCGGTCAGTGGGGGAACTCCGACCACGACGACTCCGTCCGGATCATCCACCGGGCGCTCGACGCCGGGATCAACTTCATTGACACCGCTGACGTGTACTCCGCCGGCGAGTCGGAGGAGATCGTCGGGAAGGCGCTGCAGGGGAAGCGCGACGACGTCGTGGTCGCGACGAAGTTCTTCGCACCGATGGGCGAGGACCTCAACGAGCGCGGTGGATCCCGCCGATGGATCATGCGCGAGGTCGAGGCGAGTCTGCAGCGATTGGGCACCGACCACATCGACCTGTACCAGATCCACCGTCCGGCGGACGGCACCGACCTCGACGAGACGCTCGGTGCGTTGTCCGACCTCGTGCACCAGGGCAAGGTCCGCTACTTCGGACACTCCACCTGGCCCGCCGAGCTCATCGTCGAGGCGCAGTGGACGTCGGAGGTCCGCAGCCGCGAGCGATTCCGCTGCGAGCAGCCGCCGTACTCGGTGTTCATGCGTGGCATCGAGCGCGCGGTGCTCCCGACGTGTGCGAAGTACGGCATCGGCGTGATCGTGTGGAGCCCACTCGCCGGCGGGCTCCTCACCGGTCGGCATCGCAAGGGCCGGCCCACCCCCGCCGACTCGCGCATGGCGCGCGGCTTCGGATCGCAGCACCAGAGTGAGCGGCAGCGGTTGGCGCACGAGCAACGTCTCGACGTCGTCGAGCAGCTGGTCGTCGTCGCCCAAGCGGCCGGTGTGAGCCTCACGCACCTGGCCCATGCGTTCGTGCTGGAGCACCCCGCCGTCACCTCGGCGATCATCGGGCCGCGCACGATGGAGCAGCTCGACGACGCGCTCGCCGGCGTGGAAGTGCGCCTCGACGCCGCGACGCTCGACGCGATCGACGAGATCGTCGCGCCCGGCACCGACCTGAGTGGCGGGGATCCGTGGCAGCCGCCAGGACTCGCGTCGGCAGCGCGGCGCCGCGCTCGCGGCTATCCCAACGAGAACCTGATGGACCCCACCGCGCGCGAGGAGCTGCTCGAGATCGTCCGGCTGCAGCGAGCCGGGTTCGAGGCGCTCGGCTGCCCGTTCTACGAAGCGCTCACCGAACGCATCGGGGCGGACGTCGCGTCCGACGGCGTCGTCGGAGCGCTCCTCGCCCCGCACGCCGCCGCGCCGTTCGAGCACGTCTACATCCTGCGGTTCCTCGGGGCCGTGCACCGCCGCGTCCTCGACGGGCAGGAGCCCGCGCTCGCCGCGCGCTACCCGTCGACCGGTGGCGACGGCGACGTGAGCGCCACGTTCGACGGCATCCAGGACCTGGTGGCCGCGCGCCCCGAGGTGCTCGGCGACTGGGCCGCGCGACCGCCCCAGACCAACGAGGTCGGACGCGCCGCGGCGCTGATGTCGGGGTTGCTCGTCGTTGCTGACACGCTGCGTCTGCCGCTTCGCCTCCGGGAGATCGGGTCGAGCGCGGCGCTCAACCTCCGCCTCGACCGCTTCTGGTACGAGCAGGACGGCGTCGGGTTCGGTGATCCCGATTCGGCGGTGCGCTTCGTCGACCTGTGGCATGGTGGCGCACCGCCGTTCGCTTCGGGCGTGGAGATCGCCGATCGTCGCGGCTGCGACCGCGATCCGGTCGACGCCGGCAGCCACGACGGCGCGCTCACGTTGCTCTCGTACCTCTGGCCGGAGCCGCCGGAACGCTTTCACCGCGCCCGGGCCGCGATCGACCTGGCCGAGACGATGCCGGTGACCGTCGACCGGGCCGATGCGCGCGAGTGGGTTCCGTCGCAGCTGGCGGACCGCCCGGCCGGTGCCGCGACCGTCGTGATGCACTCGATCATGTGGCAGTACCTCGACGACGTGACGCGCGACACGATCCGCTCGAGCCTCGCCGAGGCCGGCCGATCCGCGACCCCCGACACGCCGGTCGCGTGGGTACGCCTCGAGCCGCACGCCGAGGACTTCTACCCGGCCGAGGGGGGCGCGGCGGGGGGGGTCGGCGCGGCGCCC
>JBBQFJ010000240.1:0-2537 GCA_038321755.1 Acidimicrobiia bacterium | reverse complement strand
GGTCTCGGGCTTCTTGACCTCGCCGTGCGACCAGGTACGGATGTCCTCCGCAGTGGCCAGGCCGATGCGCAGCTCGTCGAAGACGTTGACGTCGAGCAAGGTGTCCTACTTCCTTCGTCAGTCCAGTTCACGCAGTGTGTGGCCGGCGCTGCCCCGCGGGGAGAGGCCGGTGAGTGCCGGGGCCGAGGTCAGGCGCGTGGGGCGCCCGACCTCGGCTGGCTCAGATCTCCTCGATGTTCGACGCGTTCGGGCGGCGAGACAGGTCGATGCCCAGCTCCTCCGCAGCGCGGTACACCTCGTCGTCGTTCTCCCGCATGTCGATGGAGACACCGTCGGAGGACAGCACCTCCACGTTCAGGCAGAGCGACTGCATCTCCTTGAGGAGGACCTTGAAGGACTCCGGGATACCCGAGTCGGGGATGTTCTCCCCCTTCACGATCGCCTCGTAGACCTTGACGCGACCGGGCACGTCGTCGGACTTGATCGTGAGGAGCTCCTGGAGCGTGTAGGCGGCTCCATAGGCCTCGAGCGCCCACACCTCCATCTCACCGAAGCGCTGACCACCGAACTGCGCCTTACCACCGAGCGGCTGCTGGGTGATCATCGAGTACGGACCGGTCGAACGGGCGTGGATCTTGTCGTCGACCAGGTGGTGGAGCTTGAGGATGTACATGTAGCCGACCGCGACCGGGTCCGGGAACGGCTCACCTGAGCGGCCGTCGAACAGCTGGGCCTTGCCGTCGCCGTTCACCATCCGCTCGCCGTCGCGGTTCGGGTGCGTGACCGTGAGCAGGCCCGTGAGGACGTTCTCGGGAACACCGTCGAACACCGGGGTGGCGACGGGGTTGCCCGCGGGGCTCTTCACGGCAGCCGGCGGGACGTCCGCCGGCCATGCCGCGTCGGTCCCGGCGAACTCGATGTCCCAGCCCTGCTTGGCGATCCACCCGAGGTGGACCTCGAGCACCTGACCGACGTTCATCCGGCCCGGCACGCCGAGCGGGTTGAGCACGACGTCGACCGCGGTGCCGTCGGGAAGGAACGGCATGTCCTCGACCGGGAGGATCTTGGAGATGACGCCCTTGTTGCCGTGGCGACCGGCGAGCTTGTCACCGCTGTTGATCTTGCGGCGCTGGGCGATGTAGACCCGGACCAGCTCGTTGACGCCGGCAGGGAGCTCGTCGCCGTCGTCGCGGCTGAACGTGCGCACCTCGGTGACCGTGCCGGACTCGCCGTGCGGCACCTTGAGCGAGGTGTCGCGGACCTCACGCGCCTTCTCACCGAAGATCGCGCGGAGCAGACGCTCCTCGGGGGTCAGCTCGGTCTCACCCTTGGGCGTGACCTTGCCGACGAGGATGTCGCCGGCCGAGACCTCGGCGCCGATGCGGATGATGCCGCGCTCGTCGAGGTCGGCGAGGACGTCCTCGGAGACGTTCGGGATGTCCCGGGTGATCTCCTCGGGGCCGAGCTTCGTGTCGCGGGCGTCGACCTCGTGCTCCTCGATGTGGATCGAGGACAGGACGTCGTCCTGCACGAGGCGCTGCGACAGGATGATCGCGTCCTCGTAGTTGAAGCCCTCCCAGGACATGAACGCCACGAGCAGGTTGCGGCCGAGCGCGAGCTCGCCCTCGTCCGTGGCGGGGCCGTCGGCGAGCACCGAGCCGACCTCGACACGGGAACCCTCCTCGACCAGCACACGCTGGTTGTAGGACGTGCCCTGGTTCGAGCGACGGAACTTCGCGACGCGGTGCGTCGAGGTGGTCGCGTCGTCGTTGGCGACGGTGATGAGGTCGGCGGAGACCTCGGTCACCACACCCGGCTTGGTCGCGACGATGACGTCACCGGCGTCGACCGCAGCGCGACGCTCCATGCCGGTCCCGACGAGCGGGGCCTCGGATCGCACGAGCGGCACGGCCTGACGCTGCATGTTGGCGCCCATCAGCGCGCGGTTGGCGTCGTCGTGCTCAAGGAACGGGATCAGGGCCGTGGCCACCGAGACCATCTGGCGCGGCGAGACGTCCATGTAGTCGACCATCGTCGGCGGCACGAGCTCGACCTCGCCACCCTTGACGCGGACGAGCACCCGCTCCTCGCTGAAGTAGCCGCTCTCCTCGAGAGGAGCGTTGGCCTGCGCGATGACGTAGCGGTCCTCGTCGTCGGCGGTGAGGTACTGGACCTCGTCCGTGACGAAACCCTCGGTGACCTTGCGGTACGGGGTCTCGACGAACCCGAACGCGTTGATCCGCCCATAGGTGGCGAGCGAGCCGATCAGGCCGATGTTCGGGCCTTCCGGGGTCTCGATCGGGCACATGCGGCCGTAGTGCGAGGGGTGGACGTCGCGGACGTCCATGCCGGCACGGTCACGCGACAGACCGCCGGGGCCGAGCGCCGAGAGGCGGCGCTTGTGGGTCAGGCCCGCGAGCGGGTTGTTCTGGTCCATGAACTGCGAGAGCTGCGAGGTCCCGAAGAACTCCTTGATCGACGCCACCACGGGGCGGATGTTGATCAGGGTCTGCGGGGTGATCGCCTCGACGTCCTGC
>JBBQFJ010000239.1:0-2660 GCA_038321755.1 Acidimicrobiia bacterium | reverse complement strand
GGGTGTCGGGGTCGTTCCCATGGTCTTGGCCTCCGTCGCTTGGTCGATCGCCGCGACGAGTCCTTGCAGGCGTTGGATGCGGTCGAGCAGCAACCCGCGTTGGTCGGCGAGATGCTCGACCGCGTCCTTCGGCGATGCGAGGGCCGCGGCGATGTGATCAAGGGAGAACCCGAGCTCGCGGTAGAAGAGGATCTGCTGCAGGCGCTCGAGGTCCGCGTCGTCATAGAGGCGGTAGCCCGACGACGATCGTCCGGCCGGCGACAACAGCGCGATGTGCTCGTAGTGGTGCAGCGTTCGGACCGTGACGCCCGACCACCGTGCAACCTCTCCGACCGTGTAGCCCATGTTCTCCCTCCGATGGAGACTGAACAGCCTGACGCTACGTCGGGGTCAAGGGATTGTTCCGTTCCGACGCACGCGGGTGCCAGTCCCCGAGTCGGCGCTCAGTCCTCGGCAGGGTGCTCCTGCCGGAACGCTTCAGACACCACTCGCGCGCGATCCGTCCCCGTGGGCGCTACCAGGCGACATCGTCGAGCGCCGGCCAGGGCGGGCCGTCTCGCAGCGCCTGGAGGAACGCCAGTCCGGACGGCCTGCCGCTCGGGTGTTGGTCGTCGGCGCGCCAGCGGTGCGTTGCGATGATCGCCAGGACGACGCCTCGGCACTCGCTGACCAGCGCGTGGTCAGCGTTCCCGTGGCGCTCGCTGACCTCACTGGGCACCCACGCAAGGTCGTACTCGACGGGCCCACGGGCGGTGTTCTCGAAGTCGATGAAGAGCAGTCCGTCCTCCGTGTCGAGCACGTTCCACGGGTGCGGCTCGCCGTGCAGGAGCTGCTCGGGGGCTCTCCGGTTGACGATCGACCGGGTCAGGTCACGCAGCGTGTCGGTGAGAAGCGTCCGGTCCGCATCGGCGAGATCGGGAGTGACGTCACGGCTCGCCGCGTCTCGTTGCACCTCCGCGATGCGATCCATCACGTGTGGTGTCGGCACGTCGATCTTCCGAAGGCCGGCATGAAGGCGCTCCAGCGCGTGCGCGTAGTCGGCCGGCGGAAGGGGCCGATCCTGCGCAGCTTCGAAGTAGGTCCACAGGGTGATCTGGAAGCCGTCACGCACGAAGACGCGGGGCTCGACCCGGGCCTCGAGCCCCGCAACCGGGCTGTCCGTCTGCGATAGCTGTCTCACCAGCTCGATTTCCCGCTCTGCGCTCGCGAAGTGCGTCATGGGCGTGACTCGAGCGACGACGTCGCATGGCGTCAGGCGGGCGACGAGCCGGTTGGAGTCGCTGAGCACGACTGCGTCATCGACCGCCAAGGCCAGCGCGGAGGCGGCCGACATCGCGGCGGCCACCGCGAGTCGCGCCTCCGCTGCTTGCATCTCCGTGCGCCCTCCGAGCCTGCGCAGCAGCACCTCTCGCGCGACCTGCGTGTGGCCCCGCACGATACGGGGTCGCGGGCGTGGCGACGGCGCCTGTCCCGACCCGCCGCGAGTGCGCGGCATGCGCGACCTGCAATGAACCGTCGGTCGCCGTCGTGCGATGAGATCGGCTGGGTGCAATCGTCCCCAGGATCGTGAGCGTCCGCTCGGGGCGCCGAGGCTGCAGCTAGAGGAGTGCACCATGAGCTCGATGGCACGCCGGATGTTCGAGCTCGTCGAGCCGATCGGTGTCATCCCCTACTCAGCCGACGAACCAAACGAAGCGATGTTCGCGCTCGGGTTCACCAGCTACTGGGACACCTACTTCGCCGGACGGGCCGCGCCCCTGGGCCTCGCCCCCGCCGAGGTGGTGGACGCCCTCTTCTACAGCTTCGCTCCCGGTGAGGTGGCCCGGCACATTCCCAAGGTGTGGCGCACCACCACACCCGAAGCGGCGATCGCCGCTCGCCAGGCGGGCTGCGCGAAGGCGTTGCGGCGGATCCTCGTCGAGCACGTCGACGCTCCCGACTTCGCCCGCGCCGCTGACCTGCTGACCAAGGCCGCCGCCAGCGCACCGTGGGAGGGCCGGCCGATGTACGCGGCGCTGCGCGCCATCCCGATCCCCGACGACGTGGTGACGCGCCTCTTCCATGCCGCGTCCTTGCTGCGCGAGCACCGGGGCGACGGGCACGTTGCGGCCCTCATGATCGAGGGGGTCGGCGGTCTCGAAGCTCACGTCCTGCTCGCCCTCGACATGGACATGCCGGCGGAGAAGTTCGGACGCATCCACCACCTCCCCGCCGCGCAGCTCGCCGCCGTGATCGACGGCCTGCGCGATCGCGGCCTGATCGGCGACGACGGCTGGCTCAGCGAACAGGGTCGTGCGGTCAAGCAGCGCGTCGAGGCGCTCACCGACGACCTCGCGGCAACGCCCTACGAGAGCCTCGAGCCGGGCGAGCTCGACGAGCTCATGGCCACGCTCGAGCCCCTCGCCGCGCTGCTGCTCGCCGCCTAGGACTGGTAGAGGCAGTCGCGACGTCACGGATCGAGGACGCGATCGCCCGAAGCGTGCTAAAACGCCGCCAACCTGTGACTGGGGGTTGTCATGGTGCTCGCCCTTGCCCGCACGTCAGGCGTCAACTACGACCCGACGCTGACGCCGAATGAATCCATCTCATCGGCACACATGGAGTTTCGTGTCAGCGCATCCGTCGGCGGCTCGGAGACCGAGCTCGTGGGGCCGATGGCG
>JBBQFJ010000238.1:0-2716 GCA_038321755.1 Acidimicrobiia bacterium | reverse complement strand
GATGCGTTCAGTGCGCCGGCCAGCTTGGACAGCAGAACCTCGCGGGACTCAAGCTCTGCGAGCTTTGAGATATCCGCTGCGGTGATGACCTTGCCGTCTAGGTAGCCGCCCTTGATGATGAGCGCGGGGTTGCCCTTGCCGAACTCCTTGAGAGCCTTGGCCGCGACCACTGCGTCACCACGAACGAACGCGATCGCGGTGGGGCCGCTGAGCATCGGCAGGAGATCTTCGAGTCCGGCCGCCTCGACGGCACGACGCGCCAAGGTGTTCTTGAACACCTTGTACTCCGTGTCGGCCGGACGGAGCTGGGCCCGCAGGTCCGCGAGCTCGGTGACCGTCAGCCCGCGGTACTCCGTGAGGACCGCGGCGTCGGACTCCGTCAGCTTCGTGCGGATCTCTTCGACCGCTGCTGTCTTCTCTGGTCTCGCCATGAAGCACTCCGAAACAACGAAACGGGGTGCCGCAGACGCGAGGCACCCCGTCGGTCAGCCCCGAGGAGCTGTCCAACCAGCCGGCCGTGGCCTGCTGGCGTGTTCGGAGGTCGCCTCTTCCGGCGGGTGGAACCCATTACCTCGCCCGGCTGTGCGCCGGGAGAGACCGAAGGTCTGCGGCAACGCTTGGTAGTAGATCGATCAGACTATCCGGCGACGGCCGCCTGCTGCGAGTCGTCCTCTTGCGTCGACGCGGGGTCGATGTGGACGCCGGGACCCATCGTCGAGGACACGGACGCCGTGCGGAGGTACTTGCCCTTGGCCGACGCCGGCTTGGCCCGGTGGATCTCGTCGAGCACCGAGTAGAAGTTCTCGACGAGCTTGTCGATGTCGAAGCTGGCCTTGCCGATCGGGACGTGGATGTTGCCGTAGCGATCGGTGCGGTACTCGACCTTCCCGGCCTTGAACTCCGAGACGGCCTTCCCGATGTCGTTGGTGACCGTGCCGGTCTTCGGGTTCGGCATCAGCCCACGCGGGCCGAGCGTGCGACCGAGCTTTCCGACCTGACCCATCAGGTCGGGGGTGGAGATGGCGACGTCGAAGTCGAGGAAGCCTTCTTCGACGCGCTTCACGAGATCTTCCGAGCCGACCACGTCGGCGCCGGCGGCCTCGGCGTCGCGCGCCTGGTCGCCCTGGGCGAACACCGCGACCCGGACGGTCTTCCCGGTGCCGTTCGGCAGCGAGACGGTCCCGCGGATCATCTGGTCGGCCTTGCGCGGGTCGACGCCGAGCCGGATGGCGGCCTCGATCGTCTCGTCGAACTTCTTCTTGGCGAACGACTTCACCAGCTCGAGCGCCTCGACCGGGCTGTGGAGCCGGTCACGGTCGTAGCGCTTGGTCGCGTCGTCGTAGGCCTTGCCGTGCTTGGTCATCGGGGTGCTCCCTCCCTCGTTGGGTACCCGGGTCCGGCAGCGAGGTCCTCCGCCGGGGGCATGGTTTTCTTCGGGGTGATGGTGTTCTTCGGGGTGATGGTGTTCTTCGCGTCAGCCGGTGACCTTGATGCCCATCGAGCGGGCGGTGCCGGCGACCTGGAGGATCGCACCGTCGATGTCGACCGCGTTCAGGTCGGGCATCTTCGTCTCGGCGATCTGGCGGACCTGCGCACTGGTGACGCTGCCGGCCGTGTCGGTGCGCGGGTTCGCCGCGCCCTTCTCGATGCCGGCGGCCTGGCGCAGCAGGAACGGTGTCGGCGGAGTCTTGGTGACGAAGGTGAAGGACCGGTCCTCGAAGATCGAGATCTCGGCCGGGATCACCATGCCGCGCTGGTTCTCCGTCGCGGCGTTGTACGCCTTGCAGAAGTCCATGATGTTGATGCCGTGCGGGCCGAGCGCCGTCCCCACGGGGGGTGCGGGCGTCGCCGCACCGGCCTGGATCTGGATCTTCACGATCGCAGCGAGCTTCTTCTTTGCCATGAGTGCAGGTTCCTTGAGGATGGAGCGAATGGGGCTGGAAGAGCGGGTGCCTAGAGCTTGGCGACCTGTCCGAACTCGAGCTCGACCGGCGTCTCGCGACCGAAGATGTTCACGAGCACCTTGAGCTTCGAACGGTCGACGTCGATCTCGGAGATCGCGCCGTTGAACTCGGCGAACGGACCGGTGGTGACCCGGACCTGCTCGCCCTCCTCGAACTCGACGCGGGGACGCACCTTCTTCTCCACGACGGGAGCGCCCTCGGGCTTCGCGACGCCGAGGATGTCCTCGACCTCCTTGCGCGAGAGCGGCACCGGCTTGGATCCACTCGGGCCGACGAAGCCGGTCACGCCGGGCGTGTTGCGCACGACGTACCAGGAGTCGTCGTCGAGATCCATGCGGACGAGCAAGTAGCCGGGGAAGACCTTCTTCTGGACGACGCGACGCTGGCCGCCCTTGAACTCGATGACGTCTTCCATCGGGATGACGACCTCGAAGATCCGCTCCTCGACGTGCATCGACCGGATGCGGTTGAGCAGGTTCGACTTCACCTTGTTCTCGTAGCCCGCGTAGGTGTGCACGACGTACCAGTCGCCTTCGCGGTCGAACGGGCTCGGCTCGGCCGGGGTAGGCGGGGCCTCGGCCTCGACATCGGTTTCGGCCTCGACGACCTCCGCCTCGATCACTTCCACCTCGATCTCGACCTCGACTTCGACGACTTCGACGTCGTCGGCCTCCGTGTCGGGAGCGGGCGTGTCGGGAGTGGGGTCGAGGCCGAGAAAGGCCGCGGCTGCACTCGCGTCGGTGGTCTCGCTG
>JBBQFJ010000237.1:0-2750 GCA_038321755.1 Acidimicrobiia bacterium | reverse complement strand
GTGCTGCTCATCCTCCCGTTCGGTCGTCACCACGGCGCGGTCGACCGCGCCACCCTCGAGCGGCTGGTCGACGGCTGGGAGATCCAACACCGTTCCTTCGCGCTCCGTTCGGCGGACGGGTGGGAGCCGGAGGAGTGCACCTGGCCTCCCGAGACACCGGACGAACGCGTCGTGCTGCTGCGACTCGCTCCGGAGCAGTGAGCGAACAGGGGGCGCACGTCCGTCGGCGCGCGTTCATCGACATCCAGGCCCTGCAGAGCCCGACCTCGGCCGGTCGAGGCATCGGTCGCTACGTCACCGAGCTGGGACGCGCGCTGGCCCGGTGCGACGCGCCCGTCGCGGCCTTCGCCCTGAGCCCCGCCGCGCCCGTCCCCGAAGCGTTCCATCGCGACCTGCACGAGTCCGGACTCGTCGCCTGGAACACCGCGCGTGTCTTCGACGCCGAACGTGCGTCGTCACCGCTGAGCTACCTGATCGCGTCCCCGTTCGAGGGGGTCAGCCCGGTGGACACCCTCCTCCCGCCGTACGTCGCCGACGCCGACGTCCCGCTCGTCGCGATCCTGTACGACCTGGTACCCCTGGTGCTCGGTGACGAGTACCTCGCGGATCCGACGGTCCGGCGGTCCTACGAGCAACGCCTCGACGTGCTCCGTCGAGCCGACCTGCTGCTCGCGATCTCCGAGCACGCCCGCCGCGACGCGATCGAGCTGCTCGAGATCGATGCCGAGCGAGTGGTCACCATCGGGGCTGGAGCCAGCCCGTTCTTCCGCCCCGCGGTCGCGCACGACCGTGCCCCCGAGCTGATGCACTCCGGCTTCGGCGGTATCACTCGACCATTCGTCCTGTGCGTGACCGCCACCGATCCCCGCAAGAACACCGAGCTCCTCCTCGATGCCTGGGGTCGTACCCCGACCGCGAACCGGGACGCCTACCAGCTCGTCCTCGCGGGCCGGGTCGATGACGACGCGTTGCGCCGTTGGGGGAGCCAAGCCCTCGACGCGGGCCTGCGCGATGACGACGTCCTCGTGGTCGGCTCGGTCACCGACGAGGAGCTGCGCACCCTGTACCAGATGGCCCGCCTCGTCGCGGTGCCGTCGCGCTACGAAGGCTTCGGCCTCCCGGTGCTCGAGGCCGCCCGGTGCGGCACCCCGGCCGTGGTCGCGGATGCCGGCGCGTCTCCGGAGATCCTCGAGTGCGTGGAGTCCACGTTCCCACCCGACGACGCCGATGCAGCCGCGGCGCGTCTGACGGATGCTCTGGCGGACGGACCACTGCGGACCCGGATCATCGAAGCCGCGGGACGAGCCGCGGCGACCCACACGTGGGAAGCAGTCGCGGCGCGCACTGTCATGGCGCTCGATGATCTCGACACGCGCCGCCGGACTCGTTGGACCGATCACCGATCGGGGGGCACGCGCGTCGCGGCGCCCCCACGAGTTGGTGTCGTCGGCGTGCTCCCCCCCACCCGGGCCGCAACGGCTGAGTACCACCAGCGGATCGCCGACGACCTCGGCGGGCGCTGCCGACTCGACTGGTTCGCGCCCGAGGCCGACGGTCGCGCCCCGACCGGACGGCCGCGCTCGTGGCGTCGGTTCTCGACCGGCGACCTCGGGCGCACCGTCGCACCGTCGCGCTACGACGCCATGATCTACGCGCTGGGCGCGGATCCCGGGACCGATGCCGAGATCGTCGAGCTCGCCCGCCTCGTCCCCGGCACCCTGTGGCTCCACGATCCGGGTGCCGCACCGCCCGATGTGCTCGCCACCGCATCGGCCATCGTGGTAGAGCGTGAGTACGACGTGGCCGCCGTCGCACTCCACGCCGGACCCTTCGCAACCCTCCCCCCGATTTCGGTGCTGCCCGTGGTCGGCACGCCCACCGAAGACACGCCCACCGAAGACACGCCCACCGACGACACGCCCACCGACGACACGCTGGTCATCGTGGCGATCGGCGGCGCGCGCGCCGGACGGGGGGGCGACACCCTGCTCGAGACACTCGGCTATCTCGCCCCTCAGGTCTCGACCCGCCTGGTGTTCGCCGAACCCACCGATCCCGACATCCGCGACGCGCTCCGGGCGCGCGCGGACGAGCTCGGCGTGCGAGACCGGCTGCACTTCGAGCACTCGACGCGGCTGACCGATGCCACCTGTGTGGTGCTCCTCGGCCCGCCCGACGGCAACGATGCCGTCGTGCTTGCGAACGTCCTGGCCGACGGGATCCCGGTCGTCACCGATCACTCGCCGCCCTTCGGCGCCGGTGCGACGTGGGTGGTCGATGTCGACACCGATGCCGCCGCGCTCTCGACGCAGCTCCTCGCGCTCGCCCGCTCTCCCAGCGACCTCGCGGAACGCCGCGCGGCAGGTCAGGCCCACACCGTGGCCTGGTCGCTGGAAGACGTCAGCCGCCATCTCCTGACATCCATCGGCGTCGACGATCCGCGCGTCACGACGCCCACCGACGACCCCGAGGTCGGACCGATCCACGTCGCGAGATGGGCTCGACCCCGATCGGCCCCGGCCGAGCCCACGACACGTCGCCAGCTCGCCGACCTCGCCACGCTCCTCGAGACTCCCCTCGTCGTGGTCGACGTCGGCTGCCGTTGGGGCTTCGCCGAGGCCTGGACCGAGCTCGGCCCGGCGGCCCGGCTCTACGGCTTCGAGCCCGACACCGCGGAGTGCGGTCGGGTCGCCGAGATGTACCACGACCGGCCCGAGATCACCGTGGTCCCCAGAGCCCTCGGCGCTTCA
>JBBQFJ010000236.1:0-2793 GCA_038321755.1 Acidimicrobiia bacterium | reverse complement strand
CATCGACGCCACCGGCTACAGCCACCTGCAGGTGAACCAGCTCATCGGCTCGACGACCGATCCCGTGATGACGAAGCCCGTCACCGCGTTCTTCGAGGTCTGTTTCGCCGAGCGCTGATCTGTCCCCGACGCGGCGGGCCTAGGGTCGAGGCATGACTCGATTCGGACTCCAGTTCCCCAACTTCTCGCTCGGCGTGCCCGACGGCGCCCTGTTCGACACCTTCGTCGAGTTCGCGGTGGCCGGCGAGGAGAGCGGCTTCTCCTCCATCTGGGTGATGGACCACCTGTACCAGCTCCCGGCGCTCGGCGGTGCCGACCAGCCGATGCTCGAGGCGTACACGCTGCTCGGCGCGCTCGCGGCTCGCACGAGATCGGTCCAGCTCGGCACCCTCGTCACCGGCGTCACGTACCGGAACCCGGCGCTCCTCGCCAAGCAGGTCACGACGCTCGACGTGATCAGCAGCGGGCGGGCGATCCTCGGCATCGGTGCGGCCTGGCACGACATCGAGCACGTCGCGTTCGGGTTCGACTACCCGTCCGACCGGGAGCGACTCGACCGGCTCGAGGAGGCGCTCCAGATCTGCCGCGGGATGTTCACGCAAGACGTCACGACGTTCGCGGGCCCCTACTACCGGGTCGAGAGCGTGCAGAACCTGCCGCGACCCATCCGACCCGGCGGGATCCCGATCATGGTCGGCGGGGGTGGCGAGAAGCGCACGCTGCGCCTGGTCGCCCAGTACGCCGACCAGTGCAACGTGGCCGGCGACCTCGAGACGGTGAGGCACAAGATCGAGGTGCTGCGGAACCACTGCGCCGATGTCGGGCGGGACCCGGCGGAGGTCACCACCACCCGACTCGGTGCGCTCTTCCTCGTCGAGTCGTCGGCGCAGACTGCGGAGACCCGCGAGATGGTGGTCGGCCTGGCCGGCGAGGAGTTCGCCGCGGCCTGCACGATCGGCAGCGATGACGAGGTCGTCGAGCAGGTTGCAGCGCTCCTGGATGCCGGTGTGCAGGAGCCGATCTTCAACATGCCGTTCCAAGACGTCGCGACCGTGCGCCGCGCGGGTGAGCTGCTGACGAAGAGCTTCACGTGAACCCGCTCGAGCTCCTCGACGCGTCGTTCGCGTTCGCGCGATCGAAGATCGACGGCGCGCGCGGTGCGTCGCTCGATGCCGTCACACCATGCTCGGACTGGCCCCTGCGCAAGCTCCTGAACCACACCATCGCGAGCGCGCACGGGTTCGCCGCGATCGTCGACGGGTCGGTGGCCCAGTTCGACGTGGAGTCGTGGGAGGACACGCCCTTTGCGGGCGACGATCCGGTCGTCGCCTACGACGCAGCCGTCGCGCACGCGCTCGCCGCGTTCAGCGCTCCCGGAGCTTTCGAGCGGGTGGTGTCGGTCGGTCCCAACGAGGCGCCGGTCTCGGTGCTGGTGTACCCGTGCGCCGGCGACGCGATCCTGCATGGCTGGGACATCGCGACCGCCACCGGCCAGGACACGGTGATGCCTCGGAACGCCGCGGCCGAAGTGCTCTCGTTCGTCGAGCAGAACCTCGGGAGCGGACCGCGGCCCGGCTTCGATGCAGCCGTCGAGGTGCCTGCCGACGCGTCGGTCGGCGACCGGCTGGTCGGGTCGTCCGGCCGTCGCCCGTAGCGCAGATCGATGTCGCCCCCCGCGTGGGACGAGAAGGATCTCGTCCGCGACCCCGACGCGCGACGGCGCCGCTATCGGCGATTGCAGTCGTGGTACCGGGAGACGCAGCTGCACCAGTCCGACTGCGGCGTGATCCGCGCCGGCACCGAGCAGGAGCGCCGCGTCGGCAACCTGCTCAGCGATGCGTCGGTCGCCGCGGATCCATCCCTCAACTTCCTCGCGCCGAGCACGTTCGCGCACGAGATCCTGCGCTACGCGAAGGGGCGGGTCTATGAGGTGCACGGCGAGAACGGCACGCTCGACGAGCACCGGCTGTACCACAACATGCTCTCGTCGATGCCGCTGTGCTTCAACCTCTTCGTACCGCTCCACAACCGGTTGGACGTCGCGGCCGAGGTGCTGCGTGCCGCGCTCGGCCTCGAGATCGACGAAGTGACGCTGATCGAGTGCGAATGGGCACCGCAGCCACCCGTCGGGCTGGGGGATCGCACTGCGTTCGACGCGGTCATCCGATATCGGCACGGAGAGGTGCGCCACCTCTTGGGCATCGAGACGAAGTACACGGAGACGTTCTCGCCGACGGAGTACGCAAGGCCGGGCGTCGACGCGGAAGCAGAGCGGCGCAAGCGCTACGCGCGTGTGTGCGACGAGTCGGGTTGGTTCGAGTCCGATGCTCCCGCGGTCCTGTGGCGCTCCAGCACCAACCAGCTCTGGCGCAACACGATGCTCGCTGCGACCTGCGAAGACCTCGACGAGGTCGACCATGCCGCGGTCGTGGTGGTCGGCCTCCAGGGCGATCGGCACGCGGCCAAGGCGCTCGACGGCGTCCGTGACCGGCTCACCGACACGAGCCGCCTTCTCGACGTCAGCATCGACCGCCTGGTCGAGGCGGGGAAGGCCGCCGGGCTCGTCGAGTGGGCGAGAGTCTTCACGCGTCGGTACCTCGACCTGACCCCGGTCGTCGGCGCGCCCAGGCGCTGACTGAGATCTCCTCGGATTGCTCGAGATCTCTTGCTGGGGGACCCTGGATCTGGGGGTAGCTGTCGTACCCCCGTGTTGGGATTGGGGCATGAGCAGCGATCCTGCAGCAGTGGCCCGGGAGGCCTCGGAGGCTCCGAAGAAGCGTGGCGGCCCGTTCG
>JBBQFJ010000235.1:0-2809 GCA_038321755.1 Acidimicrobiia bacterium | reverse complement strand
CGCACGCACCGGTCGGTCGCCCTCCCACCGGGTTTCGTCACGGACGCGCCCGATGCCCAGCGTTGCGACGTTCGGCGTGAGCACGACCGGGGTGAACGCGTCGACGCCGTAGGCGCCGAGCGAGGTGACGACGAAGGTCGGCGCGGCGCCGTCGGCCTCGTCGACGCCAGCCTGATCGTCCGGCCGCGGCCGGGTCGCCGCGGCGATCTCCTTCAGCGACCGCCGGTCGGCATCGCGCAGGACCTCGATCGAGACGTCGTCGCCGACCGACGTCGTGATGCCGACGTTGATGTCGGTGAGGAGCTCGATCGAGTCGTCGCGCACCGTGCTGTTGAGGTGCGGGTGCCGCGGCAGCGCGCGAGCCGCGGCTCGCACGACGAGATCCGTGTAGCCGGGTCGGACTCCGTCGGCGTCCCACTCGACGATGAGCTCGGTGCGGAGCTGCGCCGCCTGGTCCATCCACGCGTCCATGTGCATGGAGAGCTGTGCCGTCTCCTGCTGCGACGCGCGCATCCGATCTGCGAGCGCGCGGGTGCCCTCGGGGCGGGCGACAAGCCGAGATCCCGCCGCGCGCACGGCGGGGGCACTTGACGGGTCGGGTGCTGGATCTTGGTGTGCCGACTCTTGGTGTACCGACTCCTGGTGTGCCGGATCGTCGGCAGGAGCATCGTCGACCGGCGAGAACCGGAAGCTGGGTTCGGGTTCGGGTTCGGGTTCGGGTTCGGGTTCGGGTTCGGGTTCGTCCGGGACGGCCGCGGTCGGTTCGACGCCTTCAGCGAAGTACCGCAGTGGTGCCGGCTCGGGTGCCGGGTCCGCGACCAGGTCCGCGACCGGAGTGGGCGTGGGCCACGCCAGCGCGGGGGCCCGTACGGGCGCCGGCGCGGGTGCGGGGTCTGGTGCCGGTTCGACAGGCTGCTCGGGCGCCGGTTCGGGCGCCATCGCCGCCGCGGCCGCCTCGGCCCGCTCGCGCCCGCGGCGCTTCCTGCCGAACATCACGACCGCCGGTCGCGAGCGCTACCCATTCATCTGCTCGGTGAACGCGGCCAGGTCGAAGTAGTCGCGCCAGACGGCCACTTTGGCGTCGCGGACGCGGAACAGACCAGCGACGCGTAGCTCGATCTTCACGTCGCCGGGCAACCAGAAGCGGTCGACCCGCTCGTTCATGACGACGTTGCCCTGCTCGATCTGCTCGAGCACCTCCCACTCGACGCGCTCGGCGCTGCCGAGGAACGGGCCGAGCATGGACGTGACCTCAACGTGGCCGTGCAGGACGCTCATCGGGACGTTCTCGTAGGCGATGTCGTCGGTGAGCAGTGCGCGCACGGCGTCGACGTCACGCGCTTCGTTGGCGCGGATGAGGGCAGTGACGGTCTCTCCGGGCGTCATGCGGGGGACCGTACCAGCAGGTCCCGCGCGGCTCCCCGCAGAGGGTCGCGTCTTCGACCGGTACGCTGCAAAGATGGGTGACGCCCGAGAGCGCTGGCAGGCTGCGTACGACGCCGCGTCGCGTCGAGCCGGTGACTTCGAGACGATGTCGGGGGTCCCGGTCGATGCCGTGTACGGCCCTGCCGATCCCGATTCGGGCTCGCATTCGGGCTCGCATCCGGGCTCGCATCCGGGCTCGCATCCGGAGGAGGAGCTCCCCGGCGTCTACCCGTACACACGGGGTCCGTACGCCTCGATGTACCGCTCGAAGCTGTGGACGATGCGGATGTTCGCGGGGTTCGGCACGGCGATCGACACGAACCGACGGTTCCACGACCTGCTCGCCAACGGTGGCGACGGACTGTCGACGGCATTCGATCTCCCCACGTTGATGGGGCGGGACTCCGACGACGCCCTCGCCCTGGGCGAGGTCGGGAGGTGTGGCGTCGCGGTCGACACGCTGGCCGACGTCGAGGATCTGTACGCCGGCATCGACCTCGGGACCGTCACGACGTCGATGACGATCAACGCACCGGCCGCGACCCTGCTCGCGATGTACGTCGCCGCGGCGGAGCGGACCGGGGTGGTGCGGGCGCGTCTCGGCGGCACGCTGCAGAACGACATCCTCAAGGAGTACCAAGCGCAGAAGGAGTTCGTGTTCCCGCCGCGCCCATCCATGCGTCTCGTGTCCGACACCATGCGCTTCGCCGCGGCCGAGATGCCACGATGGCACGCGGTCTCGATCTCCGGCTACCACATCCGCGAAGCGGGGTCGACGGCCGCGCAGGAGCTCGCGTTCACGCTCGGGAACGGGTTCGCGTACGTCGAGGCGGCGTTGGCTGCGGGGCTGGACGTCGACGACTTCGCGCCGCGACTGTCGTTCTTCTTCAACGCCCACATCGATTTCTTCGAGGAGGTCGCGAAGTACCGCGCGGCTCGTCGCATCTGGGCGCGATGGATGCGTGACCGCTACGGAGCCCAGAACGAACGGTCGATGCAGTTGCGCTTCCACACTCAGACTGCAGGGGTGTCGCTGACTGCGCAGCAACCCGAGGTCAACATCGTGCGGACTGCGATCGAGGCGCTCGCCGGCGTGATGGGTGGGACCCAGAGCCTCCACACCAACTCGATGGACGAGACGCTCGCGCTCCCGACCGAGAAGGCTGCGCGCATCGCGCTTCGCACGCAGCAGGTGATCGCGAACGAGACGCGGGTCGCGAACGTGGCCGATCCGCTCGGCGGCTCGTGGTACGTGGAGGCGCTCACCGACGAGATGGAGTGTCAGGCCGAGTTGATCTTCGATCACCTCGACACGGCCGGTGGCGGCTCCATGCTCGAAGGCGCCTTCGTGGGGATCGAGTCGGGCTGGTTCCAGCGCGAGATC
>JBBQFJ010000234.1:0-2863 GCA_038321755.1 Acidimicrobiia bacterium | reverse complement strand
TACCCGATGACGCCGTTCACGGAGCTGCTCGAGAACTTCGCCAAGTACCTCCCCGAGGCCGGCGGTGTGTGCATCAACGCCGAGAGCGAGCTCGAGGCCGTGGGCATGGCCTGGGGCGCGGTGGCCACCGGCAACCGCGCCGCCACCGGCTCCACCGGTCAGGGCCTCGCCCTGATGCAGGAGAGCTTCGCGGAGGCCTGCCTCGCCGAGCTGCCGATGGTCATCTTCGACATGGCCCGCGGCCAGGGCGACTACTACCAGGCCACGCGCGGCGGTGGTCACGGCGACTACCGCCACATGGTCCTCGCCCCGCACGACATCGCCGAGGCCGTCGAGCTCACCCAGCTCGCGTTCCACCTCGCCGACAAGTGGCTGAACCCGGTGATCGTCTACGGCGACTACCTGCTGGCCCACATCCAGGAGGCCGTGAGCGTCGAGCCGATCGACTTCGGTCCGCTGCCGGACAAGGACTGGGCGATCGACGGGTCGCGCAGCGGCACCGGCCACGCCGAGATCGTGTCGTCGCTCGGGTTCAAGAAGTACAGCCCCGAGGGTCGCGGCGGCAACGTCGGCATGGAGA
The DNA here is from genome assembly GCA_038321755.1 of Acidimicrobiia bacterium. Lineage (GTDB taxonomy): Bacteria > Actinomycetota > Acidimicrobiia > IMCC26256 > PALSA-555 > JALHSW01. The sequence goes on along the minus strand of JBBQFJ010000234.1, from coordinate 2,283 downwards.
AGCACTTCCAGGCCATCGCCGCCAAGCTCCCGCTCATGGAAGCGGCCGAGACGCGGGTGGAGACCGGCTACCTCGACGACGCCGAGACGGTCGTCGTGGCCTACGGGCCGCCGGCGAAGTTCGTGAAGTGGGTGGTCGGCCACCTGCGCGAGCAGGGCGAGAAGATCGGCTTCGTCCGACCCATCACGTTGTGGCCGTACCCGTACGAAGCGCTGGCCCAGGCGTCGGAGATCGCCGACCGGGTGCTGGTCTTCGAGCTCTGCGCGGGACAGATGATCGATGACGTGCGGCTCGGGGTGCTGGGCCGGGCGCCCGTCACCCAGATCGGCGGCATCTCCACGGACAGCTCCGGTTTCGGTGTCGGCAAGATCCTCGACTCCGAGATCATCACCGAACGCGTACTCGCGGCCCACCGTGGCCAGGAGGTGTCGGCATGACGACGACCATCAACCCGATCGGCCCGATCCTCGACGCGACACTGGTGCCGACCGACGCCCGTCGGGTCGAGGACAAGAAGCCCGACCTGCTCCTGACCCAAACGCACTCGATGTGTCCGGGTTGCGGGGAGCCCATCGCGGTGCGTGCGTACCTCGAGGCCATCGCCGAGCTCGGCGTCGACCGCTCCGTCGCGGTGCCCGGCATCGGTTGCTACACCGGCTTCTCCGGATCCATGGACATCGACACGGTGCAGGCGTTGCACGGCCGCGCGCCGTCGCTCGCCACCGGTATCAAGCGCATGCTCCCCGAGGCGTTGGTGTTCACGCTCCAGGGTGACGGCGACATGGTGAACGAGGGTCTACAGGAGGTGCTGCACACCGCGGCCCGAGGCGAGAACGTCACCGCGATCCTGTTGAACAACGGCGTGTTCGGCGAGACCGGTGGACACATGACCGCGACGTCGGTGATCGGTCAGCGCACGAAGAACTCCCTCGAGGGTCGCGACGCCAAGTACCACGGCTACCCGATCCTGATCGGCGACCTCATCGCGCAGCTGCAGGGCGCGGTGTACGTCGCCCGCGGCTCGGTGCACAGCGCCGGCGCCGCCGCCCGCACCAAGAAGATGTTCCGCCGGGCATTCGAGAGCCAGATGAACAAGGAAGGCTTCTCGTTCGTCGAGGTGCTGACGATGTGCCCGACGGGTTGGTTCATCCCGACCTCCGAGGGCCCGGACTACATGCAGGCGACCCTCGGCGAGGTCCACATCATGGGCGAGCTGAAGGTCGACGGCGTGATCCACAGCACCGACGAGATCCACGCCGAGAACCTACGCAAGCATCAAGAGGGCGAAGAGGCCAAGGCCAAGCAGCTCGCCGAGAAGCACGCCTGACGAGGGCACCATGGCCGAACCGGTACCCGGCGCCGCACCTCGCTACGTGCAGCCCGGGTGGTTCACCCGGACGATCTTCAACCCGGCGGTGGCCGGGCTGACGCGCCTCGGCATCAGCGTGTGGGGCTCGCGTGAGTTGCGCGTGCGCGGTCGTACCAGCGGCGAGTGGCGCGCGACACCCGTCAACCTTCTGACCGTCGACGGGGAGCGGTACCTCGTCGCGCCGCGCGGCGTCACGCAGTGGGTGCGCAACCTGCGCATCGCCGGCGAGGGCGAGCTGCGCGTCGGCAAGCACATCGAGGCGTTCCACGCCGCCGAGCTCGCCGACGACGAAAAGATCCCGATCCTGCGTGACTACCTGAAGCGTTGGAAGGCCGAGGTCGGTGTGTTCTTCGACGGCGTCAGCGGGAAGTCCACCGACGATGAGCTCCGTCGCATCGCGCCGAACCACCCGGTCTTCAAGCTCTCGTCGTAGGCCGGCGCGCTCAGTCGTGCAGGCGCGCGCGGTCGTCGAACTCGTCACGGTTGTGCAAGGCCGGCAGAAGCGTGTCCGGCACCGCGTCCTCCGCCTCGTCGAACGACGCCAGCATGCGATAGCAGTGGACGTGCAGCTCGCGACGGTGCCGCTCGGAGAGCGACGCGAAGGCGCGCTCGTCGCCGGCGACCGCCGCGTCGACCACCTCGTTGACGAAATCGGTCGTCACGATCGGCCGGCCTGCTATCCGACCTCCTGCAGCGCCCACGTGTTGCCATCCGGGTCGGCGAAGTGCAGGAACGTGCCGTAGTCGACCCGTTCGGGGTGCAGGCCGGTCTCCTGGCCCGCCGGGCCGAAGTGCACCGGCTGGGGGACCTCGACGCCGCGCGCCAGGAGCTCGGCGCGGGCGGCCTCGATGTCGTTCACGATCAGGTGCGTCCCCTGCGCCGAGCCGGGTATGGCCTGGGCGAGGCCCTTGCCG
>JBBQFJ010000233.1:0-2866 GCA_038321755.1 Acidimicrobiia bacterium | reverse complement strand
GAGGTCGCCGCGTCACTCGCCGCCCTCGAATCCAAGATGGGCAAGCTGCTCGGCGACGAAGGTGACCCGCTCCTCGTCTCGGTTCGCTCGGGTGCACCGTTCTCGATGCCCGGGATGATGGACACCGTCCTCAACCTCGGGATGAACGACGCGTCGGTGAACGGCCTCGCGAAGCAGACCCAGAACGAGCGCTTCGCGTTCGACTCGTACCGACGGTTCGTGCAGATGTTCGGCAAGATCGTGCTCGACGTGCCGGGGGATGCCTTCGAGCTCGCGCTCGAGGAGCTCCGCGAGGAGCTCGGCGTCGAGACCGACCCCGAGCTCGACGCTGCTGCGCTGCGCCGCCTGGTCGAGACCTTCAAGGAGATCGTGCGCGCCGAGGCCGGCATCGAGTTCCCCCAGGATCCCCATGAGCAGCTCCGCTTCGCGATCGAGGCGGTCTTCCGCTCTTGGAACGGCGACCGCGCGCACACGTACCGGAGGATGGAGAAGATCGCGGACGACCTCGGGACTGCGGTCAACGTCCAGACGATGGTGTTCGGCAACAAGGGCGACGACTCCGGAACCGGCGTCGCCTTCACGCGCGATCCGGCCACCGGGGAGAACCTCGCCTACGGCGACTTCCTCGCGAACGCCCAGGGCGAGGATGTCGTTGCCGGCATCCGAACCACGGAGCCGCTCGACGCGATGGCGAACGACTTCGCCGAGTGTCACGTCCAGCTGCTCGACGTGATGAACACCCTGCAGTCGCACTACCGCGACATGTGCGACATCGAGTTCACGATCGAGCAAGGCCGTCTGTTCATCCTCCAGACCCGCGTCGGGAAGCGCACGGCCGCCGCGGCCCTCCGCATGGCGGTGGAGATGGAGGAGGAGGGCATGATCGACAAGCGCGAGGCGGTGCTGCGCGTGCAGCCCGAGCAGCTCGACCAGCTCTTGCACCCGCAGTTCGATCCGCGTGCTGAATACACCGCGATCGCCAAGGGCCTCAACGCCTCCCCGGGGGCTGCCGTCGGCAAGGTCTTCTTCACCGCCGATGATGCGCAGTCCCAGCACGAGGCGGGGGAGTCCGTGATCCTCGTGCGTCCGGAGACGTCACCGGATGATCTCCACGGCATGATCGCCGCCGAGGGGATCCTCACCTCTCGGGGTGGACTGGTGAGCCACGCCGCCGTCGTCGCTCGAGGCATGGGCACGCCGGCCGTCTGTGGCGCATCGCAGCTCGACATCGACGTCGAGGCCAAGCAGTTCAAGGTCGACGACACGATCGTTCGCGAAGGCGACGTGATCTCGATCAACGGCACGAGCGGCGAGGTCGTGGTCGGCGCGGTCGCGGTGATCACCCCCGAGCCCACCGGGCCCTTCGACATCATCCTGGGTTGGGCCGACGAGTTCCGCACCCTCGGCGTGCGCACGAACGCCGACCTGCCGCACGACGCGCAGGTTGCGCGAAAGTTCGGCGCCGAGGGGATCGGGCTCTGCCGCACCGAGCACATGTTCCTCGGCGATCGGTTGCCGCTGGTGCAGCGCTTCATCCTCGCCGAGGACGAGGACGAGGAGCTCGCCGCGCTCCAAGAGCTGGGCAAGCTCCAGCGCTCGGACTTCGTCGGCATCCTCGAGGCGATGGACGGTCTGCCGGTCACCGTGCGTCTGCTCGACCCGCCGTTGCACGAGTTCCTCCCGAACATCGAGGAGCTCCTGGTCCGTGAGGCCAAGGGCGAGCTCGACGACCGCGGTCGCACGCTGCTCCACGCCGCCCAGCAGCTCCAGGAGTCGAACCCGATGCTCGGGACCCGGGGCGTGCGCCTCGGGGTGCTCAAGCCCGACCTCTACCGCACGCAGATCCGTGCCTTGTTCGAGGCCGCGGTCGAGCGGAAGCGTGGCGGTGGCGATCCCCGCATCGAGATCATGATCCCGCTCGCCGTCACCGAGCCGGAGCTGGCGCTCGCGATCGGCTGGGTCCGGGAGATCGCGGCCGAGCTCGCGTCCGAGGGTGACGGGCTCTCAGGGGTCGAGTACCTGGTCGGCACGATGATCGAGACCCCACGCGCGGCACTCGTCGCCGACGAGATCGCCGACGTCGCCGAGTTCTTCTCGTTCGGTACGAATGACCTCACGCAGATGACGTTCGGGTTCTCGCGCGACGACATCGAAGGCCGCTTCCTGCCGCGCTACCTCGAGCTCAAGCTCATCGACGCGAACCCGTTCGAGACGATCGACGTCGACGGCGTCGGACAGCTCGTGCGCATGGCGGTCGAGAAGGGTCGCGCCGCGCGCCCCGAGGTGAAGCTCGGGATCTGCGGCGAGCACGGTGGCGACCCGGCGTCGGTCCACTTCTGTCACGAGGTCGGCCTCGACTACGTGTCGTGTTCGCCGTACCGCGTCCCGCTCGCACGCCTCGCGGCTGCCCACGCTGCCATGGGTGAAGGTGGGCCCGGCACCACGGCCTGAGCCCGGGCGCGAGCCGGTCGCCCGGTCCTGTCGCGCGCGGTCCCGCCGCGCGATCAGGGCACCCGTCCGCACACGCTGGTCATGCTGAGCGACATCGAGAGGTGATCCGTTCGTCCCGCGTGCTCGACGGCGTCGACGAAGCGCCGCGCGTCCTCCTCGTCGAGCCAGCCACCCGTCACCAGCAGGGGCACGACGGCGCGCGGGGGGAAGAGGCCGGGCGGGCCCGATGCGTGCTCAGGATCCCAGGCCGTCCAGAGGTGCGTGGCAGCCGTGTGCTCGATCTCGACGAGGCCGAGGTCGCGACAGACGTTGAGCAGACGCCCGCCGGCCCCAGCACCGGGGCCGCGGAACTGGACCATCGCGGCGCACACTCGCCGACTCAGCTCAGCATCGGGGAGATCCACCGCGAAGGTTC
>JBBQFJ010000232.1:0-2874 GCA_038321755.1 Acidimicrobiia bacterium | reverse complement strand
CTCACGACCGAGATGGCTCGCCTTCGCGACGATCTCGAGCTGGTCGAAGGGCTGGAGGAACGACTCTCCGACGTCCAGACGCTCCATCAGCTCGGTCGGGAGGAGGGCGACGACTCGGTCGAGCCGGAGGTGGAGGCCGGGCTCGTCGCGCTCCGCGACGAGCTCGACCAGCTGGAGCTCCGTGCGCTCTTCACGGGCGAGCACGACGAGCGGGACGCGATCTGCGAGGTCCACTCGGGCGCCGGCGGGACCGACGCCCAGGACTGGACCGACATGCTCCTGCGGATGTTCACGCGGTGGGCGGAACGCCGAGGGTTCGACGTCGAGCTGATCGAGACCCAGCCCGGCACCGAAGCGGGCCTGACCTCGGCGACCTTCACCGTGAAGGGCCGCTACTCGTACGGGATGCTCTCGGGGGAGCGGGGCGTGCATCGGCTCAGCCGGCGCTCGCCGTTCGACGCGAACGCTCGCCGCCAGACCGCGTTCGCCTCGCTCGACTGCGTGCCGGCCCTCGACGAGGAAGAGCTCCCGGAGATCGATGCCGGCGACCTCCGGGTCGACACGTTCCGGTCTTCGGGTGCAGGCGGTCAGCACGTCAACGTGACCGACTCCGCGATCCGCATCACGCACCTCCCGACCGGGATCGTCGTCTCGTGTCAGAACGAACGCTCGCAGACGCAGAACAAGGCACACGCGATGCAGATCCTCGCCGCGCGGCTGGCCGAGCGGCAGCGGCAGGAGCGTGCCGCAGAGCTCGCGCAGATCTCGGGTGACAAGCGCGAGGTCGCGTTCGGCAGCCAGATCCGCAGCTACACGTTGGCCCCGTACCGGCTGGTGAAGGACGAACGGACGCGCCACGAGTCCGGCAACGTCGATGCCGTGCTCGACGGGGATCTCGATCAGTTCATCGAGGCGTGGCTGCAATGGCGCCGTCGAGAGGGCGGCTGAGCGCCACCTGAGCCGCTTGCGGGGTGTCCCGGAATCGCAAGACCCGGCTGGTACCGTTTCTTGCATCCCCCCGGTCCCAACCTGCACGGCTTCTTCTTCCTTATGCTGAAATTCGAGAACGTCGAGAAGGTCTACAAAGGAAACATCGCGGCCCTGCGCGATGTCAGCGTCGACGTGCAGAAGGGCGAGTTCGTCTTCCTCGTCGGCCCGTCGGGCTCGGGAAAGTCGACCTTCCTGAAGTTGCTGCTCCGTGAGGAGACGCCCACCGATGGGCGCATCGTCGTTGCCGGCCGTGACATCTCCCGCCTCTCGCACTGGAAGGTGCCGCAGCTTCGCCGCAACATCGGCACGATCTTCCAGGACTTCAAGCTGCTCCCCACCAAGACCGTCTACGAGAACGTGGCGTTCGCGATGGAGGTCATCGGTCGGCCACGTCACGTCATTCGCACCCAGGTGCCACAGGTCCTCGACCTCGTCGGCCTCGCCAAGAAGGCGGGCCGCTTCCCGACCGAGCTCTCCGGTGGTGAGCAACAGCGCGTCTCGATCGCCCGCGCGTTCGTGAACCGCCCGCTGATCCTGCTGGCCGACGAGCCGACCGGGAACCTCGACCCCGCGACGACCGTCGGCATCATGCGCATCCTCGACCGCATCAATCGGACGGGGACCACCGTCTGCATGGCGACGCACGACGGGCGCATCGTCGACGCGATGCGTCGCCGGGTGATCGAGCTCAACCGCGGCAGCGTCGTGCGCGACGAAGCGCGCGGCCTCTACGGCGCGACCGGGGGCTGACGGGCGTGCTGACCCGAGTGGGCTACTTCGCGCGCGAGACGATGGTCTCGCTGCGGCGCAACCTCCTGATGACCATCGCCGGCGTGCTCACCGTCGCCGTGTCGTTGGCGCTCTTCGGCGGCATCTTGATGCTGTCGAGCTGGGTCGGGCATGGCACCGAGCGCATCAAGGGCGGGGTGCGCCTCGAGGTCTTCATGAACGTCGATGCCACGCAGCAGCAGATCGCCGACGTGCGTTCCGGGCTCGGCAACGACCCGAACGTGAAGTCGTTCAAGTTCTTCGACAAGCAGGCGGCGCTCAAGGAGTTCAAGCGGATCTTCCAGAAGGATCCCGATCTCGTGAAGAACATCACCGCCGAGGCACTGCCGACGTCGTTCCGCGTCGTGCCGATCGCGGCGGAGAAGACGACCACCGTGCAGCGCGCGTTCGACGCGCAACCCGGGGTCGACGACGTCGCCACGCCTGAGGAAGCCCTCAGGGGCCTCCTCGACGCCACGAACACCGCCAAGATCATCTTCATCGGGCTCTCGGTGATCCTGCTCGTGTCGTCGCTCTTCCTGATCGTGAACACGATCCGACTCGCGACCTTCGCTCGACGGCGCGAGATCGAGGTCATGAAGCTCGTCGGTGCGTCGAACTGGTTCGTGCGCGTCCCCTTCATGGCGGAAGGGCTGGTCCAGGGACTGATCGGCGCAGGGTTGGCCGTCGGCGTGGTCGTCGCGCTCAAGGTCGGCTTCGACAGCTGGTTCAACAGCCCGACGGGCTTCTTCAAGGAGTTCTACGTGACGAGCGCCGATGCCGTCCGGGTGTCGTTCTACGTCCTGGCGCTCGGGGTGGTCATCGGCCTCATCGGCTCGACCATCGGGCTCCGCCGCTTCCTGAAGGTCTAGCGAGTCCGGACAAAACGGACAGACTTTCCGGTTCCGGGGCTGCAATCCGCCTGGTCGGCGACCTTCGCATCGATCGCGGCCTTCGCGTCCTGGATCTTCTGCTGTGCGGCCAGTGCGTCGGACTCCTGCTGGGACGCTTCGCCGATCTGCTCCTGGAGCTGCTGCTTGCGGTCACCGGCCGGCGCGGCCGTCGCGGTCCCCGTCGGCACGATGCCGACCGTGGCGACGGCCACGAGGGCTGCGC
>JBBQFJ010000231.1:0-3036 GCA_038321755.1 Acidimicrobiia bacterium | reverse complement strand
GCTCGGCCGGATGGGAGGCTGCGTCAGCCGCCGCCGCAGCCAGCGCCCTGCAACGTCCGCCGCAGTCCGGCGGCGAGCTCCTGTCGCTCGGCCTTCGTGAGATCGGCACTCGGGTGCAGTCCCAGCCAGGTGTAGTAGTTCGGTGGCATCCGCCCGTTGGTCACCGTCTCCGCGGCGTCGCCCGCCTCGCCGCCGCGGCCGGTGCACTCCGAGAAGTTCAGCGCCGCCCGCCCGTCCTCGACGTGGTTGTTGATCCACCACGCAACGGGAGCGACGTCCTCCCACCAATACGTCGTGGTCTCGTTGCTGTGGCAGTCGAAGCACGCCGCCTTGGCCAGGGTCCGCGTGCGGGGGCTGTCCCACTTCGGCTCCTGCTTCACCGCGGGGTTCGTCACCCGATACGGGACCAGCTGCATGATGCCGAACGCCAGGACGACCACGCCGAGACCGATGAGGACGTTGCGGCGCGTGAACACGTGCTTGAACTTCTCCCACATGGGCCCAGCATCGTGACGCTCGGCGCCGGTTGCCAGTGCCAAAGGTCCCGGACTCCACACCCGGACTCCACACCCGGACTCCACGCCGGGCGATGGCGGGCGAGGGCGGAGCCGCGTGCGACGATGCCGGGGTGGAGCGTGCGGACGTCGTCGTGATCGGAGCAGGGATCGTCGGCCTGGCGACCGCGCGAGCCGTCCAGCAGCTGCGTCCCTCGGCGAGCATCGTCGTGCTCGAGAAGGAGGCCTCGCTGGCGAGCCACCAGTCGGGACGGAACTCCGGCGTGATCCACGCCGGGGTCTACTACCAGCCCGGTTCCGAGAAGGCGCGACTCTGCGCCGCGGGTCGGGCGTCGATGGTCGCGTTCTGTCGTGAGCACGGAATCGCACACGAGGTCTGCGGCAAGGTCGTGGTCGCCGTCGACGAGCACGATCGTCCGCAGCTCGCCGAGCTGGAGCGTCGCTGCTCCGCCAACGGCGTCCGCGCCACGCTGCTCGGGCCCGATGAGCTCGGCGAGCTCGAGCCGCACGCCGCGGGCGTCGCCGCCCTGCATGTGCTCGACACGGGGATCACCGACTACGGCGAGGTGTGCCGAGTGCTCGGCACGCAGATCGAGGACGCGGGCGGAGCCATCCGGCTCGAGACGGGGGCGGAGTCGGGGAGTGAGCGCGCTGAAGGGCTCGTGCTCGAGACGACGACGGGTCCGATTGCTGCAGCGCACGTCGTCAACTGCAGCGGTCTGCACGCCGACCGGGTCGCAATGTCCTTGAGCGGCCCGAACGGTGCCAATGGCCTGCGGATCATCCCGTTCCGAGGTGAGTACTCGGCGCTGGTCCCCGAGCGCGCGGACCTCGTGCGCAACCTGATCTACCCCGTGCCCGATCCCCAGTTCCCGTTCCTCGGTGTCCACCTCACCCGGGGGATCGACGGCCGTGTGCACATCGGCCCGAACGCCGTGCTGGCCTTCGCTCGCGAGGGCTACTCCTGGGGAAGGGTCGCGATCGCCGACATGCGCGAGACCCTGCGGTCCCGAGGCTTACGCAAGCTCGCCCGGCGCTACTGGCGCTACGGGCTGGGCGAGATGTCGCGGTCCATCAGCAAGCGTCGGTTCACGACCGCGATCCAGCACCTGGTCCCCGAGGTGCGTCGTGCGGATCTCGAGCGCGCGCCGGCGGGCGTGCGAGCCCAGGCCATCACCGCCGATGGTGAGCTCGTCGACGACTTCGCGTTCCACCGAGCCGGCCGTGCGCTCCACGTGCTCAACGCGCCGTCACCGGCGGCGACGGCGTCGTTGGAGATCGGTCGTGCGATCGCGGCGCGCCTCGACCTCTAGCTCGACCTCGAGCTCAGACCGAGATCGGGAGCGCCTGGTTCGCTTCGGCGAGCACCTCGAGCGTGTGCGCCCAGTCAGCGCGCTCGCGCTCGGTCATCGGGGGCATGAGGGGTGCGCTCGGTCCTTCCGGGCCGAGGACGCACGGCAGGCTGGCGCAGATTTCCGAAGTGACCCGCACCGACACCGGGATCAGCGCGCCGGTCTCGTGCAGCAGCGCGTGGATCAAGCCGCTCACGGTGAGTCCGATGCCGTGCACCGCCGAGCCCTTCAGGTCGCGCACCTCGTACGCAGCGCGTCGCACGTCGCGCTCGATCGCCTCGAGCTGCTCGGGACCGAGGTCGACGCCGCGCTGGGCCGCGAAGTCGGAGAGTCGGATGGTCCCCACCGTCGCACTGTCGAGCAAGAACACGGACGAGTCGCCGTGCTCTCCCACGACCCAGGCATGGACGCTGCGCGGGTGCGCACCGGTCTCCTGTGCGATGCGTTGCGTGAGTCGGAGCGTGTCGAGCGAGGTCCCCGACCCCATGACCGACACCGGTCGATCGGCCCAGCGGCGTGAGAGGTACTCGGTCATGACGTCGACCGGATTGGTGACGACGAGCGCAACCTTCGGAAGCTCGCCCGCCTCGGCAGCGCTCACCGTGTCGTCCATCACCCCGAGGTTCTGCTGGAGGATGTCGAGACGCGTCTCTCCCGGTGTGGTGTGGTGACCGGCGGTGAAGACGAGCACATCCTCTTCCTCGATGTCGTCGAGGCCGCGGCCGCGAATCTCGATGCGCGAGAGGAGTGGTCGCGCGTGGAGGAAGTCGAGCGCGAGCCCGCGTGCGTTGTCGGGGTTCCGGCTGTAGACGGTGACGCGGCTCGCGAGGCCGCGGACGATGACCGCACTCGCAGTTGCGACCCCGACGCCACCAGCGCCGATCACTCCGACCCGTGCTCCCGCCATCGCCGGAGCCTATGGCGCCCCCCGCGACGAGCACCGACAGGTGGCCGCCCCGGACCGGCCGCTCAGATCGGCCGCTCAGATCGGCAGCTCAGATCGGGCGCTCTCAGACCGGGCGACCCTCGAAGTCGCCGATGAGCGACACGCGGGCGCGATCACCCGAAGGCTCGGCCGCGAACGCGACGCGCTTGGCCTCGTAGTACGCGGCGCGGAGATCGCCTTCGCGTCCGGCGTTGTAGGTGGGGTAGAGCGCACGTCGCGGCCC
>JBBQFJ010000230.1:0-3049 GCA_038321755.1 Acidimicrobiia bacterium | reverse complement strand
GCCCGGGCCTGCCGGGGTCCTCCCCCCCGCCCACGACAGCAGCCTCGGGTACCGCGTCGGCGTGCTTGGCTTCGCGGGTCGCGTACGCGGCGACCTGCGCGGCACGTGCGCCGCTCTCGCCCACCTGCTCGAGGTGCGTCTCGATCTGTTGGCGTCGACGGGAGAAGGCTCGCAAGACTCGTTCCGGGATACCGGCGATGTCGGCGATGCCGTGACGGGTCGTCGTCCAGGCCACCCCGAGGCGGCGAGTGAGCTCGGAGCGCAGCTCGGCTTCGTAGAGGTAGCCGCCGGTCTTGGACCAGGAGTACAGGGGGCGGGCATCGAGCGCGGACCAGCGGTCGTCGGGCGGGGCGTGGACGAGGTTGGCGATCACGACATGGGTGTGCAGCTGCGGATCGCCGGCCCGTGAGGTTCGGTGCCGGAATGCCGCGGCGACGAACCCATCTGCTTCGATCTGGTCCACACCGGCTGCGCCGCGCCGCGCCCGCGCTGCCTCTCCTTCCAAGGCGCAGACCGCGCGGGCGACGGCCGTGTCGTGCGCGGCCCGAACCTGCTCCGAGACGTGCGGGTCACCGAGCGCGAAGAGCAGCGACACCGACTTCGGAGCACTGAAGGTCGCGTCGAACCCCGGAATTCGTGGCGGGCTCTGCGCCCTCGTCAACCCGACACCGGTCCCCGGGTCACGGCCCAGTAAGACGTGATGGAGCGCGTCGGCGTCGACCTCACCCTCCAGGCCGAGGCGCTGAGCAGCCGCTCCCATCCACTCCCCCGGAGCCTCCTTCGCGCCGGTGTAGTACTCCTCGGCCCCGGCCGCGACCGTGTCGAGGTAGTACTGCTGCTGCCCGGGCGCCAGCTTCCCCAAGCTCAGCACGCGGACGCACTCCCACCGGTCGCGTGGGACATCACAATTCGTGGGTGGGAACTCACATTCCGCGCGTGGGAGTTCCCACGCGATCGCCGCGCCACTACTCGCACTCCAAGTGCAAGTGCGTCAGATGAGCCATGAAGCCTCGAAGCGGCAGAGAGTTGCATGGGACTCCTACTCGAAGGGGAGGGACGCCTGATCAGGAGAAGCGGTGCGCATGCGTCGATGGCGGCTGCGAGTGGTCCGAGCCGGCTCTACACGCGACCCCGCTGGCGGCAGGTTCACCGGCTCGGGTTCGCGAGCAGGCTCGGTTCGCGGAGCCGGTGCGCCGAGGGCCGTGATCGGCCCACCGGAGATCGCCTCGAGCGAGGCGCGTGGAACGCGGAGGAGTCGTCCGAACGCGACAACTGGAAGCCCCTGGCGGCCCTCGGTCTCCCGCCAGACCCGTGCCAGTTCGTACGCCGCGGTCCGGCCGATCCGCAAGACGCCGGCCGCTTCCTCGACGGTGAAGAAGTCGGGTTGGTTGGGTGCCGTGGGGGACATCAGGCTCCGCCGTGTCGTCTCGTACGAACACCGACACAAAGCACCCCGGCAAGCACAAAACCAACACCGTTCGGGGCGCACCTCGGACCGAGCGCAGCCCGCACTCGTCGATGCCGGCTCGCTTGCGCACCCCAGCCTGCGGCAATATCCCTTGAGCCGGCTGGCAGCTCTGTGCTCGTCGGCCGTGGGTAGTTGGGGCTGGCCTGGTCGGTTACGAGCGGGCGAACCGTCGATGGTCTCAGGACGGCACGATCGGGACCACGACGGCGGCGGTGTACAGCGCTGCTGCCACGTGCGGGATGGCGAGTCCGAGGAGGATCGCGATCACGTAGCGCGGTCAGCGATCCTATGATCAGCGGGATTACGTCGGTGCTTCGGGAGCGACGGAGGGCCTCGGGTTGTCGTAGAAGATTCTCGCAGGGCCGACCAGGACGATGTTCAGTGTCTCTTGGGGAGTGTCGGACGCGCCGACGAGGAACACTTGGCCGGCACTCTCGAAGAGGTCGGCGCGGTCGATGCCGCGCCGGGTCATGCGTTCGAGCAGCGCGGCACGAACCGTAGCATACCCGCCTGGGAACGGCAGCTCGAGGACACCGTCGCGTGTGAGGACGACGGGAACGTTCACATTTCGTTGTGCGCACGTCCACTCGTCAAGCCTCGGAGGTAGTTCGATGGGGCTGGTACGCGGCGAAGCACGCACCTGCCAGCGGCTGATGGTGAGTGAACGACCGTCGCGGATTGTCACGAGGGTGGAGGCGTGCTGCGATGTCGCGAGGCCGGAGTACGCGACGACCTCTGCGAAAGTGAGCAGGTCGATGGTCACCGCGGCGCTACGTCGGGGCCGGGAGCGCGTCCCGCGACCAGCGACCGCGATCGTGGACCACCATCCTTCGTCGGGACTGTGGACCGTGAGGGCGAGAAGATCGTGGTCGATCGCAACTCTGATAGCGAGTGGCGACTCGAGCGATGTGAGCACTTCGAGCGTGCGGTTCACCAGGTCGGGATCGACTCGCAAGGCGACTGCACCGACGTTTCGTAGGCGCGCTCGCACGCTTTGACGGCGAACCGTTTCTTCGCCGTGTCGTGGAGCACGATCCGCGCTCACATCATCCCTCCGGGTCCGGTCACGAGAGGGTACTGGGTTCCCGGCTCCTCGCTCGGCAAGTCGTTGGGTGCCGACGCCTTCGCGTCACCCGCTCGGGATCGCGGCGAACACGACGAGGAGCAGACCTGCGGCAAGCACGATGTTCGTGCCGACGATCACCCGACTGTTTCGTGCGTCCATACGGGAGGCGGTCAGCGCGGCGACGATCGCCTGGCAGAGGTAGTAGAGGGCGAAGACGCGCGACGCGATACTGACGATCGAGAAGATGTCCGTGGCCCAGACCATGGCGACGGCGCCGAGACACACCAGCGCGTAGCCGTGATTGTTGTGTTCGTGGCGGGGCCGGTTAGTCAGCATCTCGCTTCCGCCCGCAGTGTCCGCGGTCGCAGCCGAGAGCTGGCTGCCGATCGCCGCGATGACGAGCAGCGGGACGAGCACCGGGGTGACGACCCGAGCGGCGTCAAACACGGCTGTTTCCCGAGCGCCGCCGTGCAATGAGTCGAACACGGTCACCACCAGGGCAGCGAACGCGACAT
>JBBQFJ010000229.1:0-3150 GCA_038321755.1 Acidimicrobiia bacterium | reverse complement strand
CGATCGAGCAGCACACGATCACGCTCACCGCGCGCGCCCCGAACCTGCGGGCGTTCGCGTTCACCTTCGGCGCCTGAGCCGTACGCGTGGTCCCGGAGCTCATAGCGCTGTTCGGCGCCGGGGTGGCGTCGTTCCTCGCGCCGTGCATCGTGCCTCTGCTCCCCGCGTATCTCGGCATCATCGTGGGAGAGGCTGCTGACGCGCGTGACCCCGCCCGCGCAGTCCCGGCAACGATCGTGTTCATCCTCGGGTTCGCGACCGTGTTCGCGGGGCTCGGCGCGGCTGCCGGGTTGCTCGGGTCGTCGCTGCGCGACGTGCAGCAGGTGATCGAGCGGGTCGGTGGCGTGCTGATCGTGGTCATGGGTCTCGCGCTCCTCGGCGTGGTGCGCGGGCCGCTCTCGCGCGAGAAGCGGCTCGTCAGCCGCATCCCGAGCGGTGGGGGACGGGCCCGGCCGTTCGTCGTCGGGGTCGCGTTCGGCGCCGCGTGGAGCCCGTGCGTCGGGCCGCTGCTCGCCGCCGCGTTGACGGTGGCCGCCCGCGACGGTCAGGCGCTGCGGGGCGCGGTACTCCTGCTCGCGTACGCGCTCGGGATCGGGGTGCCGTTCCTGCTCTGTGCCCTCGGGCTTGCGTCGTTCCCGGCGTTCGGGGAGTGGCTGCGCCGCGCCGGACCGGTGATCGAGCGGGTCGCCGGGGTGCTGCTGGTGATCCTCGGGGTGCTGCTCGTCACCGGGACCTACGGGTACCTCACGTCGTACCTCGCCCGGCTCACCCCGTCAGTCGGTGGCCTCTGACGTCAACAGCGATCCGAGCGCGTCAACCGTCTCAACGTGGGGGCGGCGCTACCAGGGTGCGGCGTAGTCCGCCTCGGGCCAGTTCACGACGCCGTCGGCCTTGAGTGCGTCCTGGTCCTTCCCCGAGAACCCGAGGTCCTCGAGGATCTCGCGCGAGTCCTCGCCGATGCGCGGCGGGGGACCGTGGATCAGGCCGGGCGTCTCGGAGAAGTGGATGAGCTCGCCGAACTGCCGCATCCGACCCATGGTCGGGTGCTCGTACTCGGCGATCATGCCGAGCCGTTCGAGGTCGGCGTCGAACAGCCCGACCATCCCGTTCTGGATGTCGAGGGTGATCTCGTTCGGCACGCCGACATCATCGAGCGCGTGCGACCACATCACCGCGTTCTTCGTGCGCATGGCCGCCTCGATCGCGAGCGTCGGGTCGCCCGGCGCGCCGGCATCGACGCCGACCGCCCCAAGGAACGCGTCACGCGCCTCGTCGGTGAGCGCGGCGACGCAGACCCAGTTGTCGTCGGTCTCGTAGACGCGGTACGCCCAGCTGAATCCGTGCTGTCCCGCGTCGAGCTTCGGGCGCATCGCGGGCGTGCCGTCGGCGAGCAGCAGCGTGTCGGACGCGAACACAGCGCCGCCATCCATCAGACTCGTCCAGAGCTCTTGGCCCTCACCCGTGCGCTCGCGGTACACGAGCGCTTCGAGCACACCGACGATCGAGAGCAGGGCGTTCGCGGCGTCGCACATCCCGTAGCGGTAGTAGAGCGGGTCGTGACCGTGCCGTGCCGCGCCGAGCTCGTGCTCGATGCCTGAGCTCGCCTGGTACAGCGGATCGAGACCACCGAAGTGGGAGAGCGGCCCCTCGAGCCCGTACGCGTACGTGTTGCAGTAGATGATGTCGTCGCGCACGGCCTTGCACGCGGCGTAGTCGAGCTCGAGGCGTCCGGCCGTGCCCTTCGTCATGTTGTGGTGCACGACGTCGGCGGTCTCGACGAGCTTGAGTGCGATCTCGAGTCCTTCGGGCTTCTTCAGGTCGAGTGCCAGGTCGCGCTTGCCCCGCTGACACCCGAAGAAGGGGGTTGCCGCCATGCGCATGCCGTCGCCGGTGACGGGCTCGACCTTGATCACGTCCATGCCGAGGTCGCCGAGGATCATCGGACCGAACGGCCCAGCGAGGTACTGCCCGAAGTCGATCAGGCGGTACTTGCCGAGCGCGCGGTGCTCCGGCTCGCCGTCGGGGAGGTGCAGCCGTGGCGTCGTGCGCGCGGCGCTCGGGGCAGCCGCGACGAGCGGCGTCTCCTCGGACCGGCTGGCTGCGGTGACCGCCGCGAGCGCGTCGCCCGAGATGCCGACCTCGCCCCACACCTCGGCATCGTGCTCACCGATCGACGGTTGGCCACCTTGGATCGCGCCCGGGGTCCCGAGCAGATGGATGGGGACGCCGATCTGCGTCGTCGAGCCGAGGTCCGGGTCGGGCACCGTCGCGACCATCCCGTTGGCCTGCAGCTGCGGGTGCGCGAACTGGTCCTCCGGTTCCACGATCTTCTCGGCGATGTGGTTGCACGAGATGAGCTCGGTC
The DNA here is from genome assembly GCA_038321755.1 of Acidimicrobiia bacterium. GTDB lineage: Bacteria > Actinomycetota > Acidimicrobiia > IMCC26256 > PALSA-555 > JALHSW01. The sequence continues at coordinate 786 of JBBQFJ010000229.1, read as the reverse complement.
ACGAGCTCCGCGCAGTCCCAGCGCCGGAACGCGTCACGACGGCGCTCGTTCATGAGGTTCTGCTGCTGGAGCGGGAGCAGTCCCTCGAGATCCTCCGCCGGCGGCGGGTCGGTGCCGAGGATCTCGTCGAGCGTCTTCGTCGGCGTCATGCCACTCATCACCGAGACGTGGCAGAACTCGCGGTTCGCACACTCGAAGATCATCGGCTGGTGCACCCCGGGTGGGTGGCTCTTGGCCATGAGGCCGTAGACCGCGGCGTCGGCGTGCTCTGCCCACTGCCAGATCTGGGTCGAGTAGAGCCAGACGCCCTGCAAGAGAGAGGTCTGCACGTGCTGGCCGCGTCCGGTCTCCTCGCGCGCGAGCAGTCCCGAGAGCACGCCACTCGCGATCAGGAAGATGGCGCCGACGCTCGGGAGCGGCATCGACAAGAAGATGGGTCCCGGACGCCAGCCCGGCTGCTCCCACTGCGCACCCGACGCCGCCTGGACCAGCGCGTCCGAGCCGGGGCGACCGGCGTTGCGGTGACCCGCGGGGTACCCGGGCACGGAGAGGAGGACGAGCCGTGGGTTCGTCTCGTGCAGGACGTCCCAGCCGATCCCGAGTCGGTCGAGCACGCCGGGCCGGTACGACTCGACGACCACGTCTGCGGTCTTCGCGAGCTCGAGGAACGCCGCGCGACCCGCGTCGGACTTGAGGTTGCAGCGCACGGAGCGTCGGGACCGGGTCCACACCTTGTACCCGGCGTAGCCGTCGTCCTGATACGCGCGGAACGGATCTCCGGCGGGG
>JBBQFJ010000228.1:0-3164 GCA_038321755.1 Acidimicrobiia bacterium | reverse complement strand
GTCGCGTGCGGGCGTAGTTGGTGGTCGAGGCTCGGCGGGTCGTGCGATTGATCCGGTTGCTGCGAATGTAACTGCATGAGGTGCACGAGCGCGACGCCGGCGATCGCCGTGATCGATGCCGCGTAGGCCAAGCCCAGGTTGACCGCATCGAGGTCGTTCTCGCGCGCGGCGAACAGGGTGCCACCCACGCCGATCATCGCCCCGAGCAGGAGGCCGACACCGATCCCTCCGAAGAACGGGCTGAGCGACGGCACTCGCGCGATCAGGCGCGCGGGTCGCGCACGCACGGTGCCCTCCGTGCTGATGAGCAGCGCGACCGAGACTCCGCCCCATGTCATCACGACGAGATACGCGCCGATCACGTCGCTGGGTCGGTGCCAGCCGGCCGTCACGGTGCCGGCCCCGACGAGGGTGGCATAGGCGAGGCCACCGAACGCCGCTGCCCACCGCGCGTGCGCGGGCACGACGAGCACGAGCGCGACGGCGAGCGACATCGCGACGGTCGAATGACCGCTCGGGAAGCTGTTCGTCAGGCCCAAGGCGTCGGGACGGCCCACCAGGTCGGGACGATCGAGGATCACCTTCTTGAGGATCTGCGTGCTCACGTTCGCGCCGAGAATGACGATCCCGGCGGTCACGGCCAGGTGTGGTCGACGCCGAACCACCGCGATGACCATGATCGCGGCGCTGCCGAGCGCGAGCGACGCGATGCTGATGGTGTTGAGCAGGCGATTAGTCGCGGCGAGCACACTGGCGCGGTGCGTGCGACCGTCGAGCGCCGCATCGTCGATGCGCTGCCCCCACGCCGTATGGACGGCGACGATGTAGACGGCCGCCAAGAGCACGATGCACGTGAGGGAGAACACGAGGAGCCAGACGGCACGCTTGTGGGCGAGCTCGGAGTCGCGCGGGGCGTGCTCGGCGGGCATGGGCCTCTCTCCTCTCGCTCCGGCGCAGCCTAGGCAGGCCTACGCTCCCGCCATGGCCCCAATCCACCCGGATGGCACGGCCTAGCCGTGCAGGAAGGACCCACCACCATGCGTCGGATCGAGTACTCCGGCAGCGTCCACGACGAGGCGGAGATCGAAGCGGTCGTCGAAGTGCTCCGGGGCGGCCCCACCGCGCTGCGCATCGGCCGGAACGTGCGTGCGTTCGAACAGCAGGTCGCCGAGCTCTTCGGCAAGCGATGTGGCGTCATGTGCAACTCGGGATCGTCCGCCCTCTACCTGGCAGTCGAGCTCCTCGGGCTGCAGCCCGGCGACGAGATCATCACCTCGCCGGTCACGTTCTCGACCGACCTCGCGCCGATGATGCGCAACGGGCTCGTCCCGGTCTTCGTCGACGTCGAGCCCGACACCTACAACATCGACGTCGCGGCGATCGAAGGCTCGATCGGTCCGAAGACCAAGGCGATCCTCGCTCCCAATCTCATCGGCAACGCACCCGACTGGGACGCCATCCGCGCCGTCGCCGATCGCCATGGACTCCAGGTAGTCGAGGACTCGTGCGACGCGCTCGGCTCGACACTCCGCGGCACGCCCACGGGCACGCGGTCCGACATCAGCGTCACGAGCTTCGCGCTGTCGCACATCATCACGGCGATGGGCACCGGCGGCATGGTGCTCCTCGACGACGACGAGCTCCTGGACCGGTGCGTGCTCCTGCGACGCTGGGGCCGACGATCCGAACCGCAGCTGTTCGGATCGCGCAAGGGCGTCGACAAGCGCTTCTTCTCCGACGTCGACGGCCTCGAGTACGACAACCTCTTCATCTTCGACCAGCCCGGATGGAACTTCGAGCCGTCGGAGGTGAGCGCAGCGTTCGGGCTCGTGCAGCTCCAGAAGCTCCCGACGAACCTCGCGCGGCGGAAGCGGAACTTCGATCGGCTGACGGAGTACTTCGCCGGCCACCCCGAGGCGATCGTGCTGCCGCGCACGCTCGAAGGCCTCGACACCGGCTGGCACCTCTACCCCGTTCTCATCCGTCCCGAGTCGGGCATCCGCCGCGCGGAGTTCCAGCACCACATGGAGAGCAACGGTGTCGACACCCGGATGGTGTGGACGGGCAACGCACTGCGCCAACCCGCGTTCAAGGACATGACTCATCGCGTGGCCGAGGGCGGCCTCCCGAACGCGAATCGGGTGATGGAGCAGGGCCTCGTGCTCCCGTCGAGCCACGGGTTGAGCGACGACGACGTCGACTACGTGTGCGAGGTGGCAGAAGCCTTCCTCGGAGCACAGTCGTGATGGCTGCCGGCGGGAACGGCGGCAGGTTCGCCGGTCGTCGTGCCCTCGTCACCGGGGCGAGTCGGGGCATCGGTGCCGCGATCGCGGAACGGCTCGCAGCCGAGGGCGCGTCCGTCGCGATCACCGCGCGCACGCTCGAGCAGCACGCCACGCTCGCCGGCAGCTTGCAGGAGACCGGGGACCGGATCACGCGACATGGGAGCCAGGCGACGCTGATCGTCGCCGACATCGCCGAGGCCCACGATCGCGAGCGCATCGTCCCGGAGGCCGAGGACGGCCTCGGCGGGCCGATCGAGATCCTCGTGAACAACGCCGCCGCGGCGATGTACCAACCGCTCACCGACTACCCGCTCAAGCGGCGACGTCTCACGTTCGAGATCAACCTCCACGCGCCGCTCGACCTCGCGCAGGCCGTCATCCCCGGCATGGTCACGGCCGGCGAGGGCTGGATCGTCAACCTGTCGAGCGCGACGGCGCGCCCGGCACCGGGCCCGCCCTTCACCCGCCCGCACATCGCGACGATGGCGATCTACGGCGCGTCGAAGGCGGCGCTCAACCGGCTCACCAACGGATTGGCCGTCGAGCTGTACGGCACGGGAATCCGCGTGAACACCGTCGAGCCCCGCGCCGCGGTGATGAGCGAGGGCGCCGAGGCCGTCGCCGGCGATGTCATCACCCCCGAGATGGTCGAGTCGATGGAAGCGATGGTCGAGGGTGCGATCGCGCTGTGCGACTGCGACGCCGAGCGCACCGGTGGGGTGTTCGTGAGCCTCGACCTGATCGACGAGCTCGGCCTCCAGGTGATGCGGCTCGACGGGAGCGGCCCCGCACCAGCCTGAGCCGCCCGAGCGAGGCGACCGAGGCGTTTTGGCGTCAGCAACACCCGCTCAGGAGCGGCCTGGCGACGCCAAAACGCCT
>JBBQFJ010000227.1:0-3253 GCA_038321755.1 Acidimicrobiia bacterium | reverse complement strand
GAGCATGATCGCCCGCAACCGACAACTAGCCTCTGACCTGCACCAACGCATCCCCCGCCCTCGTAGCTCAGGGGATAGAGCATCGGTTTCCTAACTTTTTGTCACCCCTCCTTCCGGTGCAGGTCAGCGAGTTGAGCTCCTGGTCAGCGTGCGATTCGAGTGACCGCCAGTGACCGCGAGTAACGACCAGTACGCGTGATGACGGGCACGCAACGGGCACGGGTTTCAAGGGCACGAACGGGCACGCGCCGCGCAGAGCGTGGTCCGCTGCGATACCGCAAGCCGCGCGTTCGTCCGGGCACGTACGCTTGGGGACGTGGCGTTCGAGCGCATCACCGTAGATCCTGACCAGATGGGTGGGCTTCCGTGCATCCGCGGCATGCGCGTGACCGTGAGCGCGGTAGTTGGCCAACTCGCGGCCGGACGCACCATCGACGATGTCCTCGCCGACTACCCGTATCTCGAACGCGAGGACGTCCTCGCCGCGCTCGAGTACGCGGCGGCTGCGGTGACCGAACGTGAGCTCCCGCTGACCCGCCCGGCGTGAGGTTCCTGGTCGACGCAAACCTCTCACCACGCGTGGTTGCCGATCTGAACTCGGCCGGCCATGACGCGGTGCACGTCTTCGAGCGAGACCTCGGCAATGCCACCGATCACGCGATCCTCGAGGCCGCGGGAGCCGACGATCGGGTCATCGTTTCGAGCGACACCGACTTCGGTGCGCTTCTCGCCCGCCACGATCGCCACAAGCCGTCGTTCATCCTGCTCCGACACGACAACCAGCTGACGCCCTATCAGCAAGCTGGGGTGCTCATCGCTAACCTCGAGGAGATCGCCCATGCGCTCGATGTGGGCGCGGTCGTCACGTTCGACCGGACCCGGATCCGGGTCCGTCGGCTCCCCATCACTCGCGAGAGCTGAGCACGGGCACGCGGCCCCGTCTCGGCAAGCACGCTACGGGTTCACCACTGGAGCCCTGCGAGCCTGCGCGGTGGTGGCTGCATGGGTAGATGCCGATTGACCTCGAGTGTGTGAGGATCACGCGATGCAGGCACCAGAGACCCACTACGCCCGCGCCGGTGATCTCCGGATCGCGTATAAGCAGAGGGGCGAGGGACCGCCGCTCGTGTTCATTCCTGCGTTGATCTCGAACATCGAGATCTCGTGGGAGCACGAGCTGTACCGCAGGAATTTCGAGCACTTCGGCCGGCACATGACCTGCGTCCAGTTCGACAAGCGCGGGATCGGGCTCTCGGATCGCTTCGAGGGCGAGCCAACGATGGAACAGCGCAACGAAGACATCTTTGCGGTGATGGACGCCGTCGGTTGGGAACGCGCGCACTTTCTCGGAGTATCCGAAGGGGCGGCCATGGCACAGCTGTTCGCCGCCGACTTCCCCGAAAGGGTCGAGAGCCTCGCGCTGATCAACACCTTCGCATCGCCACGGTACCGCGATCGCTATCGGGACTACGCGCATGACGGGGACGCGCCGATCCTCGGAGTCGACGGAATCGTCGAACGCTTCATGCAGATTGCGGCGTTGTGGTCCGAAGACCCACGACCGATGGTCGAATGGGAGATGCCGAGCGCGATCGACAACGAGTCCTTCATTCGGTGGGTCGGTCGGCTGCAGCGGATGGCCTGTTCGCCGAAGGATTTCATCAAGCAGCTCGAAAGTGTGGTCGCACTGGATGCGGGCGACGCCCCCGAACGCATCACCACTCGCACTCTCGTGATGCACGTGAAGGGCGACCGGGTCTTGCCCGTTGCGGGAGGCCGTCTGCTCGCCGACCTGATCCCGGGCGCCGAGTATGTCGAGGTCTCTGGTGAGGACCACTTCGCCTGGATCATGCCGAACTGGCGGGAGCTCGACGACATCTTGATCGAGTTCGCGACTGGCACTCCCGTCACGCGAACATCCACCCGCAAGTTCGCCACCGTGTTGTTCACCGACATCGTCGGATCGACGCGCCAGTCAGCCGAGCGCGGTGATGCTGCGTGGCGGGCTCTGCTCGACAGTCACGACCGCATCGCCCGGAGCTTGGTCGACGAGCACGGAGGGCGCGTCGTGAAGAGCACTGGCGATGGTTTGCTCGTGACGTTCGATACTCCTTCCCAAGGCGTTGCCTGCGGCATGGGTCTGCGTGACGCGCTGTGCGGGATCGGTATCGAGATCCGCGCGGGTATTCATGCCGGAGAGCTCGAGGTGCACGACGACGGAGACGTCTCCGGCATTGCCGTGAACCTCGCGGCACGGGTCGAGCAGCGCGCCGCAGATGGAGAGTTCTGGGCGTCGTCGACGGTGCGCGACATGATGCTCGGCGGCGCAACGACGTTCACCGACGCCGGCGAGCACCGACTCAAGGGCATCGACGGATCGTGGCGACTGTTCTCGGTTGCTTCGTCGTAGGTGAGCCCAGCACGACGTATCGAAACGACAACAGCAACGGACCTGACGCTGCTCAGACCCGTCCGCGCCGGACAGCCACCGATTGCACGGTTTCGTGAACCGACGCTCACACGCCGACGCACGCTCCACTCGCCCATCGCGACCTGTGTGCATCGACCTCGCGACGCGCTGACCAGCGCCGACGCGTTGGCGAACCGCCGGCGACACACGGTGCAAGAAACCGTTGCTCACGCGAGGAACGGGCACGCGGCGGGCTGGAATCGGACACCGCCTTCGAATCCGAACGCTAGAAGTACCCTCTGACCTGCACCAACGAAGACCAAGCCCTCGTAGCTCAGGGGATAGAGCATCGGTTTCCTAAAATGGGGCTCACTCGTTCCATCGGTGCAGGTCACAGCATCGAGCCGCAGGTCGCCGGGCGTTTCGAGTGACCACCGTGACCACGAGTGACCACCAGTACGCGTGATGACGGGCACGCAGCGGGCACGGGTTCCAAGGGCACGGACGGGCACGCCGCGCGCTAACCGCGGCGCGCGAGTCGTGGCGTACATGCGCTCTGCCGCTGCTCGCGCAGTCGGTGCGACGGTAGTCATCACCCCCACCGTCGGGCTCGACCCTTCACGCGCGCCTGCACCACGCGCCTGTTCTTGCGGGGCGAGCGGCTCGTCGAGTCGCTTTCGCCGTGACCCGTTCCGTCGCTGAGCCCTCCGCCCGGCACATCGGCGAGCAAGAATGTCGGACAGTGGAGTTCGTGATCGTGCGCAACCCTGATCCCGCATCGTCGTTGCCGTTCTTGGTGCGTCTCCCGCTCGGCGACGACGGGATCGCGCTCAAGACTCGCGA
>JBBQFJ010000226.1:0-3375 GCA_038321755.1 Acidimicrobiia bacterium | reverse complement strand
GGCCCCGACATCGACGAGGCGCAGCTGCCCGTCGATCCAGATCCCGAGCTGGTCGCCGTCGCCCGGCTCGGTGAACCGATAGGTGAGCTCGACCGCGACGTCGTCGTCGTCGATCTCGAAGTCCGCGTTCCAGCGGGCCTTGCGACCCTCGGCGAGGTGGACGACGTCGTGGTCGTCGGGTGCGGCGTCCCCGTCGTGCGCATCGAGGGCCGCACGTTGCGGCTCGAGGCGTGGCCCGTGGTGCTGACCCGTGGCTCGCAGGTCGAGCTCCCGGGCCTGGACCGGTTGACCCTTTCGCAACCAGTCTTGCTCGAGGTCGGCGCCGCGCCGCGGCGGATCGAAACTGGTGTCGTCGGCACGCAGCGGTGACCAGGCGAAGCCGACCGCCTTGCGGGTCGCCGATGCCGAGTGCTCGTACCAGACCGGCGGATACGAGTGGCCGGTCGCGCCGAACGGGTCGCGTCCGGCATCGAGTCGGACGTCGACGATCGAGTGCAAGCCCGGTTGGTCGCCGTACGGCACGCCGTAGCTGGAGTAGTAGTTGTCGACGAACGTGCCGTTCGCGCCGGTGTCGAGGCGGCGCAGGAGTGGGGCCAAGTTGTTGTTCGCACCACCGATCTGCGCCTTGAGGTTGTCGGGGGAGTCGAGGAGCACGAGGTGTGCCGGTGGCTCGGGCAACGAGAGCGCGGCGACGGTTGCGACTCGGGCGCCGTGGCTGTGACCCACGAGCCGGAGCCCCGAATGCACGGAGAAGCTCGGTGCGAAGGCCTCGGAGAGCGCACGGGCGAGGCGATGTCCGTTGAGCTCCGTTCGCGCCTGGGAGTAGCGGGCGTCGAGTGGATTGCCACTGATCGCGGAGTCGTCGATCCAGGAGTAGGCGAGGACCGCATCGTCCGGTGCATCACGAGTCGCCGCCTTGGCCATGTTCGGGAGCCAGCCGAACTGGTGGTGGCCGTCGGGTCGGATCGTGTTCCACGCGAGGAGAGGCATCGACCCCCGGTGTGCCTCGACCGCGTCCTTCGCTCCCTGGGCGAGACCGTGCACGAGGACGGTGACGTGCGATGCATCGACCGATCCCGGCGCGACCGGCACGAACCTCCGACCGTTCCACCGGCCGAGCCGCTCGATCGGGTCGCGCTCGGGGTGCGCACTGAAGTGCTGGAGGTCATGCGTTCGGTCGTCGACCGGACGGTTGACGAACCAGACCACCGCTCCGAGTCCGGCCGATGCGACCATGAGCAGGAGGAGCACGACGACGAGGACGACGCCCGAGATCCTGCGAATGATGCGTGCGAACAACCGATCCGACACTCGCGCACCCTACGTGACTCGCGGTGGGGGGTCGGGGGGTGGGGTGCTCAGCCGAGGATGCGCGCCTTCTGCGCCTCGAACTCCTCGGGGGTGAGCGCGCCCATGTCGCGCAGCTTCACCAGGCGCTCCATCTGGTCGACCGGGTCGGTCGAGCCCTTGCCGCCGGTGGACATGCCGCCGGACTCGATGAGCCGTTGCTTGAAGGCATCCATGTCGGGCTTGTTCGCTGCGAGGTCGGCACGCCCTTGCTCGGTCTTGGCGTTCATGGCGTCGACGTCATACCGAGGGTCGCCGGCGAAGTCGAAGACGACCTCGTGACTCTTCGGGTCGTAGCGAACTTGCAGGACCTCATGCGTCTTCGGGCGGAGGCCGACCATCCACAGCTTGGCGCGCACGGTCGCCTGGAACGGAGGTTCGCCGTTCTCCGGGCGCACCTCGAGCACGTGGTCGTAGTCGCGCAGCTCGTTGCTGGTGATCTTGGAACGTTGCTCGACGGAGAGCACCGTGGCCTCGGCCTTCAGCCCGTTCTTCAGCAACCGCTTCTTGTCGAACACGTGTGGTCCCCGCCTCTCGATGCCGGCGGCGTCAGCGTACGCCGGGAACGTGCTTCCTACCGTCGCTTCGTCTCGGCGGCGTCGACGACCAGGAATGCCGGGTGGTCGGGGGCGATGCGGCGAAGATCCTCGTCCGAGGAGTCGGCACTCACCCCGCCGAAGAACACGCCGACCTCGGCCTTCCAGCGCTTCAGGTACGCGCGCAGGATCGCGACCTTGTCGTCGTCCGCGATCTCGGTCGCGTGGAACGCCTCGGTGCGGCGGCCGACTCGCAGCTCGCCCTCGTGGGCGACTCGCAGGTTCCGCACCCATTGCGTCTCACCACGTGGCGCGACCAGGTAGCGCTCCCCGTCATAGGTGAGGAGGTTGACCGGGACGGTCCGCCACTCGCCGCTGGTGCGGCCGCGCACCCGGAGCTGTCGCGATCCCCACACGCTGATGCCGAGACGCGTGAGCAGCGAGATCGTCGGGTTGAACGCGTGCCGGGTGAACCACCCGGGCTCGACGTACCTGGGTGTGGATGCATCGTTCGGATCGTCCATCCGACGACGCTATGACTTCTAACCTGAGGGCGTGGACGCCGATCGACTGCGCCGAGCGATCGCGGCGATCGACGCGGCCAACGCGGATGATCCGGCCCGCATCGAGGTCGGCGGTGTGGAGCGTCCGAAGGAGCTGGCCCACGCCGCGCTCGTCACCGCTCGGGTCCTCGAGCTCGACCCGGATCCCAGCGAGGCGCTGCTGCTGGCAGCGCGGGCTCACCATCTGCGTCGGTGGACCATTCCGCGTTCGTCGTACCCCGAAGGACGATCCGGCTACCTGCGCTGGCGCAAGAGCTTGCACGAGCAGCACGCCCGCGACGTCGCCGAGATCCTCGTCGCGGTGGGTTATGAGGACGCGACGATCGAACGAGTGCAGGAGCTGGTGCGAAAGCGCGGCCTCGGAACGGACCCGGAGATGCAGGTGCTCGAGGACGCGATGTGCCTCGCGTTCATCGAGACGCAGCTCGCCGATCTCGCGGCACGGCTCGACCCCGAGACGCTGCCGGGCGTCGTGGCGAAGACCAAGAAGAAGATGAGCTCCCAGGCGATCGCGATCGCCCTGGAGCTCGACCTCACGCCGGAGCAGCGAGCGCTCCTGCTGAACAGCTAGTTGTTCGAGGGCGGGAGCACCGTCTCGCTGGGGTTGTGCGTGATCGGGACGACCGGGCTGTCGCGCAGACGCTCGATCCCGAGCTCGTACGCGGCTTGCACCTTGGACAACGGCGAGCTGGCGACCAGGGAGCGGAGCTGCTCGTAGCGTTCGCGGCCGGCCTTCGCGCCGAGGTAGTACCCGACCCCGAACCCGATGACGATCCCCATGCGCAGTCGCGGAACTCTCAGCATGTCCTGATGGTGTCACACCCCGCCCGTACCGTCGAAGCGTGGGCTACCGAGGCAAGCTCCGGGAACGGGAAGAGGCGCGGCGCCTGCGCGCCCAGGGCAAGACGCTGCAAGAGATCGCCGAGCTG
>JBBQFJ010000225.1:0-3404 GCA_038321755.1 Acidimicrobiia bacterium | reverse complement strand
AGGGACATGGCAAACATGGCGGAGAGTTGGGAGCAGGTCGGGGAGCGCTGGCGCGACCTCGGCCGTGAGCTCCGGGATCAGTACCGGAAGCTCACCGAGGACCAGTCTCGGGAGGCCAGCGAGGACAAGGCGAAGCTCAAGGAAGCAGCCGGTCAGCTCACCGACCACGTCGGCGAGGCACTGCGGTCGGTGCGCGAGGTCGCCACGGACGCACAGACCAAGCAGAGCATGGAGCAGGTGATCCGCTCGATGGGCGAAGCGATCTCGGCGACCTTCGACGAGGCCGCCGACGAGATCCGCGAGCACCTGCCCAAGGCGGGCACTCCGGTCGAGGAAGGGGCCGCGGCGAAGTCGGCGTGATGACCCGCAAACCGTCAGCGACCGAGGAGATCGAAGAGCTGCTGAGCGGCGTACCAGCGTGATGGCCGGCCGACCCCCCGTGAGCGGGTGCCGAGCTCTTCGAGCACCTCTCGCTTGGTGAGCTGGTCGAGGGCAAACCGTCCGGCCTGTTCGCTCACGCCGAGGAGCTCGGCGACGATCGAGGATGACAGCACGGGGTGCGCGGGTAGGAGCGCGACGAGGCGGCGAGCGGTGGAGTCGGCTCGGAGGTCGGCCGTGACATCTCGCCATGAGCGCTCGAGGGTGGCGACGGCTGCGAGCACGTCGGAGGAGCGCTCGGCTGACGCGGTCACGGCGTCGGCGAACCAGCTCACCCAGCGTTCCGTGTCGTGCTGCCGGAAGAGTGTGAGCCCCGCTTGGTAGCCGCCGATGTCTCGCGCCATCTCGAGTGACACCGGGGGCGGCACGCGCACGTCGAGGTGTCGAGCGAGAATGCAGCCGATGAGCACGCGGCCGAGGCGGCCGTTGCCGTCGGCGAACGGGTGCACGGTCTCGAACTGAGCGTGCGCGACCGCGGCCTGGGTGATCGGGTCGACGTCGGTGCGGGCGACGAACGCGAACAGGTCTTCCATCAGCTCGGGGATCAGCTCCGGTGGCGACCCGACGTGCGCCGCCAGACGAGGGTTGGGGCCACCGACCCAACCCAGCGTGTCGCGGAACGCACCGATGTTGCGCTCGTCGAGCGGTGCGTGGGAGCCCATGAGCCGGGTGTGCCAGTCGAGGAGCAGGCGCGTGCTGAGCGGGCCGCGCTCGTCGAGGGCGTCTCGAACCACGGCCAGATTGTCGGCCACCCAGGCGGCGACCTGGTCGTCGACGCCGGCGAGGCCCGAAGCCCCCGCTTCGGCCAAGGCGACATCGGCCGCGTTGGCGCGCAACCCCTCGATGGCGCTCGACGCCAGGCCCTCGGCGCGCAGCAGCAGCCGAGCGGCAATCTCGAGGGCACCGACGGCCTGGTCCCCGGCCCGCTGCACCGCCGCGGCAGCCCGCTCGGTGCGCCGCACGGTCGGAGCCGAGAGCTCGTCGCGCCAGGGAGCGATCCGGCGAGGGTTCGCGGCCTCGATCGCCATCCCGTTCCAGGTGACCGTCACCGAGTCGCTCATCGACCGCCTCCGGGAACCGTTCGTAACCGGTGCTATTACGCAAGGGTAGCAGTTGATTCTTTGGAAAAGGACGGGAGTGGGTTCACAACGGTGGGCGACCGGCGGCGGAATCGGGTCGGAATCTGGGGCAGCTCCTCTGTCCGTAGAAACCCCCATAGAGAGGTTGAGCGCGCAGGTCTGGAGGCCCATGGTGCTGCGGGTACCGTCGCGAAGCGCAGTCGTCATCAACGCAGCGGGGTGCCCCACGATGGACGGTGTGCATGACCTCGGTGGGGTCGCTGGATTCGGGTCCGTCGATCGCGAACCCGACGAGCCGGTCTTCCACCACGACTGGGAGCGCGGAGTGCTGCGCTGCTTCTTCGCCGTCGGCGGTGCCGGACTGATCAACGGAGGTCGGTTCCGGCACAGCATCGAGCGGATGGAGCCCGGGCACTACCTGACGTCCTCCTACTACGAGCATTGGCTCACCGGGCTCGCAACACTTGCCGTCGAGACCGGCGTGGTGACGCGGGACGAGCTCGAGCGACGGGCCGGCGGGTCCTTCCCGCTCTCCGGACCCGACCGGGGTGTCGCCCCGGATCCCGACGGCCCTGATCGTCGGATCGCACGGTTCGGAATCGGCGATCGGGTGCGTGTGCGCGAGTGGCATCCACCCGGTCACACCCGCGCACCGCGCTTCGCGCAGGGGAAGTGTGGAGTCATCGCTCGACTCGACGGCGCGTTCTCGGTCCCGGACGTGGAGGCCCATTCGGAGCGCCGACGGCTCGAGCCCACGTATTCGGTCCGGTTCACGAGTGAGGCCCTCTGGGGTGAGGGTTGCGAGCCGGGGGTCGTCATTCATGTCGACCTGTGGGAGGGATACCTCGAGGCGGATCCCGCGTATGCATCGCCGGAGCGACGCCGATGACCGACGACCACGCCGCGGTGCACGGTCACGATCACGCGCATCAGCCCGAGCCGCTTGCTCCCGTGGAGGCTCGTGTCGCCGCGATCGAGGCGGTGCTCACGGAGAAGGGCCTGCTTGATCCCGCGGCGCTCGACGGTCTCGTCGCCCACTTCGAGGACGATCTCAGCCCACTCAACGGGGCCAAGGTCGTGGCTCGGGCCTGGATCGACCCCGAGTACAAGGGTCGACTGCTTCGCGATGGCACCGCGGCGATCAGGGAGCTCGGCTTCGGTGGTCCCGAGGGTGATCACATGGTCGTCGTCGAGAACACGCCGACCGTGCACAACCTCGTCGTGTGCACACTGTGCTCGTGCTACCCGTGGCCCGTGCTCGGCCTGCCGCCAGCGTGGTACAAATCGCCCGCCTACCGGTCGCGCGCAGTACGCGAGCCACGCGCGCTCCTCGCCGAGATGGGCACGCCCATCCCCGACGAGGTCGAGCTGCAGGTCTGGGACTCGAGCGCTGAGGTGCGCTACCTCGTCCTCCCCGAACGCCCCCGAGGCACCGACGACCTCTCCGAAGAAGAGCTCGCAGCGCTCGTCACCCGCGACGCGATGATCGGCGTGGAGCGGTGGTGACCGAGCCGAGCGCCGGCGACGCGACCCTGATGACCGGGCCCGGCGCACTCCCTCGGGAGAACGGTGAGCTCATCTTCAGCGCTCCCTGGCAGGGCCGGGCGCTCGCGCTCGCGATCGCGCTCGTCAATCGACTCGAACTGCCCTGGGATGCCTTCCGCGAGTGCCTGATCGCAGCCATCGTCGAGTCCCCTGAACGTCCGTACTACGAGAGCTGGGTCTCGGCGCTCGAGGACCTGGTGGTCGGACAGGGGCTGACGACATCCGAAGGGCTCGACGCCGCCACGCCGAGCGAACGACCGGTCCTGTAAGGGTCCTGGCCAAGCGGCATCGATGGGACCACCCAGGCCGCTGGGCGGACGGCGTCTCGGCACGATGGCTGAT
>JBBQFJ010000224.1:0-3407 GCA_038321755.1 Acidimicrobiia bacterium | reverse complement strand
ATCCCAGGCGGAGTTCAGCGGTGTCGACGGTGCGGCGGCGGGCCAGGTGCGCACCGGCGCGTCAGTCTGTCCGGTCGCGGGCACCAGCGTCTTCGTGAACGACTGGGGTCAGCCCCGCTCGGGTGGTCGTACCCACCAGGGCACCGACCTGCTCGCGACGTGGGGCACACCGCTCGTCGCCGTCGTCAACGGCACCATCGACTTCAACCTCGACGATCTCGGCGGCGTCGGCATCTGGCTCCACGGCGACGACGGCGTCGGCTACTACTACGCGCACCTGAGCCGCTACGAGGGTCCGGCGCCGCGCCGCGTCACCCGCGGCGAGGTCATCGGCTACGTCGGCGACACCGGTAACGCGAAGGGCGGGCAGCCGCACCTGCACTTCGGCGTGCGCGCGCCGACCGGCGAGATGGTGAACCCGTTCCCCACCGTCCGTGTGCTGTGTCGTGGGTGAACGAGTGCCGCCAAATGCTTCGGCGTGCCCGGGGAGGGATTCGAACCCTCATGCCCTTTCGAGCAGCGGATTTTGAGCCCGCCGTGTATGCCGTTCCACCACCCGGGCGATAGTCAGATCTTGGCACGACGACCCGTACACTGAGCGCCGTGAATCTTGTGCTCGCGACCGACTGGCTGCCGTGGATCGTCGGCATCTGCGTGCTCTCCGCGGTCGTGCTGCTGCTCATCGTGATCGCTCCGTGGCGCAGCATCCGCGGCGAGGGTCGCATGGACCGCGAGGTCGAGGCGCGCCTCCTCCTCGGTGAAGACCCCGACGAGATCGACCGCGACCTCGCCGCACGCGAGGCCCAGCGACAGCGCCAGGTGACCGACCTCCACCAACCCGACGACGAATGACGCCGCTGGCTTTCGGCGTCGTGGACCGGCGCAGCGTTCAGAGCGTCGCGTCGGCGAGCGCGAAGAAGATCCGACCCTGGCAGGACTTCTCGCCCTCCACAGTGGAGAGCGCCCGAGCCCATCCCCCGCGAGCAGAGAGTCGCTCCATCTCGATCTGCAGGGTCAGCTCGTCGCCCGGGCGGACCAGACGGCGCCAGCGGACGTTCTCGACGCCACCGAACAGCGGCAGCTTGCCGGTGTAGCGCTCGTCGGCCAGCAGTGCGATGCCACCGGCCTGGGCCAGCGCTTCGAGCTGGATCACCCCAGGGAGGACCGGGAAGCCCGGGAAGTGCCCGGCGAGGAAGTCCTCGTCGCCCGTGACCCGGTAGCGAGCGGTGATCGAGACGCCCGGCTCGCACGCATCGACGGCGTCGATGAAGCGGAACGGCGGGCGGTGTGGGAGGAGGGCGATGTAGTCCTCGGACTCGAGCGGCGGCATGGGGCGCAAGTTACCCGCGAGTCACGTGTAACCCCGGCGAATCGGGGCTGGTCCGACCATTGCCGGCGGATCGGGCACCAGCCCGCCAGAGCAATCGACCAGAGCAATCGACCAGAGCAATCGACCAGAGCAATGGAGGGGATCGTTCGTGGGCATCGCGGTCATCTTCCCCGGTCAGGGGACGCAGACCCCGGGCATGGGCGCGCCCTGGCGCCACGATGCCGCATGGTCGATCGTCGAGCGGGCCGAGGCCGCGTTCGGCGAGCCGCTCGCTTCCCTCATCCTCGATGCCCCGGCCGAGCAGCTCGCTCGCACTCGCGATGCACAGCTGGCCGTGCTCCTGACCTCACTCGTCGCGTGGGAAGCGATCCGCGACCAGGTGCCGGCGCCCGTTGCGTTCGCCGGTCACTCCCTCGGGCAGGTCACCGCACTCATCGCGTCCGGCGCGCTCCCACTCGAAGCGGGCGTGCGCTTCGCCGCTCGGCGCGCAGAGCTCACCCAGGCGGCCGCTGACTCGCACCCCGGTCGCATGGCCGCACTCCTCGGCGCGACGGTCGAGCAGGCCGAAGCCGCGTGTCAGGCAGCCCCCGGCGGCTGTTGGGTCGCGAACGACAACGCCCCTGGTCAGGTCGTGATCGCCGGCACGCCCGAGGGTGTCGAAGCCGGCAGCGCCCGCGCCAAGGAGCTCGGCGTGAAGCGGGCGACGCCGCTCAACGTCGGCGGCGCGTTCCACACCCCGTTGATGCGCGACGCGGCCGACGCGCTGCCCGGTGTCCTCGCCGACGTCATCTTCGCCACCCCTGCCGCACCGGTCGTGTCCAACCTCGACGCCCGCGCCTACGACGGCCCCGACGGCTGGGCCGAGCGCTCAGGTGAGCACGTCGCCGTGCCGGTTCGCTGGCGCGAGTCGATGCTCACGATGGTCGAGCTCGGCGCCACGTCGTTCCTCGAAGTCGGCAACGGCTCCATGCTCGCCGGCCTCGCGAAGCGAATCACGCCCGACACGCCCGTACGCGGCATCGCCACCCCGGACGATTGCCGCGCCATGCACATGGAGAAGGTTCGCTGATGGAGTTGCTCGGCAGCGGTGAAGGTTTGCTCGTCCCTGAACGCATGATCGTCGCCCCGACCGTCGGCACCTTCCGGCCGGTCACGCTCCACGACGGGGCGGAGCTCGACGACGGCGCGGAGCTCAGCGTCGGCCAGACTGTCGGGATGGTCGACGGTCCCGGAACCTCCACTCCGGTCGCGAGCCCCTTCACCGGGCGGCTCGTCGGGATGCTCGTGCACCCCGGGGAACGTCTGCGCGAGGGGCAGCCGGTCGCGTGGCTGCGCGTCCACTGATCCCCTCGTCCGCGATCCGGCTGTCCTCGATCCGGCCGTCCGCGATCAGGCTGGTGCCGCTCGAGCAGGTCGCCTGACGATGCGCGCCTCGATCGCGGGATGGGGCATGGCGGTCCCCGACCAGCGACTCACGAACGCCGACCTCGAGCAGCTCGTCGACACCAGCGACGATTGGATCGTCGAGCGCACCGGGATCCGCGAGCGACGCATCGCGTCGGCCGGCGAGACCACTGCGAGCCTGGCCATCGAGGCTGGCACCGCGGCGATCAAGCAGGCCGGGATCTCGCCCCAGGACATCCAGCTCCTGATCATCGCGACGGCGACGCCCGAGCAGCCGATACCGCACACGGGCGCGTTCGTCAGCGACGGCCTCGGGCTGCGCTGCGGCTCCTTCGATCTCAACGCCGGGTGCGCCGGCTTCGTGTACGAGCTCGTCGCCGGCGCCGCGATGCTCACGGCCGGTGGTCTCGAACACGTCCTCGTGATCGGCGCCGAGACCCTCTCGCGGATCGTCGACCCGGCCGACCGCGGCACGTGCATCATCTTCGGTGACGCAGCTGCCGCGCTCGTGCTCGAGACCTCCCCGGATGACGGCCCGGGCATCCTCGGGTGGGATCTCGGCTGCGACGGCTCGGCGACGGGTCTCCTCGAGGTCCAGGCCGGCGGGAGCCGACTCCCGTCGACGCCGGAGACCATCGGTGCGGGCCAGCAGTTCATCCGGATGCAGGGCCAA
>JBBQFJ010000223.1:0-3427 GCA_038321755.1 Acidimicrobiia bacterium | reverse complement strand
AATTGCCGCCCTTCAAATTTTTTTTTCTTGCCTTGGTGTTGGGTTGGGGGAAAATTGTTTACACTGTTAATATTCAAGTCCACCCAACAATCACCACCACCTTCCTTTTACCGTCGCCGCTCGCACCGGTGGGTGCTCGGGGTCGCCTCCTCGTGCCTTCGGGCCGGGGAGGCTTTTTGTTGCCCCGAATCCACGCCGGCTCCACCTCCAACAGCGACCAACAGCGAGAGAGAGCGACACGACATGGCTGATCAAGTGCGCATCTTCGACACGACGCTCCGGGACGGCGAGCAATCGCCGGGCATCTCCCTCGACGTGCCCGAGAAGCTGGAGATCGCCGAGCAGCTGGCGCGCCTCGGGGTGGACATCATCGAGGCGGGCTTCCCGATCGCGAGTGACGGGGATTTCGAGGCCGTCGAAGCCATCGCGAAGCACGTTCGTGGCCCGGTGATCGCCGGACTGTCCCGGACGTCCTTCAAGGACCTGGACCGGGCGTGGGAGGCCGTCCGGCACGCCGAGCGGCCCCGGCTCCACGTGTTCATCGCCACGTCCGAGATCCACATGGCGAAGAAGCTGCGGATGGACCGCGACCAGGTGAAGGCCGAGGTCGCAGCGAGCATCGCTCGGGCGAAGTCGTACTGCGACGACATCGAGTACTCGCCCGAGGACGGCAGCCGGTCCGATCCCGAGTTCATGCGTGAAGTCCTGCAGATCGCCGTGGACAACGGCGCGACGACCTTGAACATCCCCGACACGGTTGGGTTCGGCGTCCCCGAGGAGTTCGGGAAGCTGATCGCGTACGTGATCGCGAACGTGCATGGCGACTACGTCGTCTCCACGCACTGCCACAACGACCTGGGCCTGGCGGTCGCGAACTCGCTCGCGGGTGTGGCTGCTGGTGCACGCCAGATCGAGTGCGCGATCAACGGGCTGGGCGAACGTGCCGGCAACGCCGCGCTCGAGGAGATCGTGATGGCGATCAAGACGCGCGGCGACTTCTTCGGCGAGGTCGGTGTCGATGTCCGCACCGAGGAGCTGGCGCGCACGTCCCGGCTGGTCGCCCGGCTCACCGGGTATCCGGTCCAGTACAACAAGGCGGTCGTCGGCCGGAACGCGTTCGCGCACGAGGCCGGGATCCACCAGCACGGTGTGCTCGCCGATCGCGAGACGTACGAGATCATCGACGCGGCGTCGGTCGGACAGGAAGCGGCGCAGATCGTGCTGGGGAAGCACTCCGGCCGGCACGCCTTCGCCGACACGCTGGAGAAGATGGGGCTGCACGTGCAGGGCGACGCCCTGAACCAGGCCTTCATCCGCTTCAAGGAGCTGGCCGACCGCAAGGTAGAGATCACCGAATCGGATCTCGAGGCGATCGTCGCCGAAGAGCTGGGCACGGGCGTCGTGCACCGCTACACGCTCGTCAGCCTCGACGTGCACGGCGGCACGGTGCACAAGCCGAGCGCACGCGTCGTCCTGACGGACGGCGACGGCAAGGCCGAGGCCGAGGCCGAGGGCAACGGGATGGTCGACGCCGCGATCGCCGCGATCGCCCAGGCGACCGGCGTGTCGGGCACCCTGCTCGATTTCAAGGTCTCGTCGGTGACCGGCGGCGGCGACGCGTTGGGCGACGTCGTCACCCTGCTCGAGGCGGACGGCTACAAGGCATCGGGGCGCGGAGTCGCGACGGACATCGTCGAGGCCTCAGCCCGCGCGTACCTGAGCGCAGTGAACAAGATCGTGCGCCTCAAGGACCGGAACGAGACTCGAGAACGCGTCGTCGGGCCGTGAGCGAGCGGGCGACGGTTCCGGCCGTCAACCTCTGGACGGAGGCATCCCACGCCACGAGCTATCTCGAACGTCGACCCACGTGGCCATGGTTCAGCACCGCCTACGAGCACCTGATGGAGTTCGTGCCGAGGGCGACGCGTCGAGTCCTCGATCTCGGATGTGGTGACGGGTTCGTTGCCGCGCGAGTGCTCGAGGAGCGTTCGGGGGCAGAGATCATCGCGTGCGACTTCTCGCCGGAGATGCTCGGCCGTGCCCGCGCGCGGTTCGCGGGCGTCTCGCAGGTCACCATCCTCGAACACGATCTCGACGACTCGATCCCTGCATCGTGGGGACGCTTCGACGCGGTCGTGTCGGCATTCGCGATCCATCACGTCGTCGATGCGCGGAAGCGTGCGCTCTACGGTGAGGTCTTCGATCGGCTCGAGCCTGGCGGCGTGTTCTGCAACCTGGAGCACGTCGCGTCACCGACCCTCGAGCTCCACGAAGCCTTCCTTCGTTCCGTGGGGACGGATCCGGAGCACGACGACCCGTCGAACAAGCTCGCGTCGATCTCCGTGCAGCTCGGGTGGTTCCGCGAGCTCGGCTTCGAGCAGGTCGACTGCCACTACAAGTGGCGCGAGGTCGCGCTGCTCGCCGGCAGCGCACCGCGCTGATCCGGGGACATCGGCCCGGGACTCCTGGCTCATGGAGCACCGCAAGCCCTGACCAGGCAGCCCTGACCAGGCAGCCCTGACCAGGCAGCCCCGACTGGGCCGCCACGCTGCGTGGCAGAAATACCTCAATCGAGCCCCCGAAGCCGCCGATATCCACATCGGGCAAGCAGCAGGCACGGTGCCTGCGCAACGGGAGGTCAGGGACGTGGGCGAGTACGACGAGCACCCCATCTGGGCAGGGGGGCGGTTCCGGGAGATCGATGACTCGGTTGGTCGGCTCCTCCTCCAGCTCGTGCGGGCCGTCGTCGGCATGTTCTGCGCCTTCCTCCTCGCTCGCTTCTCGATGGACGCGATCGGCCTCACGGGCGAGAGCATCACCGCAGTCCTGGTCCAGGGCCTCGTCTTCGCCTGCTTCGGCGCCGTGGCCATCTACATCACCTCCGCCCGTCCGATCCGCGCCGCGCTGGTGGACCAGCGCCGCGCCATCGTCGAGCACGAGGAGACGGTGGTCCGCGAGGCCCGCCGTCACCAGTTCTCGAGCGGCCTCCAAGACGCGCTCGAGATGGTGGAGACGGAGCATCAGGCGCTCGGCGTCGTGCAGCGCGCGCTGGGCGAGATCGCCCACGCGCCCGGTGAGCTGCTGCTCGCCGACTCGAGCCGAGCCCACCTTCGACGAGTCGTCGAATCGGTCCCCGCCGGCGCCGAGGGACCCCCGTCGTGCCAAGTGTCGACACCGTGGTCGTGCCCGGCCGTCCGTCGCGGGCAGACGCTGCGCTTCACCTCCAGCGAGGTGCTCGCGGCGTGTCCCAAGCTCCGTGACCGTCCGAACGGACCCTGCTCGGCGACCTGCGTCCCCGTCAGCGTGCTCGGGACACCGGTCGGCGTGCTGCACGTCACCGGCCCCGAAGGCCTCGTGCGCAGCGAGGACGAGGTGCTCGCGCTCGAGGGGCTCGCGATGCAGTCGGGCGCACGCATCGGCGTGCTCC
>JBBQFJ010000222.1:0-3434 GCA_038321755.1 Acidimicrobiia bacterium | reverse complement strand
GCTCGTGATCGACGAACCGTTCGTGGGTCTCGATCCGTCGGGCCAGGATGTGCTCACCGAGCTGCTGCTCGCGACGAGCGATGCCGGCGCCGCGGTGATGATCGCGACCCACCAGATCGGGTTCCTCGAGCACGCGCACCGCTGTGTCGCGCTGTCGGATGGCAAGCTCGCCTACGACGGTCCGATCGACCTCGAGCGCATTCGCGGCTTCCTCGACTGACGCTCAGCCCGACTTCGTACTCGCGAGCTCGGTACAGCTCGACGAACCTCGCGACCTCGTGCCGTGTCTATTTCGCGCCCGCCTTCCCGCGCGTCGCCCTGAGCGTCCGGTGAGCTAGCGGCTCGGCGCTCGGCGCCAGAAGCACGTCAGCGGCCCCCGCAGAGGCCGCTGACCTACGAATCGCCCTTGCTGGAGGACTTGGAGCGGACGACGGGATTCGAAACCGCGACCGTCAGCTCGGCAAGGTGACCGAACCGATCGCGTGGTGTTTCTCGACGTCTTGCGGACCAGATGCGGACAGCACCTCAGGCGGCGCGCCAGCCTGCATCCCGCCCAGCATCTTGGTGCGGTCGTCGATGTTCATGGCCGGCAGCGTCAGCGCCAACGACGTGCCAGACGATTCGAGCCGCTCGATCGGCGGATCAGGGCCATGAGGGTGCGGGACCTTCGAGCAGTTCAGAAACTCCCGGAACACAGCGGCGATGAGTTTCCGGCACCCTCACGCAGTCAGCGCTGTTGGAACCCCGACGCGTCGCAGCCTGCTTGGGCGCTGACCCACTCCCACAGTTCGTTCCGCCGCGCCGCAGTGTCTGAACGGCGCGTTCTCGCGAGTTGGTGGATCGAACGGACGCGACGGTCGAGCCAGAACGCACCGCTCGAGGCCATGGGTTCCCCGTCATCGGCTGCGAGCCAGACCATCGTGTCAGCACCGCCGGCCGCGTCGCGCAGCAATGGGCCGACGATCTTGCGGAAGGTCGGCAGCGACTCCTCGACACCGGGGGTGTCGGCCCAGCCGGGATGCATCGCGTGGAAGACGATCTTCTGTGGGTCGACATGGGTCGCCCACATCTCGTTGAGGGTCACCTGCGCTCGTTTCGCGAGCGCGTACTGCTTCGAACCGTTGTACTCCCCCACACTCATCTGCAGATGGTCGACGGTCAACACGGCGGAGTACATGCCTCCGGACGACATCGTGATGACCCTCGCGGGAGCCGACTCCCTCAACCGATCAAGGAGCAGGCATGTGAGCAGGAACGGGCCGACGACCTGGCTCGCGATGGTCGCCTCGGTGCCGTCGGGAGAATCGACGCGCCGATGGGTCAGCGCCCCCGCGTTGTGGATCAGCACATCGAGCCGATGGTGCGCCGCGAGGATCTCCTCGGCCGCACGTCGAACTGAGTCGAGGTCACCCATTTCCGCGATGGTCGCGGACACGTCCGGGTTTCCGGTCTCCGCACGAATCTCGGCCGCGACGCGTTCGGTCTTGTCGCGGTTCCGACCGAGCACGATCACGGTTGCTCCATCGCGTGCCATCTGTACCGCCGCGGCTCGGCCCAGCCCCGAGGTCGCACCAGTGATCGCGACCACCCGGCCTGAGAGGTCGTACGAGTCGAGGCTCCGCCAGCTGAACAAGCGGCGCCGCGCATTGAGTCCGATGCGGGTGAAGCTGGGCACGATCAGCGCTTCGAGGGCGGCGTCGATCAGCTCGGGGGTGCTCATCACGGGGCTGCCCCGTCGAGGACACGACGCAGACCGGCGGCGGCTCGGTTACCGATTCGCCCGAACGCAAGTCCGAGCAGGGGGTTTGCGAGCCGGAGCGCCCCCTTCAACGAGAGGTCGGCGTCGTAAGTCACCACGCAGCCCTCGCCGTCGTCGACGAACGTCATGACGTCGACCGAGAGCAGCGTGGCGGTTTCCGCTCGGACCTCGATTCGCCGCGGCGGGTCGACCGCGACCGTTTCGTAACGCAACGTGAGGTCTCGGCCGGCGCTGCGGACGGTGACGTCATACGCGGAGCCCAGGCCCGGTCCCGTGCCCGCGACCTGGGTGGATCGCTGGACTCCCGGGTCCCAGTCGGCGAAGTGCTCCAGATCGCTCAAGTATTCGAAGGCCCGGGCAGCGGACCATGGGGTTCGAACCGACGTGGTGTAGTGCGGCATGTTGTCAGCCTTTCGCGGCGAGGGTACTGGCGAAGATCTGCCGAACGAGGAGGGACTTCGCGAGGGAGCTCAACACGATGTAGGTGTGTTCGCCCAGCAGGCAGTTGGCCCACTTGCCCTTCGCTCGGCACTGCTCCCACTGGTGACGCCACTTCGGAAGGCCGCGGGCGAGTCCGTTGAGGGACTCTGACCTGCGCATTTGCTTGGAGCGGACGACGGGATTCGAACCCGCGACCCTCACCTTGGCAAGGTGATGCTCTACCAACTGAGCCACGTCCGCGTGAAACCGCGAGATTAGCCGCACCGGTCCGCATCACCAGGACTGCCGAGACTTCTCGCGAATGGCCCTCAAGAGCCCCGATCCCCCGTCGATAGGTGAAGTGGTGCCCCTTCCGGATGCCGCACCACCGTCTCGCCCCCGCACGGGGGAGGGGCACCGGTGCGGCTCCCAGAGGGGGAACCGCACGGGCTGGATCGTCCTGGCGTCCCTTCCGGATGCCGCATCGTCCGCCTCCTTCGGGGGGCACCGGCTCTCCTCGCAAGAGGGGGACCAACTTGGCGGTGCGGCTCCCAGAAGGAACGACCAGGGGCTGGGAAGGACACCGCATGACCGCAACACCGATGACACGCCGTGAGTTCTTCGCGAAGTCCGGCACGGCAGCCGCCGCGACCGCAGCAGTGGTCACCCTCGGATCGAGCCCGGCGTTCGCCCAGTCCACGACCGAGACCCTTTCCACGTACGTCCTCGAGCCGAATGGCGGCGCCTGCAACGCATGCCGGCTGCACGCCAAGAACAAGGCCTTCGGCACCAAGGACGCCGCCGATAAGTTCCGCGCCCACCGGGGATGCCGCTGCACGGTCACCGACGGCCAGCAGCTCTCCCCCGAGGTCTACGGAGCTGTCTTCCCCGAGAAGGACGGCGCCGCCGATCGGCGTGATCCCCGTACCGCCGAGCTGCTCGACAAGGGCACGATCGAGGGCACGCCGGTCCCGGTCGTCGCGTACACCGCCCCGGTGCTCCTGCTCGCTGCGGGCGGCGGCATCTGGTGGTGGATGAAGCACCGCGACAAAGAGGTCGAGCCCGCGGTCGTCGACAAGGGCGACTGGAAGTAAACGCTAGGTCCCGGCCAGCGCTGCGACGACCGGCGCGAACGTCTCGAAGTTGTCCTGACCGAACGAGATGTAGGACACGCCCCACCGCTCGCGTCGCTCCTGCAGCATCTCGATGCACGAGTCGACCGTGCCGACGAGCGCCAACCCTGACGCCAACGCCT
>JBBQFJ010000221.1:0-3440 GCA_038321755.1 Acidimicrobiia bacterium | reverse complement strand
GTCGAGCTGCGCCGCGATCGCCGTGGCCCGCTCGCGCAGCGCCGAGAAGGTGAGCCCGTCGTCGCGTCCACCGAACGCGATCCGCTCGCCGAGCCCGTCGGCGGCCATCTCGAGGAGCATTGCGATGTTCATGGGTGGGCGCTCATGGGTGGGCGTTCATGGGTGGGCGTTCATGGATGGGCGTTCATGGATGGGCGTTCAATGGGGAGCCAGTTCATGCGATGGACTCTGCGATCTCGAGGAGGCGCGCATCGAGCCGCGCGGGTGGGACGACTTCATCGACGAGGCCCCAGTCCCGGGCCGTGGCCGCCGGGATCGTAGCGTCGCCGAGCAGCAGCTCCAGCACGCGCGCCGGGGACGAGCGGCGGGCGAGGGACACCGTGCCGCCAGCGCCCGGGATGAGGCCCAGCGCCAGCTCGGGGAGTCCGACGGTGGCGTCATCCGTGGCGACGACGTGCTCTGCGAACGCGGGGATCTCGATCCCTGCGCCGAGGCATGCGCCGTGCAACCCGACGACCAGGCGGGGTGCGAGGCGATGGGCCTGCCATGCCACCGATCGCGCGAGGCGGATGACGTGCGCGGTGGCCGGATCGGGGAGCGAGCCAAAGGTGTCGAGATCTCCTCCCGAGCAGAACGACGGTCCGTCACCGCGCAGCACCACGGCGCGCGGGCCGGTCGCCGCTTCGGCGAGCGCCGCGTGGAGCTCGTCGCGCATGCGGGCATCGATCGCGTTGTGGCGGCGGCTGCGAGCGAGCGTGACCCGCGTGACGTTCCCGACCTGGTCGACCCTCACTCGTGGGTCGTCGTCGGTCGGGGCGGTGGGCCGAGGCGGGTGCGCCGCTCGCCACCGCGCGAACTCCGGACCGGCGAGGAGCATGGAGTACGCCGTGGACTCGGCCGAGAGCCCGCTCCAGACGCCAGGCATACCGTCGCTCGCTCCGGGGAGATCCGCTGACGCACGGCGGAGCAGCAGGGCTGCGGTGACCGCGGCGCGTGGGGCGACCGCGAAGCCGGTCTCCCATCGTGCCGCCTGCGCGAGGTCGGGGGTGGCGAGGTCGAACGCCGTCGCGAGCTCGGGTGGGACCGCGCCGACCGCGAGCGTGAGGGCCGGCAGCGCGTGCACGGCAAGACCGACGACCGCTGCGTCGGGCGTCGGGGGCCACGCACCGTCGAACCTGAGCAGGAGTGGTTCTCCGATCGCGGCGCCGATCACCCCGTCGATCGCGGCTTCGAGCGCGGCCGGCCCGGCATCGAGGAGTCGGGCGTCGACGTCGACGACGCCCACGGCGGAACGGTCAGTCCGACGAGGGGAGTGGCTTCGCGGTGGCGATGTCCATCGGCTGCCCGTGGCAGACGAGCTCGCCGTCGCCGGCCTTCGTGACGAGCAGGGTGACCTCGCACTCGCTGCACTGGTAGCGCTTGCCCAAGAGGTTGGCCATCGTCGCTCAGGCCTCCCGCGGGGTCAGCGGCGCGCCGCAGCACGACACGTCGGCGTCGGTCGCCTTCACGACGATGATATCGGTGCCGCACTTCGAACATTGCAGGCGTGAGCCCACGGCGGTAGGTGACATGTGGGTCAGACTAGCGAAATGGAACCTGGGGTCGACTCCACCGCGCGGTACCGGGACCTGACCTTCGAGCTGCGCGATCGGATCGCGATCCTCACGCTCGATCGCCCGGCACAGCGCAATGCGTTCACGGGGGGGATGGGCGAGTCGTTGGGTCGTGCGTACGAGCGCTGCGACGCCGACGACGGTATCCGCGCCGTGGTCCTCACCGGGGCCGGCGACGCGTTCTGTGCCGGCGCTGATCTGGGCGGTGGCGGAGACACCTTCGCGGCGCCCCGCGGGACCAGCGACCGCGCGCCCGGTGGCGCCGACGCGTCGAGGGAGTTCACCTCCTCCCCGGTCCGGCCCACTGCCTGGCAGGTACGAAAGCCGGTGATCGCGGCGATGAACGGGCACGCGATCGGCATCGGGATGACGCTCGCGCTCCACTGCGACCTGCGAATCATGGCGACCGGCGCGAAGTACGGGATCGTCCAGGTGCGCCGGGGGGTGCTCGCCGACGCGCACTCGCACTGGACGCTCCCACGGGTTGCCGGCTTCGCTCACGCGGCCGACATCCTCCTCACGGGCCGGCACTTCACCGCCGAGGAAGCAGTGGCGATGGGGATCGCCAATCGGGCGCTTCCTCCGGATGCCGTGCTCGACGCTGCGCTGGAGATCGCGAACGACATCGCCCTCAACACCGCACCGCTGTCGGTCGCGCTCAGCAAGCGCATCCTGTGGTCCGATCCGCCGCTCACCGCGGCGGAGACCGACCGGCTGGAGACGGAGTACCACCAGGTCCTGATGGGTCGCGAGGATGCGAAGGAGGGTGTGCTCGCGTATCTCGAGCGGCGCGAGCCGCGGTGGACGCTCAGCCCGACGCGGGACTGGCCAGCTTGAACAGGCGTTGCGCGTTCTCGCGCAGGAACTTCGGCCAGACGTGGTCGCGGAACGCGACCTGGGGGAGCTGTTCGAAGATCGTGTCGTACGACAGGCCCATGGGGAAGTAGCCCGCGAAGAGCACCTTGTCGGCGCCGCGCGTGTTGGCGTACTCGACGATCGCTTCGGGGTAGTACCTCGGTGCGAACGCACTCGTCGAGTAGTGCAGGCCCGGCCACTTGAGCATCAGCTTCACGGCGAGCTCGGCCCAGGGCTCGGCGCCATGGCGCATCACGACCGTCAGCTCGGGGAACTCGTAGCAGACGACGTCGAGGCACTCGACGCGTTGCGGTGCGAACGGTACCCGCGGACCGGGGATTCCGACGGTGAGGAGGATCGGGATGTCGAGCTCGACGCACGCTGCGTAGATGGGGAACCAGGCGGGATCGTCGTACGCGCGCTGGGGGAAGGTGCCGGCGCCGAACGTCATCGCTCCGACGACGCCCCACTCCTCGACTGCTTGTCGGAGCTCGCGCACGGACGCCATCACGCGGTTGGGGTCGACGTCGACGGTGCCGGAGAGCCGATCGGGATGCGCCCGCAGGGCTTGGAGCCCCGGCTCGTTCGCGGCCGACACGCCGACGAGCGCGTGCTCGACGTCGAAGCGGTCCATCTCGGCCAGCACCGCGGCGATCGGGTCGTCTGCGAACCGCGCCGCGGGGAGGTTCTTGAACATGTACGACGCAGGATGGGCGAACCCCTCGAGCGACTCGCGGTCCTTCAGCAGCGGCCGCAGCTGCTCCCGCCACGACTCGTCGCCGGGCGCGGGTGGGAGGGCCACCATCGTGTCGACGACGCGGATGCCCAGCGCGTTGCTCATGCCTGATTGCTCACCAGGTCGGTTCGGGGGCCGGTCCCGGCTGGGGCAGGTCGAGCATGTCGGCGAGGACGCGCGTGACCGCGTTGTTCACGGCCATGTCGGTGTCGGCGGGGAGGAGCTCGAAGTCGACG
>JBBQFJ010000220.1:0-3520 GCA_038321755.1 Acidimicrobiia bacterium | reverse complement strand
CGACGTGAACACGCCGACCGCGTAGAGCGGGATCAGGGCGTTGGTGACCCCACCGAACGCGATGATCAGCAGCGTCGACGCGCCGGCAAGGATCAGGACACCGTTCGAGAACACCAGACGGTCACCGCGGTTCGCCATCTGGCGCGGCAGGTAGCCGTCGGCCGCGATGATCGACGAGAGCCGCGGGAAGTCGGCGTAGGCGGTGTTCGCAGCCAGGGTCAGGATCAGCGCCGTTGCGATCTGCAGCACGAAGAAGATCGCGCCCGAGCCGAACACCTGGATGCCCATCTGCGCGAGCACCGTGGAGTCCTTGCTCGGGTAGGGCTGCAGGTGGTGGGCGAGGATCGAGACGCCCATGAACAGCACGCCGAGGATCACTGCCATCCACACGAGCGTGTTCGCCGCGTTCCGCGACTCGGGTCGACGGAACGCGGGCACGCCGTTGGAGATGGCCTCCACCCCGGTGAGCGCGACGGCGCCGGACGAGAAGCCCTTGAGGATGATGAACAGGCCGAGCGTCCCACCGCTGTAGAGGGTGCCGTCGAACGCAGCCTTGTTGAACGGCACGGTGCTGACGTCGTTGAGCACGAAGCTGCGGAAGAGCCCGTAGGCGACCAGGCTCGAGATCATGACGATGTAGAGGTACGTCGGCGCCGCGAAGAGCCGTCCCGACTCCTTGATCCCGCGCAGGTTCGCGACCGTGATCAAGATGATGAGCACCACCCCCAGCTCGACGCGGTGCTGCTGGAGATCGCTGAACTCCGGGATGGAGATGATCGCGGCGACGCCGGCCGAGATCGAGACCGCGACCGTGAGGATGTAGTCGACGAGCAACGACGCGCCGGCGACGAGCGACGGGTTCTCGCCGAGGTTCTCGCGACTGACGACGTAGCTGCCGCCGCCGTTCGGGTACGCGAAGATCGTCTGGCGGTACGAGAACGCGACGATCGACAACAGCAGCGCGACGGCGATCGCGATCGGGATGAGCGTGCCGAGCCCGAGGAGCAGGCTCGATGCGCCGACTGCGGTGACGAAGAGGATCTCTTCGGTCGCGTACGCGGTTGACGAGATCGCGTCGGACGAGAACACCGCGAGCGCGATGACCTTCGGGATCCGCTGGTGTTCCTGCTCCGTGGTGGCCAGTGGCCGCCCGACCAGGATTCGCTTGACGAGAGCCAAGGGGTGATCCTTCCGCACGCGGGGTGCCGCGCGCCCACCGGAGCGTCTTCAGAGTCCCGAAAGGTGCCCGCTCGGACCCGTTCGTCCGAGCGTCGATAGCATCGCAGAAGTTCACGTCGGGAGGCGACAACGTGCATGTGGTGGTGGTCGGCTGCGGCCGAGTCGGGAGCGAGCTGGCCGCGAGCCTGGAGCTCGGTGGCCACTCGGTCGCGATCATCGACAAGAAATCCAGTGCGTTCCGTCGGCTCCCGGCTTCGTTCGCGGGCCAGAAGGTGGTCGGGTTCGGGTTCGAGCGCGATCACCTGGTCGAAGCGGGCATCGAGCGTGCCGACGCCGTCGCCGCCGTCACGAGTGGTGACAACTCCAACATCCTGAGCGCCCGCATCGCCCGTGAGAACTTCGGGATCGACCGAGTCGTCGCCCGGATCTACGACCCGCGACGTGCGCTGATCTACGAGCGCCTCGGCATCCCTACGGTCGCGACCGTGCAGTGGACCACCGACCAGGTGCTGCGCCGCCTCCTCCCGAGAGGTGAGGCGCCGCACGACTGGATCGACCCGAGCGGCAACGTGAGCATGGTCGAGTACGCCATCCCCGCGAGCTGGTGCGGCAAGAAGCTCTCAGGACTCGACGAACCCGGGTCGTTCTGGGTCACCGCGGTCACGCGGTTCGGATCGGCCTCGGTGATCGGGTTGGATTCCGTCGGCCAGGAGGGCGACACCCTCCACTTCGTCGTGGGCGTCACCGCCCTCGACGCGCTGCGCGAGCGGCTCGACCAGGGACCGGAGCACTGATGCGAGTTGCGATTGCCGGAGCGGGCGCGGTGGGCGTCTACATCGCCAACGACCTCGTCGAGGCCGGCCACGAGATCCTCCTCATCGAGCAGCAGCCCGAGGTCAGGGAGCGCGCCGACACCGTCGATGGTGTGGAGTGGTACATCGGCGACGCTTGCGAGGTGTCGTCGCTGCGTGAGGCCGGCCTCGAGGGCTGCGACGTGATGGTCGCGGCGACCGGGGACGACGAGGACAACCTCGTGGTCTCCCTCCTCGCGAAGACGGAGTTCGCCGTGCCGCGCGTGATCGCACGGGTGAACCACCCCAAGAACGAGTGGCTCTTCAACGAGAACTGGGGCGTCGACCTCTCGGTCTCGACCACCCACCTCATCACCGCGCTCGTGGAAGAGGCCGTCACGGTCGGGCGACTCGTGCGCATCCTGCAGTTCGAGGGTGGGCAGGCGCGCCTCGTCGAGGTGACGCTCGCGGAAGGAGCGTCGGTCGTCGACAAGGCGATCTCGGAGATCGACCTCCCGCGCAACGCGACGTTCGTCGCGGTGGTGCGCGACGAGCAGGTCGTGATGCCCCGGGGCGACACCGTCTTCGAGGCCGGTGACGAGGTGCTCGCGATGGTGACGCCGGAGTCCGAAGAGGAAGTGCGCCAGATCCTGACCGGCGCCTGACGCTCCTCGTCGCTGCCGAGGCGTCGAACCGTCCGGCCTCAGTCGAGCAGCGTGTACGTGGGGTTGTAGATCAGGAACCGGTTGGCGCGGCGCCCGGCGACCCCCTCGAGGGTGAGCTTGCGACCCGGCGTGAGCCCCGCGATCTTGCGCCGACCGAGGAACACCGCGGTCGCGCTCCCGCGGCCGTCGCTGATCGTCACCTCGAGCGCCGGCGCGCCGGCGCGGGGCACGATGCGAACCGATCGCACCTCGCCGCCGAGGCGGACCTGCGTGCGCGGCACGATGTCGGTCGTGGCCGTCACGCCGAGCCCGTCGACGAAACCGCAGAGGTCCGCACGGTCGAGCTCTTCCACGGGTGTCCTGAGGCGCTTCAGCCCCTTCTTGAATGCCACGGGTCACACGGTACTGCGACGGTGCCCGACCCGGAATCCGCGCGCCGATCTCCTATCCTCGACCTGATGTCCGCACCTCCTCCTCCGCCTCGCCGCGCGCGCCCGAGCTCGCCCGAGCCGGGGGCCCCGGGACCAGCCGGTCCGGCTCCCGTCGTTCCGGCTCCCGTCGTTCCGGCTCCCGTCGGTCCGCCGCCCCGTCGCCCGCAGCCCGCGTACCCCGACACCTCCGGCGCACAGGCGCCGCGACGCACGCAGGTCGTCGTCCCGCCGTCGCCGACTCGCGCGCAGCGCCAGGCCCAGTCGGGTGGACGCGACTCGGGTGGCTACAACTCGGGGGACTACGACTCGGGGAGCTACGACTCCGAGTCGCGGAGCACCGGTCGTGGCGCCGGTCGTCGCGGGGGACGGCGCTGGGGTCTGATCGCGGCGGCGATCATCGCGGTCGTCGTGATCGCGGCCGGCGCGTACCTCGTGCTCAAGCCGTCCTCGAGCG
>JBBQFJ010000219.1:0-3549 GCA_038321755.1 Acidimicrobiia bacterium | reverse complement strand
GCGCGTACGACCACACCATGAGCACGAGACCGACGAGCAGCAGCGTCTGGCCGTCGAACACGTCGTCGACGAGCGGGACGGACGCCGCGAGCGCGATGACCGAGAGCGTGGCCGCGACGACCGCTGCGGCTGCGGCCGCCTTGTGCACCACTGGCGCGCCACCGAGCCCACGCGCGTTGCGGTCGGAGAGCGCCCGCGAGAGCTCCTGCTCGACCGGGAGGAAGCAGCCGGTGCTCACCAGGAAGCCCAGACCCCACAGAGCCGAGAGCGCGCCGTAGTTGTCGGTCCCGACCGCCTTCGCCGCGACGGTGAGGAAGCCGTACGCGCCGAGCCCGCTCACGAGCAGCCACCCCCCGACGGCTCCCGACCCCCGCGGGAGGATCCGCTGGAGCAGCGCGACGATCCTCGTCACGACGCGGCGGTGTCGGAGGCCGGCGGCGCGGCGCAGCGGACGGACGTCGTCATCGGCTCGGCGTCGGGCACGACCTCGTACAGAACGAACCCGGGCCCGGTTGCGACCCGTCGGAGGTCACCGCGCGCGTCGAGTGCGGCCAGGTCGGTCGGGAACACCGACGACGTGCCGAGCCGCCATTCCGAGTCGACCGCGACGAGGACGTGGGTGATCCCACGACACGGCATCGACGCACCCGGGGCGGTCGGCGCGGCGAAGAACCGTTGGCTCGACGCGATGAGCGCGTTCGCCCGATCGAGCAGTCGCGCCTCGGTGTAGGGCGCCCGTCCGAACAGCACGCCGGTGCCGCCGGCCGTCAGCTGCACCGTTCCCTCCGAGTAGCTGTTGGTGAGCACGATCGCGTCGTCGGGGAGGTCGAGCGTGGTGAGCGCCGCTAACGTCGCCGAAGGCGGCTGCGCCGCCGACAGCGCCGCGCTCCAGGCGGAGACCCCGTGGACCAGCACCGCGATCGAGAGGAACAGACCCAGTGCCGGCGGGGCGATGCGCAGCGCCCTCCGAGATGACGTCGCACCCGCGCTGGCGACGACTGCCGCGGCGATCGGCACCATCACGACGCTCAGCTGGAGCAGGCGCGACCAACCGGTACGGCGAGGAACGTAGGTCTCCCACCCCACCGTGAACCCGAAGCTGACCGTGGCGATCACGACCATGCCCACGAAGAGGACCAGCAACAGGCGCGCGGCTCGCGTTCCCGACGGCGTCGAGCGAGCGCCGATCGCGGTCGCGATCAGGAGCACGACGAGCAACCCGGCGAGCGTGGCGAGCCAGGCCCAGCCGAGCCCGAGCAGGCCGCGCTCGAGCGATTGGCGGGCCAGCGTCACCGAGTCCGCGACGGTCACCAACGTCCCCGTGGTCACGAGGTCCTGGAAGCGAAACGTCGGGTCGACGCCCTGGTGGATCACCGGGACGCCACCGAGCTTCGATCCGCCCGACAGCGCGTTCCCCGACGCGAGACCCGCGACGACCCAGGTGGCAGCGGTGGCGCCGCACAGCCCGATGGCGGGGAGCAGACGCTGCCGCCACCCTCGCCCCACCACACCGGCGACGACGACACCCGCGAGCAGCGCGCCGCCCAGCAACCAGTCGATCGCGTGCACCTGGCTCCCGGCCACGAAGACGAGAGCGAGCACACACGCGCTCCCGATGCCCCGTTCCCGGAACCACCAGCACGCGACTGCGGGGATCAACAGCGCGAACGCGTACCCGAGCGCCTCGGGTCGGAACGAGACGAGCTTCGACGCGAAGACGTCGAGGCCGAAGACGAGGATCGTTCCCACGGCCGAGCCCGGACGGGTGGCTCCGAGCGACCGGGCCAGGAAGAACACCGAGAGGCCCAGCGCGACGACGCCGATTCCTTCGACGGCGTGGGCGGCGGCGTAGCCCCCGACACCGGTGACCGTCGCGAGCAAGCCGGTCCCGCCGGTGAAGCCCGGGTAGTCGTCGAGGAAGGGGACGCGCTGACCCCATTCCGACGAGAACGCTGGGATCCCGTGGGTCGACACGACCTGGGTGACGAGGTTCCAGTAGTACCAAGGCGTCGGGCTGATGAACGAGTCGCCGCGGGCCCAGGCCACTCCGAGGACCGGGGTGGCGCCGACGATGGTCGCGGCGACGGCCCACGCCACGCTCCCGATCGCCTCGCCCAGCGCGAGCCGGTCGACCGCACCTCGGCCCGGGATCACGAGCACGACGATCGACATGCCGCCGAGCACGACGGCGCCGGCGATCACCGGGCCCTCGGTGAGGGCACCCAGGCGCATGAGCACAGCGCCCCCGAGCGCCCAGGCGCTCAGGCCGGCGGCCAGGGCGAGCGTGAAGAACCGGTCGGCGCGGGTCGACGCGTCGAGTGGCCCGAAGGGGACCGACCACCCGCTGCGGTGCCGCACGGTCGGGTCGTGCGGGACCGCGACGTCGCGTCGCGTCGCGAGCGCTGCGACCGCGAGCCCCGGCAGCACGCCCCACCCGAGGAGCAGCGCTGAGATCCCGAGGAAGCTCACGAGGGGCAGGCGCTGATCACGGCCGCTCAATCTAGCGGCCCCCATCTGCCCACCCGAGGAGCCGCGAGCCGCTCCTCCGGTACGCTGTCGAGTCCATGTCTGACTTCCTCGCTCGGCTCGATCAACACGTCCTCGTCTTCGACGGCGCCTTCGGGACCTGGGTCCAGGAGCACGATCTCGGCCCCGACGACTTCGGTGGTCCAGTGCTCGAGGGGTGCAACGAGCACCTCGTGCTCACTCGACCCGACCTGATCGCCGATCTGCACTCCGAGTTCTTCGCCGCCGGCGTCGACGCGGTCGAGACCGCCACATTCGGATCGTTCCCGGTGGTCCTCGCCGAGTACGACATCCCCGAGAAGACCTTCGAGATGAACGAGGTCGCGGCGCGCATCGCCCGCGAGGTCGCAAGCGGCTTCTCCACCCCCGAGCAGCCCCGATTCGTGATCGGGTCGATCGGCCCGGGCACGAAGCTGCCGTCGCTCGGCCACATCCGCTTCGCCGAGCTCCGCGACGCGTACGTGCCGCAGGTCGAGGGTCTCCTCACCGGAGGCGTCGACGCGCTGCTCATCGAGACCGTCCAGGACCTGCTCCAGGGCAAGGCCGCGATCGTCGCGGCGCGGCGGGCGATGGCCGCGACGGGCATCGAGGTCCCGATCATCGTGCAGGTCACGATGGAGACGACCGGCCGGATGCTGATCGGCTCCGAGATCGGCGCCGCGCTCACCGCGCTCGAAGCCATGAAGCCCGACGTGATCGGTCTCAACTGTGCGACCGGTCCGGCGGAGATGACCGAGCATCTCCGCTACCTCGCCCAGCACGGCCGGACCTACCTCAGCTGCCTGCCGAACGCGGGGTTGCCGTCGGTCGTGGGCGGCCGGACGCACTACGACCTCACCCCGGACCAACTCGCCGACGCGCACGAACGCAACGTGAGCGAGTTCGGGATCAACATCGTCGGCGGCTGTTGCGGCACCACGCCTGCGCACCTCCGAGCAGTGGTCGAGCGGCTCGGCCCCGACCGCGTGCCCACCACCCGGACACCCGAGTTCGAACCGGGATGCTCGTCGGCCTACAGCCACG
>JBBQFJ010000218.1:0-3616 GCA_038321755.1 Acidimicrobiia bacterium | reverse complement strand
GGCTCGTCGACTGCGCTGCGGTCCAACCAGGCGATCGCCGGCGTGCTCCGCGACTGGGTCACGAAGGCCGGCCTGCCCGCCGATGGCGTGCTCCTCGTCGAGGACACGGCCCATGAGACCGCCGTCGAGTTCATGCAGCTCGACGAGTACGTCGACTGCCTCATCCCGCGCGGCGGACCGTCCCTGATCCGCAGCATCCGCGAGAACGCGACTGTGCCCGTGATCATCGACGGCGACGGCAACTGCCACGTGTACGTGGATGTCGCCGCGGACCTCGAAGAAGCGCTCGACATCGTCGTGAACTCGAAGACGAACCGGCCGGGCGTCTGCAACGCAGCCGAGTCCCTGGTCGTCCACGAGGCGATCGCCGACGCGTTCCTCCCGCGGGCCGGCCAGGCGCTGGCCGACGCGGGCGTCGAGCTCGTCGGTGACGACGGAGCGCGCGCCCGGTTCGCGATGGGTGTCGCGAGCGATGCCGACTTCGCGACCGAGTTCCTCGCGCTGAAGATGAGCGTCGCCGTCGTGCCGACGCTCGACGCCGCGATCGAGCACGTGAACCGGTACGGCAGCGGGCACACCGAAGCGATCGTGACGTCGGATCTCGAGGCGGCCCGGAAGTTCACCCGCGAAGCCGATGCCGCCGTCATCATCGTCAACGCCTCCACTCGCTTCACCGATGGTGAGCGCTTCGGGTTCGGTGCCGAGATCGGCATCTCCACCCAGAAGCTGCACGCGCGAGGCCCGATGGGGCTCCGCGAGCTCACCACCTACAAGTACCTCGTGTGGGGCGACGGCCAAGTCGTCTCGTAGACCGGAAGGCTCTCCCTCGTGGCAGAACGGTTCGCATCAGTCGACGACGTCGTCGACCGGCTCCGCAAGGTCGACTACCTTGCCGACGCCAACATCGCCGGGGTCGTCTACCTCGCCGACAAGCTCGAGAAGCCGGTCCTCGTGGAGGGTCCGGCCGGGGTCGGCAAGACCGAGCTCGCCAAGGCGATCGCCGCGGTCACCGGCTCGCGCCTCATCCGCCTCCAGT
Source organism: Acidimicrobiia bacterium (assembly GCA_038321755.1). Classification (GTDB taxonomy): domain Bacteria; phylum Actinomycetota; class Acidimicrobiia; order IMCC26256; family PALSA-555; genus JALHSW01. Next base: position 2,580 of record JBBQFJ010000218.1, on the reverse strand, counting down.
GCTACGAGGGGCTCGACGAGGCGAAGGCGCTCTACGAGTGGAACTACAAGAAGCAGCTGCTGCGCATCCAGGCCGACCGCGAGCACGAGTCCGACTGGGCCGAGGTCGAGTCCGACATCTTCTCCGAGCAGTTCCTGCTGACCCGTCCGCTGCTCGAGGCGATTCGCTCCGAGGAGCCGGTCGTCCTGCTCATCGACGAGGTCGACCGCGTCGAGATCGAGACCGAGGCGCTCCTCCTGGAGGTGCTGTCCGACTTCCAGGTGTCGATCCCGGAGCTCGGAACGATCAAGGGCACCCAGATCCCGATCGTGATCCTCACGTCGAACAACACGCGTGAGCTCTCCGAGGCGCTGAAGCGGCGCTGCCTGTATCTCCACGTCGACTATCCCGACCTCGACCGCGAGAAGGACATCGTGCGGGTGCGAGTGCCCGAGATCGACGACGAGCTCGCGGAGCAGGTCGCGCGCGTCGTGCGCTCGATCCGTGACCTCGACCTCAAGAAGGCACCGTCGATCTCGGAGACGATCGACTGGGCGCGCACGCTCCTCTTCCTCGGCCGCGACGAGGTGTCGCCCGAGGTGATCGGCGAGACGCTCCACGTGCTCCTGAAGTACCAGTCCGACATCGTGAAGGCTCGGAAGGAGCTCGTTCCCGAGGACTCGCCCCTCAAGGGAACGGGAGTCACGGCGAAGAGCAGGACGTAGCGCCCGTGCTGGACGTCCTGCAGGGGTTCGTGCACGAGCTCCGCGCCGCGGGCCTGCCGGTCTCCATGACCGAGAACCTCGACGCGATGCGCGCCGTGGAGCACGTCGACATGGCCGACCGCGACGTCTTCAAAGCCGTGCTCGGCGCGACGTTGGTCAAGCACCACAATCATTGGAACGCCTTCGAGACCGTCTTCGACGTGTACTTCTCCCTCTGGTCGCCCGGAGTCGACGGCGACGAGGGCAGTGAGCTCGACCAGGTGTGGCAGGCGATGCTCGAGGACGCGGCCGGGGCCGGGGCCGGCGGAGAGATGAGTCGCGAAGAGCTCGCGCAGATGCTGCTCGACGCGCTCATGACGATGGACCGCGACGCGCTGCGGCAGCTCGCCGCCAACGCGGTGACGATGTTCGCAGGCATGGAGCCGGGGCGCCCGGTCGGCGGGACGTACTACCTCTATCGAACGCTCCGACAGCTCGACCTCGACGAGCTCGGAGCCCGCATGATGGGTCGCGCCCGCGAGCAGGGCCCGGTGGGCGACGAGCTCGGCGAGCGCCTGCAGCAGGAGGAGTTCGACACCCGGCTCAAGGAGCTCAAGGAGCTGGTCGAGGCCGAGATCCGTCGTCGGCTCGTGGCCGACCGTGGCGTCGAAGCGATGGCGCGAACGTTGCGCAAGCCGTTGCCCGAGGACGTCGACTTCATGCACGCCTCACGCGACGAGATGATCGCCCTCCAGCGCGCGATCTACCCACTCACCCGCGCGCTCGCGGCGCGCCTCGCGCAGCGGCGCAAGCGCCGGAACCGCGGACAGCTCGACTTCCGCAAGACGGTGCGCGCCTCCTTGTCGTACGGGGGCGTGCCGGCCGAGCCGAAGTTCCGGAACCCGCATCCGTCGAAGCCCGAGATCATGGTCGTGGCCGACATCTCCGGCTCGGTCGCCAGCTTCGCTCGCTTCACGTTGCAGTTCGTGTACGCGATGGCGAGCCAGTTCTCGAAGGTGCGCTCCTGGGTCTTCATCGACGGCATCGACGAGATCACGCGGTTCTTCCAGGAGTCCGAGGACGTGCTCGAGGCGGTGCATCGCGTGAACACCGAAGCCGACGTGGTGTGGGTCGACGGGCACTCCGACTACGGCCACGCGCTCGAGGTGTTCCACAACCGCCACCTCAAAGAGATCACGCCGAAGACATCGGTCATCCTGCTGGGCGATGCGCGCAACAACTACCACGCACCGCAGGCCTGGGTGGTCGGCGCGATTCGCAAGCGCGCCAAGCACGTCTACTGGCTGAACCCCGAGCCACGCGGCTACTGGGACACCGGCGATTCGGTGGTGTCGGAGTACGCCGCGTACTGCGACGGCGTCTTCGAGTGCCGGAACCTGCGACACCTCGAGCAGTTCGTCACCACCATCGCCGAGGGCTGACCCCGCAAGCCCGGCCGTTCGTCCCTACGATGCGCCCGTGGAATGCGGCGAGTGCGGGCACGAGACGCGGGAGGGTGCGCGGTTCTGCGACTCGTGCGGAGGGAGCCTTCTCGCAGCCGAGCCGGCGCACTCGACCCCCGACCACCTCGGGAGCGGCCGGTACCGGGTGGAGCGGCTGCTCGGTGAGGGAACCCGCAAGCGTGTGTACCTGGCGCACGATGAGCGCCTCGATCGGGATGTCGCGGTTGCCGTCATCAAGACCGAGGGGCTCGACGCCGCCGGCCGTCACCGCATCGACCGCGAGGCGCGGGCCATGGCGCGCCTAGGCGACCACCCGCATGTCGTCACGGTGTTCGACGTCGTGGAGGAGGCCGGCGACCCACAGATCATCGCCCAGTACATGGCCGGTGGCACGCTCGGGGAACGGCTCGCGAACGAGGCCGCGGGACGCCTTC
>JBBQFJ010000217.1:0-3661 GCA_038321755.1 Acidimicrobiia bacterium | reverse complement strand
CCTACGACCCGTGGGATGTCTAGGTGCCGGTGAGGCGCGAGCGTTCGGGTTCGATGGTGAATGTGCGGCAGTAGTCGGCGATGACGGGGTCGGAGAGGACGTCGTCGTGGGTGTAGCCCATGGTGGGGAGTTCGGAGGGTGGTGCCGCGCGGGCGCCCGATCGTTGGGCGTCGAGGAACCCTTGGATCGTGCCGGACAGCTCCGGATCGTGGGGGACGTCCAGCGTCGAGAGCGCGCGTTGCACTGTGTCGTCCGGCTGGCCGACGAGCTCGGGATAGGGGACGTGCGTGACCCGGTTTGGTTCGGCCGCGGTGAAGGACGAGAGCGCGGTGAGCTTGGGCTTGACCCAGGACAAGACGGTGCGGTGGCGGGTTCCGTCGGCGGTGATCGGATTCTCGACGCAGAACGGCTCGATGATCGACGCGCCCATGGCGGCCATGGACACGATGCATCGGTACGGGTCGCGATCGGTGATGAGGAACTGGGCCTCGGGGAACACGTCGGCGAACGCAGAGATCTGCCCGCCGATCTGGGGAGCCTTGAGCACGAGGAACCCGTCGGGATCAACCGGGTGCTTCCACAGCAGGGTCTGAACGACGCTTCGATAGTTCTCGAACGCGTGTGTGAGGTCTTCCTCGGCCAGGAATCGCTGCCATTTCGGCATGCACATGCTCGCGGCCTGACCGAGCATCGAGACGGCGTCGATGAAGCCCCACACGCATTCCTCGGGTTCGTCGGCGTTGACCCAGTGCATTCGCTCCAAGGTCGAGCCCCGCAACTTGTCGATCGACGCCTGGACGATCTCGATCCGTGGGTCGTGCGCGTAGGTCTCCACGTCGGGCGGGGGGACGGGTTCCATGAGCTCCCACCGCAGCAGAGCCCTGCCGTGGCGATGTCGGGCGACCAGGTTGTGGAGCAACGTGGTCCCGCTGCGCTCGAGGCCGGTGACGTACACGATCCGCGGGATCGGTACCGCGGCGATCTCGGGATGCTCGCGCAGCGTCTGCAGGACCTGCAGCCGCCGAGCAAGGTCACGCACCGCGAGCGAGCCGAGGAACTTGCGGCCGAACGCGGTCAGGTTCGCCTGTTCCAGGTCGGCGACCCATGCGCTGAGCGGTCCCATGAACCACTCGTCACCGAAGTCGTCGAGACCAGTCTGCGTGACCGCCGCCGCGCGCATCGCTGTTGTCGTCGTGCCCATCGGCGGATCCTCGCCATCGGATGCCCGAGCGTTGACGCAGAATTCGGTCTACGGAGTTGCGGTACGGACAGGGAGGGAGACGACACCGGCGAAGGTCTCGTAGTCCCAGAGGACGTCGTCCGGGGCGACCGCGAGATGGAGGCTCGGGTACCGCGTGACGAGCGTCGTGAACGCAGTCTCGAGGACGACTCGGGCGAGGTTCGCGCCAAGGCAGAAGTGCACGCCGGCGCCGAAGGCGAGCTGGCGCGCGCTGTCTCGGGTCAGGTTGAGCGTGTCGGGCTCGGCGTAGCGGCGGGGGTCTCGACACGCGCCCTCGAGGTCGAGGATCGCCATCTGTCCGGCGTGGAGCTGGACCTCACGGCAGACGAGATCCTCGGAGGCGAACCGACCGACGCTGGTCGGTGGGGCGAATCGGAGAAGCTCGGTGACGGCGTCTCGTGCGAGCTCGGGTCGCGCGGCGAGCGTGTTCCACTGCTGCTCGTTGACGAGATGGAACACGCCCGTGGCGATCACTTTGGCAGTCGCTTCCAGGCCACCGAAGACGAGGTTCGCGACGAGCGCGCGCGTCTCCTCGACGCTCAGGTCGTGCTGGGTGTCGGCTGCGACCAGCCTCGACGTGACGTCGTCACCGGGTGCGGCGCGCTTCTCGCGCAACAACTCGTCGAGATAGGCGGCGAACTCCACGGCCGCAACCTCGGCGCGCTCGCGACGGTCCGGGCTCATGAAGAAGAAGGCGTTCACGAGATCCAGTGCCCACACCGCAACCCGGTCGGCGTCGTCGACGGGGATCCCCACGACACGGCAGGCGCTGCGTGCAGCGAGCGGCAGCGCGAACGCGGACCAGACCTCGACCTCGGTTGCCGACCCGATGCCGTCGACGAGCGCCGAAGCGAAGCCTTCGATGTCGTCCCGGTATCGCTCGATGGCCTTCGGCGTGAACTCCCGTGCGACGACACTGCGGAGCCGTTTGTGGTCGTCTCCGTCCTTACCGAACATCAGCAACGACCACAGGTCGTGCAGTGGCCCGTCTTCGACTCCTGACAGCTGGAGCGTCGTCATGGCGACGGCTCCGAACCGGGGATCGCTCAACAGGGTCTCGACGTCCTCTTCCCCGCGGAACCCGACGATGATGCCCGCCTCGTCGGTGAGCAGGTCGGCTGACTGCGCCAGCATGCGTTCTCGTCGTAACGATGCGGACACGTCGAACGCGAATGGCGACTTCTCCATCGGAACGACGAACGGCTCACGCACTTTTGATCTCCCTGCCCGGCGACGCGAAGCAATGACCGTATCCCGATCAAGGCTCGCCGTAGCGCTGGTCCAGTGCCGGGCGAGCTCCGAAACCCGGGGTCTCGGTCGGTCACCACAGAGCGTTTCGAGTGCTTCACCGACCGCGCACTCCACGGCTGACCCGATCGTCCGGCGATCGCGTGATAGCATGATGTCATGACGAGGAAGACGACGACCATCCGCCTGTCCGAAGAGCTCGCCGAGACGGCCGAGGTGGTGGCGCGCGGTCGGGGGACGAGCGTGAACGCGTTGGTCGTCGATGCGCTCACGGCTGAGATCGAGCGGGTCCGGGCCGACGACGACTTCATGGCCAAGCTCCGCGAGCTGACCGAGCGTGACCGGGAGATCCTGGACCGCCTAGCCGAGTGAGATACCTGAGTCTGGCGGAGGCGCTCCTGATCGCCGAAGCCGTGACCGGTCTCGAAGCCTCGACGCTGGTTCGCGTGTGCCAGCTCGATCTCCTCGACTCGGCGCTGCACGCGCCACAAGCCGGCTTCGCCGACGAGGACTTCTTCCCGGGCTTCGTCGAGAAGGCCGCGGTGCTTGTCGTGCGGATCGTGCGGAACCACCCGCTGCCCGACGGTAACAAGCGGCTCGGTTGGCAGGCCCTCACGATGTTCTGCGCGCTGAACGATCACGAGCTCCATGTCGCAGCCGACGATGCTGTCACGACGATGCAGTCCATCGCGGCTGGCGAGCTCGACGAAGCTGCGGTCGCGGCGTGGCTCGCCGAACGACTCGACGCCTGAAGCGATCCGGCGCGGCCGACCGTGAAGGGTGCGCCGTCATCGTGTGTGCATGGACTCGATGCACTCGCGGCCGGTGAGAGGCGGCAGCTCGAGCGAACCTCGGAACAGTCGTATTCCGCGCTCTGCGCGCGGTGTGCCCGTTCGTGCCCTTGAAACCCGTGCCCGTTGCGTGCCCGTCATCACGCGTACTGGTGGTCACTCGTGGTCACTGGCGGTAACTCGAATCGCACCGTGACCTGGGGTCCGACCCTGTGACCTGCACCGTCGCATCGGGTGACAGGAAGTTAGGAAACCGATGCTCTATCCCCTGAGCTACGAGGGCTTGAAGTTGTAAACGTGCTGATCACACGCTCGCCTGGGTTCCTCCCTGTCTCGGGCCAGGCGGTGCAATGTCCGATTCCAGCCCGTGGCGTGCCCGTGC
>JBBQFJ010000216.1:0-3715 GCA_038321755.1 Acidimicrobiia bacterium | reverse complement strand
CCGAACTTGGTACGGCGCTGGAGCACGGTCTCGATCGCTTCGAGGAGGTCCTCGGCCTCGTCGTCGAGCTCGAAGTCGGCGTCACGCGTGACGCGGAACGGGTAATGCGCGAGGACCTCCATCCCGGGGAAGAGACGGTCGAGATGCGCGGCGATGAGCTGCTCCAGGGGCACGAAGCGCTCGCCGTCCTGGAGCGGGACGAAGCGGGGGAGCGCCGGCGGGACCTTGACCCGAGCGAAGCGCTGCTCGCCCGACCCGGGATCGCGCACGACGACCGCGAGGTTGAGCGAGAGGTTCGAGATGTAGGGGAACGGGTGTGACGGATCGACGGCGAGCGGGGTGAGCACCGGGTACACGCGGTCCTCGAAGGTTCGCCGCATCGCCGCCCGGTCGTCGGCGTCGAGCTCGATCCACTCCGGGAAGTGGATCCCCGCCTCGTCGAGGGCAGGAGCGATGTCCTTCGTGAAGATGGTGGTCTGGCGGTCCACCTGCGCGCGCACCTGCTCACGGATCGCGCGCACCGTCTCGGCGGCGTCGAGCCCGTCGGGGGAGAGCTTGCGCATGCCCAGGTCGGCCTGCTCCTGGAGGCCGGAGACCCGGACCTGGAAGTACTCGTCGAGGTTCGACGAGAAGATCGCGAGGAACTTCGCCCGTTCGATGAGCGGGCGCCCCTGATCTTCGGCGAGGGCGAGGACCCGGGCGTTGAAGTCGAGCCACGAGAGCTCGCGGTTCAGGAACCGGTCAGCGTCACCGGCCTGCATCCGGGACTCCTGCATCAGGGACTCCTGCATCAGGGACTCCTGCATCAGGGACTTTCCCGTGCAGCAGGGTCCTCGATCCGGTCATCTTCTGATGCTACCGGTCACCCGGATGGGGTCGCCTGGGGCTACGTTCGGCCCGGAGATGTCTGAAGACCCCCGCTTCTTGCCACCGTCGCCGTTCTCCCGGCTCATGGCGGCCCACGCCGCCAGCGTGTGCGCCGACGCGTGCGTCGCTGTGTCCCTGGCCGGCTCCCTCTTCTTCGCCAAGCCGACGAGTGCCGCCCGGGGCGACATCCTGCTCTTCCTGCTGCTCACGATGGCGCCGTTCGCGATCGTCGCCCCGATCATGGGCCCCGCCCTCGACCGGATCAAGGGCGGACGGCGCCTCATGGTGGTCGTCTCCTGCCTCGGGCGCGGAATTCTCTGCCTCGCGATGGCGCAGTTCATCACCAAGCCGACGCCCGAGGGCCTCATCATCTACCCCCTCGCGTTCGGCGTGCTCGTGCTGCAGAAGACCTACGCCGTCGCGCGCGCGGCACTCGTGCCCGCGGTCGTCGACGACGAGGGTGAGCTGGTTCGCGCGAACTCCCGGCTCGCGCTGATCAGCCTCGTGGCCAGCATGGTCGGTGGAGCGCCGGCCGCGGTGCTGCAGTTCGTGTTCAACGCGAGCTGGTCACTGGTGCTGGCGGTGATCATCTTCGCAGTCGCGACCGTGCTCGCGACGCGCATCCCGCGCACGCAGGTCGTGCAGGCGCCTGAGGACGTCGCCCTCGAGAAACAGGAGATCCACCAGCCGAGCGTCCTGCTCGCCGGCAGCGCCATGGCGGTGATTCGCATCGCGGTGGGTGTGATCGTCTTCCTCTCGGCGTTCGCGCTCCGAGACGACAGCTTCAAGCTCATCATCGTGGCCGTCGCGTACGGGCTCGGCAGCTTCACCGGCAACCTGATCTCGCCGATCGCTCGGGAGCACGTGAAGGAAGAGGTCATGCTCGTGACCGCCCTGCTCGGTGCCGCCGCGTTCGTGCTGTTCGGCGCGCTCACGGGTGGGAGCACGGGAGGGGCGGCGCTGGCCGGCCTCGCGGTGGCGACGGCATCGGCGGCCGGGCGCGTCGGGTTCGACAGCCTGCTGCAACGCGACGGTCCCGATGCGGCGCGGGGTCGGGCGTTCGCTCGCTTCGAGACGCGCTTCCAGATCGCGTGGGTGTTCGGTGCGTTGTACGGGATCATCCCGTTCAGCGAAGGCGTCGGCCTGCTCGGGCTCGGGATCCTGTTGCTGTTCGCGGGGCTGTCGTACCTCGCGGCCCTGCGCAGTGCGCGCACGAGTCCACAGCGCACGACCTTGCGACCAGAGGCGGTCGACCGGGCGTTCGACAAAGCCCGGGGGGAGGTGCGCGAACGGTACCGACGCAACCGCGACGAGCGTCGTCAAGATCGAACGGGTCGGAGCGGACGGGAGCCGGGCGACATCGCGCTGCCCCCGAAGCCGACGCCGGAGAAGTCGCCCAACGCGCCGAAGCCCCCGGCGCGGCGTCGAGGTCGGTCGCGCTCGACCGACGACCCACCCGAATCGTTCCCGGGCAGGAGCTGACGCCGGACAAAGTCGGGTGCGCAGGCCGTCGCACTCGTGCGACCATCACTGCGTGGACATCAGGCTCCGACCGATCGGCGAGGATGAGATCCCGGCGTGGACCCGCACCGACGCGGCCGGGTTCGGCGAGGATCCCGAGGAGCTGAGCCAGGCTGCTCGGTGGCTCGCCGACGAGCTCGATCGAACCCGGGCCGCGTTCGACGGTGACGACCTGGTCGGGACGAGCCGGAACCGCACCTTCGAGCTCTCGCTCCCGGGCGGCGGGACCGTGGCGGCGTCGGGCGTGACCGCAGTCGCGGTGCTGCCGACGCACCGTCGCCGCGGGATCCTCCGCTCGATGATGAGCGCGTTGCTCGACGACTCCGTCGCGCACGACGAACCCGTGTCGATGCTGACGGCGAGCGAGGGTGGGATCTACGGACGTTTCGGGTTCGGCGCCTCGACGCTGGCGCTCGACGTGACCCTGGACACGAGAGAGGTGGAGTTCGTCCGGCCGCGCCCGGCCGGTCGCCTGCGCATGGTTGATCGGGTCGAGCTCGACAAGGTTGCGCCCGCGCTCTTCGACCGCGTGCGCCGTACTCGCCCCGGAGCGGTCTCGCGTCCCGAGGCGTGGTGGGCCGACGTGCACGAGATCCGCAAGCCCGGGATCCGGTTCGACGTGCTGTACGAGAACGCGGACGGCGAGGTGGACGGCTTCGTCACCTACGAGGTGAAGGCCCGCTGGGTCCCGGGGCCTGAGCACCGACTGGATCTTCTCGACATGGTCGCGGCGTCACCGGTCGCGGAGCACGCACTCTGGCGGTTCCTCTGCGAGATCGACCTCGTCCGCACGGTCCATTACGAGACGGTTCCGCTCGACACCCCGCTGCCATGGCTGCTCGCGTCGCCCCGTGCCGCGCTGATGCAACCGGCGGCCGACTTCGTCTGGACGAGGGTGCTCGACGTGCCCCGCGCACTCGGTGCGCGAACGTACGCGTGCGACGGTCGGTTGGTCATCGCGGTCCACGACGACGCGCGGGCCGGGCGCGCAGCCGACGGGACGTTCGTGATCGACGGCGGCCCGGATGGCGCGGTGGTGAACCCGTCGAACGAGTCGCCCGACCTCAGCTGCGACGTCGCCGCGCTCTCGACGGTCTGGCTGGGCGGCGTTCGCTGGTCGACGCTCGCGTGCGCCGGTCTGGTCGAGGAGCATCGTGCGGGCGCCTCGGCGCAGGCCGACACGATGTTCGCGTCGACTCCGATGCCCTTCTCCTACACCTGGTTCTGATCCCCGGATGTCGGGGGGTGGGGGGGGGGGGGGGGCAGGGCAACACCCCGCGGGGGACCACAAAAACAAGGAACAGGGGAGACGCGGACGGCGAGCCAG
>JBBQFJ010000215.1:0-3759 GCA_038321755.1 Acidimicrobiia bacterium | reverse complement strand
TTTTGTCCTTCTCTGGGCCCCTCCCCCACCCGGCACCACACCACACCGCACCACCCCCCCCGTTATCGGGGGCGCTTGGGGCGGTGGTGGGGGTTCATGCCCGCCAACCGCGGCCACTACCTCGACGTGTTCCTCGTGATCGCGATCCTGTCGGTGATCGGGAACCGCACGTTCCTCATCATCACCGGTTACCCGCAGCTCGGGAACGGGACCCTGCACATCTCGCACGCGATCTGGGGCGCCACCATGATGGGCGTCGCGATCGTGTGGTCGATCTCGTACCTCGGACCCTCGACGCGCACCTTCGTCGCCGTGCTCGGCGGAGCCGGCTTCGGGTGGTTCGTCGACGAGCTCGGGAAGTTCGTCACGCGTGACGTCAACTACTTCTGGCAGCCGACGATCGCGCTCATCTACATGATCTTCGTCGCCATGTACCTGACGTTCCGCTCGTTGGGTCGCCGGACCTTCGGCCCCGACGAGGGGATGCTGAACGCACTCGAGGCGTTGAAGTCGGCTTCGCTCGGTCAGCTCGCCGAGCCGGTCCGTCAGGACGCGATCGAGCTGCTCGACCGCACGGGACCGCCGGGCCCGCTGGCGAAGCAGATCCGCGCGCTGCTCGCCGACGTCGAAACGCTCCCCCAGACGATCCCGGGCCGGTTCCACCAGTTCGGCCGCGCGATGCGCTCCCGCTACGTGTCGTGGACGGAGCAACGCTGGTTCACGATCGTCCTCGAGACGATCTTCATCGTGTACAGCGTCGGGGCCCTGATCACCGTCGTGGCGTTGGCCCTCGACGGCCCGGGCATCGCGACGTTCCCGGAGTGGGCCACCGTCGTGTCGTCGTCGGCCTCTGCGGTCCTGGTCCTGATCGGCGTGACGCGCCTGCGCCGCTCCCGACTCCGGGCCTACCGCTGGTTCGACCGGGGCCTCCTCGTCGACATCTTCGTCACCCAGATCTTCGTCTTCGCGGAGGAACAGCTGGGCGCGATCGTCGGGCTCGCGTCCACGCTCGTGCTCTGGACGATGCTGCGGTCCGCCATGCGCGTCGAGGTCGAACGTGAGCATGAGGCCGCGCGCACAGCCGGCGCGGCACCGCCGAACCCCTGACCGGCCCACCCGGCGTTCGAGAGCCCGAGACCGATCGAGTGTGCGGCGCTGATCAGTCCGAGGTGCGTGAACGCCTGTGGGAAGTTCCCGAGATGCTTCCGGTCGTCCTCGATCGCCTTGTACTCCGCCATGGCTGTGACGCTGGTCACGGCGGGTGTGGCGCTCCAGCGAAACGCGAGTAGAAATGGTGGCCCATCGTGAGCGAACAACAGGAGCTCGTCGTGCCCGAAGCCGTGATCGTCGCAACCGCCCGTACGCCGGTCGGGCGGGCCAACAAGGGCTCGCTGGTCGAGTGTCGGGCCGACGACCTGTCCGCCACGATCATCCAGGCGGTCCTCGACAAGCTGCCACAGCTCGACCGTGGGCTCGTCGAAGACGTCATCTGGGGAACAGCGCAGCCGGCTGGAGAGTCGGGCTACAACCTCGCCCGCGTGGTCGCGATCCTCGCTGGGATCCCGCAGTCCCCCGGCGTGACACTGAACCGCTACTGCTCGTCATCGCTGCAGAGCATCCGCATGGCCGCGCACGCGATCAAGGCCGGCGAGGGTGACGTCTTCGTCGCGGGTGGCTCCGAGACCGTCAGCCGCTTCGCGAAGGGGCTGTCCGACGGGTCACCGGGCACCCACAACGACAAGTTCTCCGACGCGGAGGCACGCACCACCGAGCGTCACGAAGGCGGGAAGGGCGCCTGGGCGCCGTTCGCCGGGCTGCCCGACTACTACATCGCGATGGGTGAGACCGCGGAGAACGTCGCAGAGCTCAAGGGCGTGACCCGCGAAGAGCAGGACGCGTGGGCTGCGCTGTCGCAGCAGCGCGCGGTCGAGGCCCAGTCGAACGGCTTCTTCGAGCGGGAGATCACCCCGATCACGACGCCGTCCGGTGACGTCGTCAGCAAGGACGACGGCCCGCGGCCCGACACGACGGCCGAGAAGCTCTCGCAGCTCAAGCCGGTGTTCCGCCCCGACGGCACCGTCACGGCGGGCAACGCGTGTCCGCTGAACGACGGCGCCGCGGCGGTCGTCGTCATGAGCGACACGAAGGCAAACGAGCTCGGCATCACCCCGCTCGCGCGCGTCATCGCGTCGGGCGTCTCGGCGCTCGACCCGGAGATCATGGGTCTCGGGCCGGTGGGCGCGAGCCAGCAGGCCCTCGCCCGGGCCGGGCTCACCATGGACGACATCGACCTCGTCGAGATCAACGAGGCGTTCGCCGCGCAGGTGGTCCCGTCGGCCAAGGAGCTCGGGATCCCGTCGGAGAAGCTGAACGTGAACGGCGGGGCGATCGCGCTCGGTCACCCGTTCGGCATGACGGGTGCACGGATCATGACCACGCTGCTCAACGGCCTCGAGGACCGCGACGCGCGCTACGGGCTCGAGACGATGTGCGTCGGTGGCGGCCAAGGCATGGCAATGATCGTCGAGCGCCTCAAGTAGCAGGCGTCCCCCGCAGGTCAAGGCGATGGCAGCTCGGGTCCCACCCGCCTGGGTGATCCGCCCGCTGCTTGCGACGCGCAACGGCGTCGCAAAGCTGCACCGCGCGATGGTGCCGCCCGAGGTGCCGCTGCTCGAGCGGTCGTTGGGCATCATCGACACGAAGGCGATCGCGCTCGCCGCGGAGCTCGGGGTCGCCGACGAGCTCGCGGATGGGCCGCGGACCGCGGACGACCTCGCCGGCGCGACTTCGTCGGATGCGGACGCCCTGGGGCGACTGCTGCGCTACCTGGTGGGACGTGGAGTGTTCCGCACCACCCGCGATGGTCGCTTCCGCAACAACAAGACCTCGGAGCTCCTGCGCGAAGAACATCCGGGCTCGATGCGCTCGTGGGTGCGCTTCTACGGCTCGGACTGGCACGTCGCGAGCTGGAACCGCCTCGAGCACTCCGTCCGGACCGGCGACGCCGCCACCGCCGCCGCCCTCGGCCATCCCTTCTGGGAGTACCTCACCGAGGTCGACCCGGAGGCCGGCGCGCTGTTCGACGCGGCCATGGCGTCCACCTCGAAGCTCCAGATGGAGGTCGTCGCCGACAAGTACGACTTCGTCGGTCGGGTCTGCGACCTCGGGGGCGGCACGGGCACCCTGCTCGCGTCGATCCTCACGGCGAACGCCGGCGTCACCGGTGTGCTCTTCGACCTCCCGGCCGTCGTCGCGAAGGCACCGGCCGTGCTCGAGGCCGCCGGCGTCGCGAATCGCGCGGAGATCGTCGGCGGGAGCTTCTTCGAGAGCGTTCCTTCGGGCTGCGACCGCTACCTCCTGCAGGCGATCGTGCACGACTGGGACGACGACTCATGCGTGCGCTTCCTCACGCGGTGTCGGGAAGCGCTGGCACCCGGCGGCCGGATCATCGTGCTCGAGGCGATCGTCCCCGAGCACGACGGCGATCACTTCGCGAAGGCGGTCGACCTGGAGATGCTCGTCGACACCGGCGCCGGCCGGGAGCGGACCCGACCCGAGTTCGACGCTCTGTTCGCGCGCGCCGGCCTGCGCGTGCGAAAGGTCATGCCGATCGCGCTGTCGGCCCTCTTCGAGCTCGAACCCGCCTGACCCCTGGTCGCGGGTCACACCCCCCACGGGCCGGGGGCGGGACGCCTTAACCGGAACCGCCCGCCACGCCGCGCCCCAGGACGGGGGGGGGGCCGGGGCCACCCCCAGCCC
>JBBQFJ010000214.1:0-3795 GCA_038321755.1 Acidimicrobiia bacterium | reverse complement strand
ACGAGGACGGGCATCGTGAGTGCGACCGCGCGACCGCCCTGCTCGGCAGCGTGCTCACACGCCGCGAGCTGCTCGCGGTAGCGCTCGGGCTCCTTGGAGTCGACCGTGAGCACGTTCCAGTTGAGCGCACGACGCCCGGCGAGGCTCATCGCCGCCATCAGCTCGACCTCGTCGTCGCGGAAGCCGCGCATGCAGCCGTCGGTGACGTACTCGAGCGTGGTGCCCTCGTGGTCGCGCACGGTCGCACAGAGCGCGAGCACCTCGTCGCGCGTGGCCCACCGCGAGGCGACCGGCTCGCCGTCGCCGTCGGAGTGCGTGAACGCGAGCGTCGTGGAGAACCCGAGTCCCCCGGCTTCGATCGCCTCGTGCAAGAGGCGGGACATCTCCGCGACCTGCTCCGGCGACGCCTCGTTGCCGACGGATTCGCCGCCCATCACGTTGCGTCGGAGTGCGCAGTGCCCGACGAGGAACCCGGCGTTGACACCGATCTGGCCGTCGAGCTGGTCGAGGTACTCGGCGAACGTCGACCACTCCCACGGAACACCCTGCTCGAGCGCGGCGAGTGGCATGCCCTCGACCTTGGCCATCATTCGGCGCAGGTAGTCGGCGTCCTCACCCGCCACCGGTGCGAGGGTGAAACCGCAGTTGCCGGCCATGATCGTGGTGACGCCGTGCAAGCTCGACGACGAGGCCGCGGGGTCCCAAAAGAGCTGGGCGTCGTAGTGGGTGTGCGGATCGACGAAGCCCGGCGTGACGATGAGGCCGGTGGCGTCGAACACCTCGGTGGCGTCCTCGGTGACCTGGCCCGGCGACGCGACCGCGACGATGCGGCCGTCCCGGATGGCCACGTCGGCCGGACGCGACGGCGCGCCGGTCCCGTCGACGACGTTGCCACCACGGATCAGCAGGTCGAGCATGCAGGCTCCCGCCTCTCTGGAACAGGTTCAGTGTCCCCGCTCCGCCAGCCCCCAGACAAGCGGAGCGTCGCCGGCGGCGACCAGGGAGCCGGAGCCTGCCGTGGCGACCGGAGGTGCGGTCGGTACGCTGGATCATCCTCCGGAACCCCTTCCCCGGAATGCGGCCCCGCCAACCCACCCCGAACAGGAGCACGTCCATGCACCGAGCCCGGCTGCTCTGCCCGGCCTCGGTCGTGACAGCGGCGCTCCTCGCCCTCGCCCTCCTCACCGTCGCGCCTGTCACCCGGGCCGGTGCACAGGTCGCGGCCGCGCCGGGCAACGACGCCTCGGGCAAGAACGCCAAGCTGGTCATCGCCAGCCTGGCGCCCGAGACCGGTGACCTCACGTCGCTCCTCGACTCGCTGCGGGCGCCCGTGCAGCTCGCGGTCGACGAGATCAACGCAGCCGGCGGGGTGAACGGGCAGCCGGTGACCCTCGTGGCCGCCGACGATGGCACGTCCGTCGACGTGGTCGCCCAGACCGTCGACACGCTGATCAAGAACGACGAGGCGCGCGTGATCATCGGGCCGGCTTCCTCCCCCACCGCGCTCGGGATCCTGTCCGACGTGAAGGACAAGGCCCTCATGTGCTCGGGATCCAACACGGCCGCGCAGCTCGACCAGGACGGACCCACCCTGTCGGGTGGGCTCTACTTCCGCACCGCGCCTCCTGACTCGCTGCAGGGTCCGGCGCTCGCCGAGCTGCTGCTCGCCGACGGCCGGAGCAAGGTCGGCATCGTCGCGCTCGACGACTCGTGGCTCGCGCACGTCGGCGACTCGCTCGCCACCGAGCTGGAACAAGGTGGCGCGAAGGTGGTCGCGGACGAACGGTACAACGCGACCGGTGGTGACGTCACCGCGCAGGTGAAGCAGGTGCTCAGCAAGAAGCCCGATTCGGTGGTCGTGCTCGGCACCACGAGCGACGGCGCCAAGGTCGTCCAGGCGATGATCGCCGCCGGCGCGACACCGGCGACCCTGCCGACCTACACGGCCAACGGGATGCAGGATGCTGGCTTCGGGCAGCTCGTCGACCCGACCAACCCCGCAGCCGTCGCCGGGATCAAGGGCACCGCGCCCGCGGCTTCCCCGGCCGGCGTCGACAGCCCGTTCCAGAGCGTCTTCGCGACGAAGGACATCGAGCCCGTGTTCTCAGCGCACTCGTACGACTGCACGATCCTCGCGGCACTCGCCGCCGTGAAGGCGAAGTCCGACGACCCCGCCAAGATGGCCAAGGCGTTCACCGCGAACCTGAAGGGTCGCGCGGACTGCAACACCTTTGCTGCTTGCACTGCACTGCTCGCGAAGGGGAAGTCGATCCACTGGCGCGGCGCGTCGTCGAGCTTCGACAAGTTCTCGAAGAACCAGCCCGGCGAGGGCGTGTACGACGTCTGGAGCTACGACGCGACCGGTGGCGTCGTCACCGAGGGACCCGCGTCGCAGATCACGATCCGCTAGCGGCTCGGGCTCGCAGCTCGAACTTGAGGACCTTCCCGCTCGCGTTCAACGGCAGCTCGTCGACCACCTCGACCCGACGCGGCACCTTGTAGTTCGCCATCTGCTCACGCGCCCAGGTGACGAGCTCGTCGGGATCGACGGTCGCACCTGGGCGAGGCACGACGTAGGCCATGCCGACTTCCCCCATGCGCTCGTCGGGAACGCCGATCACCGCCACCTGCGCCAGCGATTCGTGACGCATCAGCAGGTTCTCGATCTCCGCGGGATACGCATTGAACCCGCCGACGATGAACATGTCCTTCTTGCGGTCCGTGATCTTGATGTACCCGCGGTCATCCATCACCCCGATGTCGCCAGTGTGCAACCAGCCGTCAGGATCGATCGTCGCCTTCGTCTCCTCGGGCTCCTCGAAGTAGCCCTGCATCACGTGGTAGCCGCGGGTCACGACCTCACCGGGTTGCCCGCGATCCACCTCGTTCCCGTCGTCGTCGACGACGCGAAGCTCGGTGTCGGGGATCGCTCGGCCCGACCAGTTCGCGATCGTCTCGGGATCGTCGTCGTGACGGCACATCGCGGTCGTGCCGGTGGTCTCGGTGAGCCCGTAGCCGGTGATGATCGTCTCGAAGGTCATCTCGTCGCGCAGCCGCTCGATCAACGTGACCGGCACCGCCGCCGCCCCGGTGACGGTGAGCCGGAGCGACGACAGGTCGTGCTTCGAGCGTTCCGGGTAGTCGAGGATGCCTTGCAGCAACGTCGGCGGTCCGGGGAGCACGGAGATGCGCTCCTTCGAGACCATGTCGAGCACGCTCGGAAGGTCGAAGACCGGGAACGGCACGATCGTGGCCCCGCGCAGGATGCACGACATCCAGCCCGCCTTGTACCCGAACGTGTGGAAGAACGGGTTGATGATCAGGTAGCGGTCGCCTTCGCGGAGACCGACGACGTCAGTCCACGCCTCGTAGACGCGCAATGACTGACCGTGCGTGACCATCACGCCCTTGGGCCGCCCGGTGGTGCCGGAGGTGAAGATCAGGTCCGAGAGGTCGTCGCTCCGCACCGCGTCGATCCTCGCGTTCGCATCGGCTTCACTCACCGCGTCGCCAGCGGCCAGGTACTCGTGCGCGCCGATCACGTTCGGCACCGCACTCGAGGACGAGTCGGTCGGCACCGTGCCGCGCAGGACGATCGTCTGCTCGAGCGACGGCAGATCAGCCTCGGCATCGCGAAGCAACGCGACGTAGTCGGCATCGAGGAAGTCGGTGACGGTGAACAGGAGTCGGGCACGCGACTTCCCCAACACGTACGCGGCCTCGGGCCCTTTGAAGCGGGTGTTGATCGGGACGAGCACCCCACCGGCACCCAGGATCCCGAGCGCGGCTCCGATC
>JBBQFJ010000213.1:0-3858 GCA_038321755.1 Acidimicrobiia bacterium | reverse complement strand
ATCAGCGCGGTGATCGCTCCCGCCCACGCCCGCCCGGGCTCCGAGTCGTACGCGACGCCCTGCGCCATCAGGAGTGCGCCCAGGTTCGCGTATCCGATGCCGAGCTGGCGGAACTTTCGACTGTTGTCGCCGATCGCCTCGGTCGGGTAATCCGCGTTGCCGACCAGGATCTCCTGTGCGGTGAACACGACCTCAACCGTGTGCTTGAAGCCCTCGACGTCGAAGCTGCCGTCGTCCTCGAGGTAGCGCAGCAGGTTGATGCTCGCGAGGTTGCACGCCGAGTTGTCGATGTGCATGTACTCCGAGCACGGGTTGCTCGCGTTGATCGGACCCGTGTTCGATGCCGTGTGCCACTTGTTGATCGTGGTGTCGAACTGCATGCCCGGATCGGCGCACTCCCACGCGGCGTCGGCGATCTGCCGCATCAGGTCACGAGCGCGCAGCTGCTTGATCGAGTCACCGGTCTTGACGGCCCGGAGGTCCCAGGTCGCGTCGTCGACGACGGCCTGCATGAACTCGTCGCTGACGCGCACCGAGTTGTTCGCGTTCTGGTACTGGATCGAGTGGAAGTCGAGTCCATCGAGGTCCATGTCGAAGCCGGCGTCGCGCAGCACGCGCGCCTTGCGTTCCTCACGCGCCTTGCACCAGATGAACTCCTCGATGTCGGGGTGGTCGACGTTGAGGATCACCATCTTCGCGGCGCGACGCGTCTTGCCACCGCTCTTGATCGTGCCGGCCGATGCGTCGGCACCGCGCATGAAGCTCACCGGACCCGATGCTGTGCCGCCTCCCGCGAGGTGCTCCTGCGAAGAGCGGATGTTGGAGAGGTTGATGCCCGACCCGGAGCCACCCTTGAAGATCGTCCCCTCTTCGCGGTACCAGTTGAGGATCCCGTCCATCGTGTCCTCGACCGCGAGGATGAAGCACGCGCTGGCCTGCGCCGGCACACCCTTCACGCCGATGTTGAACCACACCGGTGAGTTGAAAGCCGCGCGCTGGTGGAGCAGCACGAACTTCAGCTCGTTGCGGAAGGCGGCGCCCTCCTGGTCATCGACGAAGTAGCCGTCGCGCACGCCCCACGCGGTGATCGTGTCGGCGACGCGGTCGATCACCTGCTTGAGCGAGTGCTCGCGCTCGTCGGTGCCGAGCGTGCCGCGGAAGTACTTCTGGGCGACGATGTTGGTCGCGTTCTGCGACCAACCGACCGGGAACTCGACGTCGGGCTGGTAGAAGGCGTCGGTGCCGTCCTTGAAGTTCTGGATGCGCGCCTCGCGCAGCTCCCACTCCACCGTCTCGTACGGGTGGACCCCTGCCTGGGTGAAGTATCGGCGGATCCCGATGCCGATCTGCTCCGGCGCCATCGCCATGAGGTGTTCCTTCCTGCCCGTGGGCTGTCTTGCCTGGCCGAGGCGTCCGGAGAGCGTCGTGAACCACAAGATGTTGTGGTTTGTGTCCCCCCGGACGCGAGATGCGGTGTGAATTACACCACCGGAACTACACCTGTGTCAACCCTCAACACCAGAAACTCCAACAACTCCTCCCCCGCACCCGAATCATGGGCTCGTCGGGGAGATGGGCTCGTCGAAGGAGGTCGGCTCAGCGGGAGGGGCGGCGCTTCGGTTCGGTGGTCTTGTTGAGCTCGACGACCTCGGCCTCGAAGTCGGCGACGGCGTCGAAGCCCTTGTACACCGAGGCGAACCGCAGGTATGACACCGGATCGACGGTGCGGAGGTGCTCGAGCACCGCGACCCCGAGCATCTCGCTCGGGACCTCGGGCCCGGCCGCGCGGGCGTCTTCCTCGATCTCGGTCACGAAGGCGTCGACGACGGCCGACGACACGACGCCGCCACCGGCAAGTGCCCGGCGGATCCCGTCGGCGAGCTTGCTGCGCTCGAACGGCTCCTTGAGCCCCGAGCGCTTGAGCACCATCAGGGGGAGCTCCACCGCGCGCTCGTGCGTGGTGTAGCGCCGCCCGCAACCCAGGCACTCCCGCCGGCGACGCACGGCGGCACCCTCGTCGAGCGGTCGCGAATCGACGACCTTGTCGTCGTCGGCTTCGCAGTAGGGACAGCGCACCCGCGCACGGTACCTCGCGACCAGCACCACGACGGCGCTCTCCGATCCGTGCGCCGACTCCCCGACTGCGCCGAGCGCGCCCGGCCGGCTCAGTCGGGGAGCCGGATCGTCTCGCCCGGCACCAGCGGGGCGCCGTCGCGAGCCGCGGACAGCTCGTCGACGATCGGTCGGACGTCCTCACCCGGGGCGAGGCGGGCCGCGATCGACCAGAGCGAATCACCCGCACGGACGACGACAGCATGAACGACGGCGCCAGGGGCGATGACGCCCGCGGCCGTTGCCGCGGCGGCCGCGGCCGGGGCGCCCGCGCTCCGGGTCGCGGTGGAGACGGTCGAGCGGCGCTCGGGGGAAGCGAGGGGCAAGCCCCCGAGCGCAGCGCCCGCCTGTGCTGCCACGACCACCAGACCCAGCGCCAACGTGGCAACGGCCAGACGCCGGCGCCGGTAGGTCGTGGGGGTGACCCAGCCACTGCGTGGGGTGGCACCACACAGCGCGCGCCGCGGGATCGAAGGTCCCATCGGTGCGCTGAAGCCGGGAACGGTCGTAACGGCAGCCATCTTGGAGAGCTCCTTCACTCAATTGGTCTCACGGCAAGTGCTCGATTGCGTTGTCCGAGAGATCGAACCAGGGGGGTGTGACAGCTACCTGAGCCCCAGTTCTCACCGTTTCCGGGCGCCTCCCTCCCGCTCGACGAGCGACCAGGAGGGAGAGCGACCGGCTCGACGCTCCGAACAACTGTTCGCATCCAAGCAGAACGCCTGTTCGACGTCAAGAACATTTGTTCGCACCCACCGAGCGAGCTCCTGCGAGCGGTCGAGCGAACAGGTGTTTGCCCCGAACACATGATCGTGGTACCGTGCTGCGCATGACCGATCTGACCGACCGCCAACGCCAAGTGCTCGAGTTCATCGACGGAGAGGTCCGCGAGCGGGGATACCCGCCCAGCGTCCGGGAGATAGGCGAGGCCGTCGGGCTCTCGTCGAGCTCCACCGTCCACGCCCACCTCGCCGCGCTCCAGGACAAGGGCTTCCTCAAGCGCGACCCCACGAAGCCCCGAGCGATGGAGCTCGTGTACGACTCGTCGTCCGGTACGGCCATCGAGCGCCGGCCCGTCCGCCACATCCCGCTGATGACCAGCGAGATCGCCGCGGGCTCCGGCCTCCTCACCGACAATCGGGTCGAGGAGACCATCCCCGTCCCCGAGGACTTCACCGGCGCGGGGCAGCTCTTCATGCTCAAGGTGCGCGGTGAGTCGATGGTCGACGCCGGCATCCTCGACGGCGACTACGTCGTGGTGCGGCAGCAGCCCACCGCCGAGGCGGGCGACATCGTCGTGGCCGGCATCCCCGGCGAGGAGGCGACGGTCAAGACCTACCTGCGCCGGCGGGGCAAGATCGTCCTCCGCCCCGAGAACCCCACGATGGCGGAGATGGTCTTCGACCCGGCCGACGTCTCGATCTACGGCAAGGTCGTCACACTGCTACGCCGTCTCTGACGCGGCCATCCGTCACGCGCCCATCCGTCACGCGGCCATCCCGGCGGGTAGGACCGGGGCGACCGTCCCTCAGCGCTCGTACGCCCCTCGGAGGGGCCTCCAGAGCGGTCTCCGGGCACTCCGTCGTGGCCCGGGGAAGCTCCAGGGCAGCGCGAGCACCGTGTCGGCGTCCCCGAGGGCCTCGAGCCTGGACGAGCCGTTCCGTGCCGGCTGGCGTCCGACCGAAGCGGCGATCAGGTCGCGACGTTGTTCTCCCGCAGGATGTCGTTGAGGCGTGACTTCTCGTG
>JBBQFJ010000212.1:0-3892 GCA_038321755.1 Acidimicrobiia bacterium | reverse complement strand
GGGCCATGACCGGTATGCAGGTCGATCGTGAGGACGCGCTGCGCTCCCGCGAGTCGGGGTGGATCTCGGTCGCGCCAGTATCGCGGATGACCGCCGCGAGCAATCTCGCGCCGAGCCTCCAGGGTCGGGTCACACAACGTGATGGTCGCCCCGTAGGAACGGGCCGCGTCCTGCTTGACCCGGGGAGTGGACGTCGGCATCACAACGTGGCACGAAATCCCTCGCATCGACGCGGCAAGCGCCAACGCGGCGGCGTGATTCCCCGAGGAATGCGCGGCCACACCGTGAGCCGCAGTCGGCTCATCCAGGGCGAACACCGCGTTGGCCGCGCCCCGAAACTTGAACGCGCCGGCCCGCTGCAGATGCTCACACTTGAAGTGAACCCGAGCACCGACCAGATCGTCGAGAGACCTCGAGGTCATCACCGGGGTGTCGTGGATGAACGGCGCGATGCGCGCCGACGCCACCCGCACATCGTCAATGCCAGGACCCACGAACAGCGTCATCCGTTCTGCCTGACATGACCCTCGGGGCCGCCGTCTGCGCCACCCGTGAAGCACTCGTCCGCGGGCTCGTCGTCGCGACTGGAGTCAGGAGCCGCCAATGGGACCTTCGCGGGTTGGTGCGGTGCTCCCCGCTCGCGTGAGCACGATCCGGTCGACCGCGGTGCCTCGCTCACGCACCCGTAGCGTGATCGTGTGATTGCCGGCTTGGAGTCGCGCCGGTCCAGGGACGCGAACCCAGGTCCACTCTCCGGGAGCAGGGACCTTGTCCCCGACGGTCGTTGCCGGTTGGTCGTCGATCGACACCAATACCGAGTCCGAACGGGAGCCTCCGAGCCCGTTGCCGAACGCTCTCGGAGCGAAGAGCCGAACCCAGACGTCGCGCGAACCGGCACTGGTGCGGATCCTGTAGGTGGCGCCGGTCGTGTCGCTCGGCAACAACGCGCCGTCGGCGCGAGGTGGACAGTCGGCCGTGGTTTCGTTCGCTTGTGGCGCAGACGGGCAGTTCGCGGGATCAACACCGTTGAACGCCTGGATGTAGCTCGCTCCGCTGGCGCCGCTCACCGTGTTGCGTTCGATCCAGGTGCCGTCGCCGAGTTGGGCGGGGTGCTCGGCCTCGATCGAGCACGTCGTGTTGCGTTCGACGCACCGGTACGGGCGCCGGTGCATCCGGTTCTCGAACCACACGACCGACACCGCCTCGCCGTCGGTGCCTCGCTTGTCGAAGGCCAGGTACTCGCCTCCGGGCTGTTGGTACCACTCCTCGTCGTTGGCGACGAGGTCCGGGGCGCCGTCCCTGTTGACGTCGCGCACCCGGAGTTGGTCCCACTTCTCGCCGAAGGTCCCCGCCATGGTCCGACCGGGTGACCACTTGATGGTGTGGACCTGCCAGCCCTTCCCGATCGACGTCGATGCGTCGTGGCTCATCCAGTAGACCGACGCCTTCCCCACGGGGAGGACGGCGTCGTCGTGGGTGAGCATGCCGACGATGTCGGGCTGCTGATCGCCATCGAGATCGGTGACCGCGAGTCCGCGTGAGGCCCAGCGAATCTCTGGAGGCTTCGCCACCCGTCGGAGCCGAAACGAAGGCCGGCGTCCGGGCCTTCGGATGAACAGCAGATACTCATCGACCGTCTGGGTGATCAGGTCCTTGCGGCCGTCCCGATTTATGTCGGCGGCGACGATCTGAGGCTTCCCATAGAACCCGGGATTGCGATACAGCTCGTGCCGCTGCCACGGACCCGTTGTCGCGGCGGATCCGGGGCCTGGGTTCTCGTACCAGGCCACGGATTCCTGCTCGTCGGGCGTGTCGAAGTCGGCGTTCGCGTCGACGATGTCAGGGGCGCCGTCGCCGGTGAGATCGGTGAGGAAGAAGCCGTGACCGCCCGCGGTGTCGGGGTCGATCGCATGGAGCTTCCACGCCGCGAGGTCGCGGCGCGCGGCGCGGTCGTGGGGTGCCTCGAGCCACACGATCCCCGCCTTCTTCCCGTTGACGAAGTAGACGCGTCCACCGGCGATGATGTCAACGGCACCGTCGCCGTTGACATCCGAGGGCGTCAGATCGAGATAGTGACCCTGCTCGATGGTGGCCGGGAACCGTCCGGCATCGGTCCACGCCGACGCGTCACGGACACCCCCCTGATCAGGGCCCCAGAAGACGCGTACGCCCGGTTCGTTGCCGTCGAAGAACTGGCTCGGGTGGCCGCCTTGGGCGCCGACGATGTCGAGGTTGCCGTCGCCATCGAGGTCGACGAGCGTTGCGCTTTCGGTGTCACAACCTCGCCCCGGTTCTGCGGTCGGGCACGGCACGACAACGCTCGGCCACGGGCGCGTCAGCGCGGACTTCCTCTTGGGGGTGAAGGTCACGACGTAGCGCTGGTCGAACTCGTAGTTCGTGACGTAGTCGTCTCGTCCGTCGCCGTTCACGTCAGCTCGGTCGAGTGCGTTGGCGCCACGGAATCGACTGTCGATCGGGTGCATCGGCCAGTAGGAATCAGAGCCGTTCGAACCGCTCGCACCCGTTCGACCGGCGTGAACGGAGCCGGTGCCGACGACGAAGGCGCACACACCGACCGTCAGCGCCACCACCCGTGTCGCCCAGAGGCGCGTACGACGACGTCCATCGTTCGGAACTCCGCGACTCCCCGACCCCCCTGGCCTCACATCCAGACCATAGCGCTGAACTGACACGCACGTCAGGGAGAACCTGGGACACCGGTCGGGATCGGTGGTTTCCGGTCGGCGTCGCAGGACCGTTGAAGCTGCGGCGACGACCACGATTACGGCGAAGCCTGCGAGCACGAGTGGACTGCGCAGGTCCATCGCCGACTCCGGCGACGACGACCCACTTCTCGCCGATGACGTCGCGGAACGTGGGTCTCCATGCGTCGGTCTGGGTCCGGTTGTCGCCGCGGGTGACGAACCCGCGCGACGGGCAGCCGCCGACGATGCGGTGGAGCACGAGGAGCCCGGCGCTGACCTGTCCCTGGGGGATCCGATATGCGATCACGTCGCCGACGAAGGATCGCCGCGATCCCTTCGAGGTTCGCGTCGCGCACGCCGACGGAAGTTGGCGCACAGTCGAACTCGTTGCGAGCAACCTCGTCGACGATCCCGCAGTGAACGGCGTCGTCCTGAACCTGAGAGACATCACCGAGCGCCGGCCAGCCGAGGCCCCGATCGGCGAAGCGAGGAGCGCCTACAGGCACTGCTGCACCACTCACCCGACATCATCGTCGTCACCGACCCAGAAGGCACTCTGCAGCTCGTCAGCCCCGCCGCCGAGCGCATACTCGGCTTCGAAACCCACCCGTGGATCGGCCGCAACGTCCTCGAGCTCGTGCACCCCGAGGACCGAGACCAAGCCGCGAGGTCGTTCGCGGACACCGCAGCGACGTCCGGCCCGAACGTTCCGCTCCAACTGCGCGTCATGACCTCCGATAGCACGTGGCGGCACGTCGAAGTCGTCGCCAACAACCTGCTCGACACGGCATCGTCTTCAATGTGCGCATCACCGACCGCCTCGACGCCGAGCACGCCCTCGCCGACAGCCGGCGCCGCCACCAGATGATCGTCGAACTCGCCCAAGAAGGCATCTAGACCATCGACGCACAAGGAGGCACGACATACGTCAACGACCGTATGGCCAGCTGCTCGGGCGGCCATCGGCCGACATCGTCGGGACCCACATCTTCACGTTCATGGACGAAGAGGGTCGCCGCATCTCGGAACACAACCTCGGACGGAGACGAGAACGAATCTCCGAGAGCCTCGACTTCAAATTCGTCCGCGACGACGGAGCAGAACTCTGGACGATCATGAGCACGAGCCCGATCCTCGACGACCACGACACCTACCTCGGCGCTCGGCTCCCATACTGGTTGCCCAAC
>JBBQFJ010000211.1:0-3915 GCA_038321755.1 Acidimicrobiia bacterium | reverse complement strand
GGTCAACAACTCGATCATCAAGAGCGCGAACACGAACGTCGGAACGCTCAGCCCCGCGAACGACAATCCGGTGAACGCGTGATCGATCGCGCTGCCACGTCGCAACGCGGAGATCACACCGATCCCGATGGCGGCGACGATCGACAGCAGCACACCGAACACGACGAGCTGGGTGGTGTTCCACAACGCGCGTCGGATCTCCGCGCTGACGGGACGACCCTTCGCGCTCTCGCCCCAGTCGCCGCGCACGAAGTCGCCGAGCCAACGCGTGTACTGGACGGGCAGCGGATCGTTCAGACCGAGACGTTCGCGCTCCCGCGCGTAGGACTCCGTGTCGGCGTTGCGACGCAGACGCGCCGCCGGGTCCGTGGTGGAGCGCACCAGCAAGAACACCAGCACCGATGCCAGCAACAGCACCGGGATGGAGACGAGGAGTCGCCGGGCGACGAAGGTCGGCATGACCGTTGCGAGCCTACCGGCGCACCCTCACTGATCGGCGCCATGACGGGCGGGGACACCCTCGTCTCCCGCCCGTCACGCCGGCGTCTCCGGGGGCGCTCAGCCCACGAGCGTCCACTCGTTCATGTTCCAGAACATCGAGTACACGGCGTTGTCGGCGATGGGACCGCGCAACTTCGCGGTGCTCCAGATACCGACGTCCGGCACCGGCGAGATCGGCAACGCCACGACCTCGTCGGCCGCCGTGCGCTGACCGGCCTTCGCCGCGGGCACCCGGACAACGGGATTCACCATCTGATCGACCAGGGTCCACTGCTGGTCGAGCGTGGCCGACGGCACCCGGGTCCAGTTGCTCCCGGAGAAGTCGTTCGCCTTCGTCGGGATGTTCACCGAGCAGAGCATGTAGCAGAGGCCCGGGTCGGGAGACACCGCGCCCTGCGACCAGATCGCGGCGGTGAAGTTGCCCTCCGGACCCCACTTGCCGAACAGCGTGTCGGAGTCGGTGTTCGTCACCTTCACGTCGAAGCCGGCCTGCTTCCACTGGCTCTGCAGGATCTGCTCCATGAGCTCACGACGCGAGTCGCCCGACGTCGTGGTCAACGGGATCGTGGCCTTCTTGCCGCCCTTGGTCCACGTGCCGCCGGACTTCGTCCAACCGTCACCGGTCATCAGCGCGTCGACCTTCGACAGGTCGCGCGTGTAACCGGAGAACGCGGGGTCGTAGTACGTCGGATCCACCTGGGACAGCAGGCTCTGGCTCGGCGAGATGTCCGGGCTCAGCGGCTCGAACAGCTGCTTCACGATCGCGTCGCGATCCGTCGCGTACGCCAACGCCTGCCGCACGGCCTTCGAGTTCACGGGCGCCTTCTCGGCGTTGAACCACACCGCTTCGAGACCGAGCGTCTTGTCGTCCACGAAGAAGCCTGTGTTCGGCAGCTTCTTCAGCTCGTCGGCGTAGTCCAGCTGCGGAGTCGGGTAGATCGCCATCACCTGCCCGGACTTGAACGCCTGGAACTCCGACGACGTCTCGGTGATGAAGCGGAAGACGACCTTCTGGATGCTCGCCTTCACACCCCAGTAGTTCGGGTTCGGCACGAGCGTGATGCTCTCGCCCTTCTTCCAACCCGTGGTCCCGCCCTCGAGCATCCACGGGCCACCGGACCACGCGTAGCCGTCCTTCATCTCGGCCGCGCGGTCCTTGCCCGTCAGGAGGTGCGACGGCAACACGCCGTAGAAACCGCCGAAGAGGTCACGCCACGCGGCGTAGGTCTCGGAGAACGTCACGACCGCCGTCTTCGGGTCGGGGGTGGCGATCGAGGCGATGCTGGCGTAGCCGGACTTGTCGTAGATGTCGTCGCCGTCCACGATCTGCTTCCACGTGTAGACGAAGTCGTCCGCGGTGATCGCCACGCCGTCCGACCACACCGCGGCGGAGGCGATCTTGTAGGTCACGGTGAGCGGCGGACCGGCCTGCACCGTCGGCTCGCCGGCGAGCAGCGGGCTCGGCGAGTAGCCGTTGGCCGTGATGTTGAACGCGCGCGGCGTGGTCTGGCC
The DNA here is from genome assembly GCA_038321755.1 of Acidimicrobiia bacterium. Classification (GTDB taxonomy): domain Bacteria; phylum Actinomycetota; class Acidimicrobiia; order IMCC26256; family PALSA-555; genus JALHSW01. The sequence continues at coordinate 1,902 of JBBQFJ010000211.1, read as the reverse complement.
ACCCAGCGTCCAGACACCCCACAGGGATCCGGCGCAGGTGGCGATCCAGTCGGCGCACGCCGGCTCCTGCTCGGCGCCGAAGACGGCAGTCCCGGCCGCGGGCGGCCCGACGCTGCCGGTGTTCTCCGTGGGGAGCGAGCGGTCGCCACCACCACCGCTGCATGCAGCCACCATCAGCCCCAGAACCACCAAGGTGGCTCCCAGGCGCGTGGGACGAATCCTCCAAGAACCGCTCACGTCACGCGCTCCCCTGCGTTCGGCGCGGCGTTCATCGCCGCCTGCCTCTCGAGGGGGATCGGCCGCACCGGGAGAGTACTTGAGCCGTTTCCGCAGGTGGCGGAACTCGGCTCCCAGCGCCTACAAGCGCAGGGACAGCAGAATCGTCGTGAACCCGAAGACGACCGCGGTGACCACGGTCAGGCGGTCGAGGTTGCGTTCGACCACCGTCGAACCGGCCATCGAGCCACCCATCTGCCCACCGAACATGTCCGACAGACCGCCGCCCCGCCCGGCGTGCAGCAGCACGAACAGGATGAGCAGCCCCGAGACGGTGAGCTGGAGGACGATCAGCACGGCGTTCAGCACGGCGGGGAGTCTAGACCGCAGCCCGGGCACCGGCCGTCACACCCGGGCGCACCGGCCGCCGAGGACGTCATGGCCGCCAGCGGACGATGCGGGCGAAATCGTCCGGGTCGAGGGAGGCGCCCCCGACCAGGGCGCCGTCGATCTCCGGCATCGCCATCAGGTCCGCCACGTTGCCCGGCTTCACGCTGCCGCCGTAGAGGATGCGGACGGCGGCGGCGACATCGGCGCCGGCCACGTCACGCAGGGTGGCCCTGATGAACGCGATCGTCTCGTCGGCGTCCTCCGGGGTGGCGTTGCGCCCGGTGCCGATGGCCCAGATCGGCTCGTAGGCCACCACGCTCGTCGCCAGGGCCTCGGCCCGGATGCCGATGAACGCAGCCCGGACCTGACCCTCGACCTTGGCCGCGGTCTGGCCCGCCTCGCGCTCTTCGAGGGTCTCTCCCACACAGACGATCGGGAGCATGTCGGCGGCGAGGACCGCCTTGGCCTTGCGGTTCACCCACTCGTCGGTCTCACCGAAGATCTCGCGGCGCTCGGAGTGCCCGACGATCACGTAGCGCACCCGCAGCTTCGCCAGCATCAGGGGGCTCACATCACCGGTGAAGGCGCCCTCTTTCTCCCAGTGGCAGTTCTGCGCACCGAGGCGGATCGGGATGCGGTCGGCCTCCAAGGTGGTCTGCACCGACCGCAGATCCGTGAACGGCGGGCACACCACGACCTCGGTCGCCTCGTAGTCGTCCTTGTCGAGCCGGTAGGAGAGCTTCTGGACGACCTGGATCGCGCTGAGATGGTCATGGTGCATCTTCCAATTGCCCGCCATCATCGGTTGGCGATCGGTCACGTCGATCTCCTCGCGTTGCGGAGCGCGGCCAGCCCGGGAAGGTCGCCGAGCTCCAGGTACCGGAGCGACGCGCCGCCGCCCGTGCTCACGTGGCTCACCCTGTCGGCGAGACCCATCTGGCGCACCGCCGCCGCGCTGTCCCCGCCGCCGACCACGGTGAAGCCGGCACAGTCGGCGACGGCCTCGGCGACCACCCGCGTGCCGGCCGCGAACGGTGCCAGCTCGAACATGCCCATCGGCCCGTTCCACAGCACCGTCGAGGCACCGCTGACGACGTCGGCGTAGGCCGCCGCGGTGCCGGGACCGATGTCCAGGCCGATCCACCCGTCGGGCATCGCGCCGGCCGGGACGACCTGGGTCTCGGCGTCGGCGGAGATCTCACTGGCGACGACGACGTCGCTCGGCACCAGCACCCGTCCGCTCTCGAGGAGCGCCCGGCAGTCGTCGACCCGATCGGGTTCGAGCAGCGACTTGCC
>JBBQFJ010000210.1:0-3917 GCA_038321755.1 Acidimicrobiia bacterium | reverse complement strand
CGACCCGACCGGCACGCCGCAACGACCCGGAGTTGCGTGGCGCGCTGCTCGCGCTCCGCTCGGTCGCTCGCCGTATCCGACAGCTGACCGTCGAGGAACGCGAGCTCGCCCGCGAGATCAAGACCCTGACCGAGAAGCTCGCGCCCCCAGCTCCTCGACCAGCCCGGCGTCGGGCCGCTCTTGGCCGCCCAGGTCGTGCTCTCCTGGTCCCACAAAGGCCGGATCAGAAGCGAAGCAGCGTTCGCCCGGCTCGCCGGCGTCGCCCCGATCCCCGCCTCCTCCGGACAAACGATCCGCTACAGACTCGACCGCAGCGGCGATCGTCAGCTCAACAGGGCCCTGCACCAGATCCTCGTCACCCGACGCCGAATCCATCCGGCCACGATCGCGTACATCGAACGCCGCATCAGCGAAGGCAAAACCCGCCGCGAGGCCAACCGCTGCCTCAAGCGCTACCTCGCCCCCAACCTCTACAGGCTCCTCGAGAACGGAGCGCCACAGAACGCTTGACAAACATAGAAGCATCGCTCGCGATGCGAGTGTTCGTGCGCCTGATGTGAAGGTCAAGCGCAACGTTGCTCGACGCGCGAAGCAGGGCTAAGCTCACCTTTCAGTTTGGTACCGAGAGGAGCGTTCGCCATGAGTAAGCGTTGGCGTGAAGCGGCTTGGCGGTGCTGGGGGGTCGGTCTTGCAGTTGCTGCTGTCGTTGTTCCCGTCGCGAGCGCGACGAACACAGAAGCGAGTTCTGTCCCGACCAACCTCGTCGGGCGATGGACGCGCACCGTTACTGCGGCGGACTGGAAACGCGCGGGCGCCACGGGCTTCGTTACGAGCTTCGTGGGGCCTTACACGATGGCGGTGAAGCCGAACGGAAAGGTCAAAATCATCGACTTCACCGCGACGTTCTCGCCGCTGCCAGGCAGACGCCTGTCGATCAGCGGCGTACCTGTCTGCTACCCAAAGAAGGGTCTCTACCGGTGGAAGGTCGCCAACCGCAAGCTGACACTCACGAAGCTCAAGGACACCTGCTCCGCGGAGGCAGGCCTGCTTACCGGCGTCTGGACGAGAGCGTAGTTCGCACGACATCAAGCCTCCAGAGGGCGCCATCCAACATTCCCTAATTCTGGCGCATGCCGCCGTTGCCTCGTCAGTTGGGGAGAGCGCTCAGCGCAGCCGCGACATCGACGATGACCGCGGCTGCGGCCGCCGGCAGCAGCCGGTCGGTGTTGAGAACGAGATCGTAATCGGAGGGGAGCTCGTTGTTCACGCCGTAGAACCTTTGGAGATACGCCGCTCTTCCTTTGTCGGACTCCGCAAGCTCCTTGTCGGCGCCCCTCGCGTTCAATCCGCCCGCTGCGGCGAGCCGTGCGGCGCGCGTGTCCGGGGAGGCGGTCACGAGCACGCGGAGCACGTCATTGCGCCCGGCGAGCGCGTAGGAGGCGGCGTGGGCGACGATCACGACGCTGCCCTCAGCGGCGGTCGCGCCGACGGCCCCTCGGATTAGGTCACGGAGAGTTTCAGTGCGTTCATGGCGGCCGAAATCGACCTCGAGACTTCGGCCCACCCCACGCGTCTCCGCCAAGGCAACGGACTCCGGATAGAGCCCCTTCTCGCGGGCGGCAGCCATCACAATTTCCTCGTCGGCGTAACGGAACCCGAGAGCGTCGGCCACGCACTGACCAACCTCGCGACCTAGCGCCCCGTCCGCGTGTGACAAACAGATGACAGTCACCGACATGACCCGTCAACCCTACTGCGTTGTAATGCGCGACGCCGTCAGCGATCGCCACCTGGCTTTAACGAACCTGGATGCTGCTCAGTGCCCTCGGGATCCGGCGCTCATATACGACGAGCCACACTCCCCCGACGCCCGCGCCGGCGCTCCCCTCACCGTCCACGCTCGCCGGAATCGCAAGCCGCACAAAACCGGTGACCTTGCGATCAATAGTTGGTTCCGACGTCGCCTGCATCCGGCGCTCGCCGCAGGATTACCCCCTGGCCCGCTCAGGCGACATTCCCGAGCTCTCGCCACGAGAGCGCGATACCTCCTGTTGGCGGTCACGGAGGCTCGCGAGAACCTGTGGCCTGACGCGCTCCGCACCTCGACCGGAGGGATTGACGGGTGAGAGGACTAGGTACGCTCGGCATGTGACCACGGGCTCGTCGTTCGACGCTCGCCACCGGGCGAAAGTCAGGGTCGGTTCGATCCTCATTCGCTGTGTGCGGTTCGACGAGCTGGTCGCGTTCTGGCAGGCGGCACTCGGTTACGTCCCGCGCGAGCCGCCCGAGGACGGCTGGGTGGTGCTCACCGATCCGAGCGGGGCAGGCCCAAACATCTCGCTCGACCGGGTCCCAAAGGACCGTCTACCACCACTTGGAGACCTCAGCCGAACTCACCTAGACCTCTACACCGCTGATCAGCCCGCCGAGGTCGAGCGGCTACTCGGTCTCGGCGCGACCCGCTACGACCGTGAGTACGGACAGGACGAAGACTTCGTCGTCCTCGTTGACCCTGACGGAAACCGCTTCTGCGTGATCGACAAGCCCGACGAGGCGTAGCGCGACTGCGGTCGAAGCGCGCTTGCTCCAACGACCCGCTTACTCATTCAGCATTCCCGAAGCTCTTGCACGCGGACGAAGCGCGCCACAGGTCCTTCAGGAATAGAGCCAGATCTCTTTGAAGTCGGCCGATGGGTACCACGTCGTGACGGCGTTCTTCGGCATCGAGGCCATATCGCCGACGCGGAGGTCGAGCGTCGGTCCATCCTCGATCTCGATTCGTACCGAACCCTCCAGCACAACGATGGTCTCACGGGCGTGGAGCCGCTCTGTCTTCGGCCATGAGCCGACATCCGCGCCGGGCTTCCAGATTCCGGCCATCGTCTCGCCGTCCTCGAACAGCGTGTGCGTGAACCCGCCGATCTCGTCGTCCGCGTCGAAGTCGTCGCTATCGACGCGCGACACGAACACGCCGCCACCAAGATCCACCACCGGCACCTCGTCTCTCTAGCCGGAACTTCAGAATGCTCGAGCGCGACAATAGCCGCGTGCGGATCCTTCATGTGGAAGTCCCGCTCGCCGGCCCAGGGCTCAGTCCGAGGCGAGCAGTTTCCAGTGCCCCTCGGAGACGATCTCGACCGTCCCGTCGACCACTTTGAAGGCGGTCTCGTCGTCGATCGCGTACGCAGGGCCCGACAGGCTTGCTGCCCACTCTTCTGCGGTGGCCATCGTGTTCCACGGCAGATCGGGGTTGTCGAGGTGCGGGAAGATCGAGAAGTCGACGAGTCCTAGGGTGCGGTCGTCTGTTGCGGACGGCCACGTCACGAAGTCGTCACCGATCCGGGGGGTCATCACCATGCTTCCGGCACTCACCCCAACCCAGACCGTCTCGGCCAGCGTCCCGAGGAGATCGGCCAGCCCGCTCTGCCGCATCCAGTGGCACAGGTACGTCGCATCACCGACGTCCACGTGCAGAACGTCAGCCTCCCGACCCCAGGGGACCCAGCGCTCCTCGCCGATGCTGGACAGTGCGGTGAGCTCGAGGACGCCTACCGATTTCCAGCCGACGTCGCCCTGACCGGCGATGAAGCGCCAGGCCGACGCCGGCGTACACCAGGGGTGGCCGTACTCCGCGGTAGGGATGCACAGGGCACTGGACTCGTCGATCGGCTTGCCCACCAGGTCGACCAGCGCATCGTGGATACTCGGGTTGGTGACGCCACCGGACGTAAGAAGAAGCTTCAAGTTGCCTCCGAATTCGTTGACGTCGGCGAGAACGTTCTCGACGCTGATTCATCCGTACACGGTAAAGACGGGCACGCCATTGGAAACTCATCGGTTCCGGACATTCCCGAGCTCGCTGCAGCCGACCGAAACCGTCAAGCGTGACCTGATGATTCCGACCACCGAACACGATG
>JBBQFJ010000209.1:0-3935 GCA_038321755.1 Acidimicrobiia bacterium | reverse complement strand
AGGCCTCGACCCTACCAGTCTGAACTGTTACCCCTGACAGGGTAGGTGTTCGGACCCGGGGAGTGGCTGAGACGGGATTGTGACGTGACGGGATCGGGTCGAGCCGTAGGCTGGGAGCGTGGTCGACGTGAGCACGGCGAGTCGCGGTCCCGGTCGTACACGCATCCGGGAACGCTACACAGTCCCGGCCGCCGCGGTCAGGCTCGTCGGGCGCGCCCGAACGACTCGGGCCGAGGCCCGGCACCGCTCAGCAGCACGAACGAAGCGTGTCGAGGAGAGCCTTGGTGCGCGGGTTCTGCCACCGATCGCCGGGCCGGTTGATCAGGTACGCGAACGCGATCCCGGCATCGGGGTCGGCGAAGCCGAGCGAGCCCCCGTAGCCGTAGTGACCGAACGCGGCGCGCGTCGCGCCGATGGGCCGCTCGTCCTGGTGGAGCGCGAAGCCGAGTCCGAAGCGGGACGGGCGGTCGAGCACCCGGTCGTGGCCTTCGGACTGGGTGGTGATCGACTCAGTGAGGAGCCCACGCCCCAGGATCGGCTGCGGCGCCCCCTCGAGGAGCGCGGTGTAGAAGCCGGCGATTGCGCGTGCCGTGGCGTGGCCGTTGGTCGACGGGATCGCGCTCCGTCGCCACTCGGGGGTGTTCACGACGCCGATGCCGGACAGCCCCGGCGGGTTGAAGTACGCGTGCAGGAGCATCTGCTGGTGCTCATCGTCCGCGAGCACCGCACGCGGGTCGGGCTGCTCGGGGATGCTCCCGGGTGCGTCGATGTCAGCGACTCTCGCCAAGTCCCCGGCGTCGAGCCCGACGTGCAGGTCGAGACCGAGGGGGCCGGTCATCCGCTCACGCAGCGCGGCACCGAACGAAAGACCGGTCGCTCGCCGCACCGGCTCCCCCGCGAGGAACCCGAAGGTGTTCACGTGGTACCCGTGGCCTTCGTCGGGTCGCCACCACGGCTGCGACGCAGCCAAGCCGGCGCACATCGTGTCCCAGTGGAACATCGCGTCGTCGGGCAGCCGGGCGCGCACGCCGGGCAGTCCGGCTCGGTGCGAGAGGGCGTCGCGCAGGGTGACGGCGCTCTTGCCGGCACGCGCGAACTCGGGCCAGGTCTCCGCGATCGGTCGGTCGAGGTCGAGCTCGCCCGCCTCGACGAGCTGCAGCGCGAGGACTGCCGCGACCGGTTTCAGCACGGAGTAGGCGTTCACGAGCGTGTCGCTCTCCCACGGCCGTTGCCTCTCAGGATCGCACCAGCCACCCCAGCAGTCGACGACGACCGCCCCGTCGGCGACGACGCAGAGTGCAGCACCGAGGTCTGGAGCCCGCTCACCTGCCGGCAGGAAGTTCGCTCGGAACGCCTCGCCCACGGCGGTGAAGGCGGGATCGATCAGGCCTTCGAACGGGACGTGCACGTCGCCACTGTACGGGCGTCAGGAGTCGAGCAGACCCCGCACGTACGCAGTCTGGCGTTCTCCGATCACGTTGCCGCGGTCGTCAGCGCGCCGCGGATCGCTTCGACTCGTCCGACCCAGCCGAGGAGCTCGGCCGCGGTCGGGTCGAGCACGTATGCGTGTTGGTGGCAGGCGCCGCTCAGCACCACCCAGGTCTGGTGCGCTTCTCGCGACAGCGCACGATCTGACAAGTACTCCGGGAGGCAGAGCATCTTCGGGCGTTGGGCACGGCACTCGGCGACGCCCGGCGCGCGGGCCTGCCAGTAGTCGTCGATCGCGAGCTCGAGTGCCTGACGGGTGAGCAGCGCGACGGCACGGGGCCACCGGCCCTCGAGCGCCGGCGGCGGATCGGCGCAGAGCGCTCGGGCGGTCGCGAGCAGCTCTTCGGATGTCGTCACAGAGTGGTCCGGAGCTTCTCGACGAGCTTGCGGGTGTCGCGCACGAGGTTGTCGAGCGCGCCACCGTAGGCATCGTGCGCGTTCTTGTTGCAGGTCTGGAACGCGTCCTGGGCCCACGATCCGTACATCCCGAGGCGGGTGAGGACCTCGCCGCCTTTCTTCGAGTCGCCGAAGAACGCGAGCGCGGCGCGGGTGTTGAGCGTGGTGACCGCTTCGAGCTGCTCTTCGACCGATGCGTGGCTGACGCCCGTGGAGAGGAGCTTGCGGCGGATAACGTCGTTCAGGGTCGCTTCGATCGCGAGCCGGCAGTAGCCCGGCACGACGCGGCGGCGGACGTCCTCGGGCAGGTCTTCGGTGAGCGCGACCGCGATCGCTTCGTCGAGGTGGACGGCGGCAGGGTCGCCACCGGGGATGACCTCGACGCGGGAGCCGTCCCGACGGGTGACCTGGAGGACGGTGGCGTCGATGCCGAGCAGTCGCACGGCCTGGGGCAGGCGATCGTCGTGCGTGAGGACGATGACCTGACGGGTCGCGGCCGTGGCCTCGAGGACGCGGGCGAGGCCATCGACCTTGCCCGGGTCCATGGCCTGCACCGGGTCGTCGATCACCACGAAGCGGAACGGGCTCTGGGCCGCAGTGACTCGGGGCAGGAAGATCGAGAGCGCGAGGGCGTGCAGCTCGCCCTGGCTCATCACCGAGAGCGCGACCGACTCGACCCCGTCGACAGTCACGTCGAGGTTGACGCGGCGGCTCGTCGAGCTCCCCGAGAGCTCGATCGGTCCGAGGTCGACGTTGCTGTGCTGGCTGAGCAGCGCCCAGGTCTCGGCCGCCTTCGCCGCGATCGGTTCGATCCGTTCGTTCCGCACCCCGTCGATCGTGTCCTTGAGCCAGCGCTCCGCCTCCGCCACCTGCGGAGCGACCGCGGTACCGAGCTGCGCGGCGCGTGCACGCTCCAGCCACGCGGCGATCGCCTCCGCGTGCGGCGCCCACGTGTCTTCACGGTCGGTGAGCTGCTTCGCCGCGGCTTCGCGCAGCGCGGTGATGGCCGTCGTCAGGTCGACGGCCTGCGCTTCGAACTGGTCCGCGGCCGTGGCGAGGTCGGTGCAGCCGATCGCCAGCCACTCCTCCCACGCGGCTCGCACTGCATCGGCCGGGAGCCCGAGCTCGGTCGCGTCGGGAAGGGACGCGAGCGGGAGCGTCTGGAGAGAGGTCAGTCGCTGGAGCGCACGCTCGTGCTGTTGCTTCGCCGTCGTTGCGTCACGGGCCACGCGGTCGAGACGCTCGATCTCGGCCACGGTCCGGGAGCGCCAGGCGCCGTCGAGCGCGCCGACGCCGCAGACCGGGCAGGGCTCATCGCCGGACTGCTCGTGGTTCGCGAGTGCGGTGCGCAGCAGCTCGACGGTCGTCGCCGCGGCTGCGGCGTCGCTCCCCTGGAGCCGCTCGCGCAGGGTCACGGCTTCGCGCGCGGCCTCGACCGCCGCCGCGACCAGATCGAGGTCGGGCGCCGCGAGGTTGCTCAGCGCCCGCAGCGAGTCCATCGCCTTGTCGACGCCGGGCTCGGGCGCGTGCGTCACCAATGCACTCAGCGCGCTGAAGTCCCAGTGCGAAGCGTCGAGCTCCTCGATGCATCGTTCGGCGCGCTCGTCGGTGACGTCGCGCAGGTCGGTGACGAGTGCCCTCGCGTCGGCGCGCCCGCGGTCGACCACCTTCTTGAGGTCGAGCCGGGTCTGGCGCAGTCGTTCGAGCGCCTCGGGGAGATCCTCGAGTCCGAGGATCGCGGCGAGCGCGTCGTAGAGCTTCGACGGTCCCTGCTCGAGGATCGAGCCGAGCTCGTTGTAGGAGAGGATCGGCCGGTACGCGACGAGCGGGTCGTCCCACCCGAGCGCAGAGAGCGGGCCCCTGGGGGCGCCGTGCGCCTGGGCCTCGCTCTGGGACTCGGCGAGCGGCGCGTCGGCGGCCCACTTCCTCGTGATGGTGGTGACGCCGGGCGCACCGTCGACCGCGATCGTCGCCTCGATCGCGGTCGGGGCAGGGTGGTGGAGGTTGCGCCACCCCACGGCCCACGTCTTCTAGTTGCGGCTGCTCCACCG
>JBBQFJ010000208.1:0-3983 GCA_038321755.1 Acidimicrobiia bacterium | reverse complement strand
GTCGTGCTCAGCGAAGCGCACGACGCCGAGGTGCGGCTCGAGCGTCGTGAACGGGTACGCCGCGATCTTCGGCTTCGCGGCACTCACTGCGGAGATCAACGTCGACTTGCCGGCGTTGGGGAACCCCACGAGCGCCGCGTCGGCCAGGAGCTTCACCTCGAGGCGCAACCAGTGCTCTTCGCCGTACTCACCCTGTTCGGCGAAGCTCGGTGCGCGGCGCGAGTTCGAGAGGAACCGAGCGTTGCCCTTGCCACCCTGCCCGCCGCGCGACGCGACGTAGGTGTCGCCGTCGGCGACGAGGTCGGCGAGCACTGCGCCGTCGCGCGAGCGCACGACGGTGCCTTCGGGAACGGTCACGACGAGATCGTCCCCCCGGGCACCGTGTCGCTTCTGCCCCGACCCGTGGGTCCCCGACTGGGCCCGGCGGTGCGGGTGGTCACGGAACGCCAGCAGCGACGACGTGTTGCGATCCGCCCGGAGGATGATGTCGCCGCCCGATCCACCGTCGCCGCCGTCCGGCCCGCCCTTCGGGACGTGCGCCTCGCGGCGGAAGGCCACCGCGCCCGCGCCGCCGTCACCGCCGCGGAGGTTGACCTGGACTTCGTCGACGAACCCGGATTGCGTCACGGGTCCATTGTCCCTCGGACGTGCGTCTCTCGACCCCCGTATAGGGAGGTGAGAGACGCATCCAGGTCAGGAGGTGGTGCTGGGTGCCGTCTCGGAGGAGGGCGTGACGTCGACGAGGCGACGGCCGCGGCGCTTGCCGAACTGCACCATGCCGTCGGCGGTCGCGAACAGCGTGTCGTCGCCGCCCCGGCCCACGTTCTCGCCCGGGTGGAACTTCGTGCCCCGCTGGCGCACGATGATCGAGCCGGCGGTGACGGTCGTGCCGGAGTGCACCTTCACGCCGAGTCGCTGCGCGGCGGAGTCGCGACCGTTCCGGGAGGACGCGGCGCCCTTCTTCTTCGACATCCTGTGCTCCTAGGTCTTCCTGCTCGACCGGCCGCGCTCAGGCGGCCCGACTCAACCGGGCGAGATCTCGGTGATCTCGATCAGCGAGTAGTGCTGACGGTGGCCCCAGCGCTTCCGCTGGTTCGACTTGTTCTTGTAGACGAAGCCCCGGATCTTCTTGCCCTTGGTGTCGCCGACGACCTTGGCCCGGACCTTCGCGCTGCCGAGCTGCTTCGGCGTCGCCAGGACGGTCTCGCCGTCGACGAGGAGGACGGGAGCCAGGTCCACGACCGCGCCGGCATCGGCGGGCGCGCCCTTGACCGACAGCTTCTCGACCTCGAGCTGCTGGCCGGCTTCGACCTTGTATTGCTTGCCGCCGGTGCGGATGACTGCGTACATGCGCGACTGCCTCGCAAACCTCTTGTGGGGAACGACGATCCTACCGCAGCTCTTCCAGCAAGGTCTCGTCGAGGAGGTAGCCCCGGCCCTCGCAGTGCGAGCAGATCTCGCTCACGGACTCGACCAGGCCCTCTGAGACCCGCTTCCGGGTCATCTCGACCAGGCCCAGCTCGGAGATCTCGAACACCTGGGTGCGGGTCTTGTCCCGGGCCAGGGCCTCGCGGAGCCCCTTGGCCACCTTGTCGCGGTTGCCCCGGATCTCCATGTCGATGAAGTCGATGACGATGATCCCGCCGATGTCCCGCAGCCGGAGCTGGCGGGCCACCTCGTCAGCGGCCTCGAGGTTGTTCCGATAGACGGTCTCCTCGAGGTTCGACTTCCCGACGTTCTTCCCGGTGTTCACGTCGATCACCGTCAGCGCCTCGGTGCGCTCGATGATCAACGACCCGCCCGAGGGGAGCCAGACCTTGCGGTCGAGCGCCTTCATGAGCTGCTCGTGGACGTGGTACCGCTCGAAGACGGGCAGGCCCTCGGCCTCCTCGTCGTAGAACTCGATCCGCTCGGCGAGCTCGGGGGTCACGGCTTCGATGTACGCCCTGACCTCCTCGTAGTACTCCCGGTCGTCGATGACGACGCCGCGGTACTCCTTGGTGAACTCCTCCCGAAGCAGCCGGAGCACGAGCGCCGGCTCCTGGTAGAGCAGGCGAGCCTGCTTGGAGCGCGCGGCCAGCTCGGAGATCTGCTCCCACTGCTGGCGCAGGCGCCGCATGTCACGTTCGAGCTCGTCGGCCGTTGCACCCTCGGCTGCGGTGCGGACGATGAGGCCGGCGTCGGGCGGGCGGAGCCCTTCGAGAATCCGACGGAGGCGCTTGCGCTCGTCATCGGGCAGTCGCTTGGAGATGCCGTAGGTCGCAGGCTGGCCCGGCACCATCACGACGAAGCGTCCGGCGAGGCTCACCTCCTGCGTGAGACGAGCACCCTTCGCGCCGATCGGGTTCTTCGTCACCTGGACCATGACGTTCTGGCCGTTCTTGAGCATCCGTTCAATCTTCGGCTGGTCGCCCTCGATCTGGTCGCGGTCCCACGTGACGTCGCCTCGGTACAGCACCCCGTTCTTCGGCGTGCTGATGTCGACGAACGCGGCCTCCATGCCGGGGAGCACGTTCTGCACCCGTCCGAGATAGATGTTGCCGTCGATCGAGATGTCCTGATCCTGCGCGGTGCTCACGGAGTGCTCGATCAGCACACGACCTTCGAGCAGCGCGGTGTGGACGTTGCCGTCGGGCCGCACGTGCACGCACATCATGTAGCGACCGGCCGGACGACCCTTGCGGGTACGACCGCGCCGGCGCGCCATCGTCTCCTCGTCGAGCTCCTCGAAGGCGACGTCGTCACCGACCCCGAGATCCGCGCGGACCACGTCGTCACGCGGTGCGCGTGGCGCACCGCCCCGACCACCATCCCGGCCCTGTCCGCCACCGTTGCCGCCTGACCCACCGGCACCACCGGCACCACCGCGACCGCGGCCGCGGCCTCCACGGCGGCGGCGGCGGGGCGCACCCGCCTTCTGCTCGCCGTCACCGGCAACCGTGCTGTCGCCGTTCGACGGCGGGGCCGGCCTCGAGTCGCCGATCCTGGGCCTGCCGGACGCTCCGTCCTCCCGGGCGGGCGCGGCGTCATCCCCTGCGGGTTCGGGTGCTCGTTCACCGGCGACCGACGCCAGACCGGCGTCCTCACGCGCGTCGGCGGCGACATCGTCGCTCGTCAGCCCGCGGTCGGCCTCCGGACTGCGCCAGTCGCCGGGCTCGTCGGTCGCCTCGTGGGCTCCGTCGCCGCCGCCGGGTTGACGCGGACCGCGCGGCGGACCGTCGCCTCGGCCCTCGGCCCGTCCATCGGGGCGCGCCTCGCCACCCTCCGCGGCTCCCGTCCCGGTCGGCTTCTTGCGGTTGCGGCCGCCGCGCGACCCGCGGCGTCGCCGCGGTCGCGGCGCACCATCGGGTCCGGTCACCATGTCGCCGTTGGTGGTCGCGCCGGTGTCGCCCGCGGAGTCGGGCGCCGGTTCAGGCGATGCGTCGCTCGAGCGCTTCGGCTCGCTGGTCTGGGGCGTCGGCTCGATCGCCGCCGCCCCGGTCGTCGTCTCGTCGGTCATCGGTGAGTCCTTTGCTCAGTGCGCGCGCGTCGTCGGACGCGTGCGGGGCACGATCGGCTTCCAGCGGCTCCTGCCGCGCGCCGTCGCGCTCGATCCATTGATGGGTACGCAGCACCCGGTCCTCGCCAGAACCCGGCTCGGCGGCTGCAAGACCTCGCAGCGCGCCGACGAGCTCAGCAGGACGGATGCCCCGAGGTTGTGTCGCCACCTCGACCTGCACGACATCGTCGTGCAGCTCGATGCGGCGGAGTCCAGGCCTGAGGTCTTCGACGACGGCTCGGCCCTTGCGCGTCGTCTCGATGGGCAGATGTTCAGCCGCGGCGGCCTGCTCGACCGCCCCACGGAGCTCGGCAGCCGAGAGATCGGCCGGCCGGAGGTCGTACTCGACACACGTGATCGCTTCTTGCAGTGCTGGCGCCCTTGCCACCAGCGCAACCGCGCCCTGCACCTCGACCCCGACCGGCAACGTCTCCGTCAGCGTGGC
>JBBQFJ010000207.1:0-3995 GCA_038321755.1 Acidimicrobiia bacterium | reverse complement strand
CCAGCCTCTCCGACCACCGACCCCGGCTCGCCCGGTGCAACATCACGCGCTGTCAAAGTCATGATCTCCTGGCCCGATTCTCGCCCTCACTTGAACACTGCCAGATCCGATCGTGTCTCAGACCACCTTGACAGAGAGGGGCGCCGCGGATAGCGTCCAGGTAGTCAAAGACCGGGTTTGTCTCGACGACGCCAGGCTCATCGCTCGACATTCGGGGCGCCTGGCCGGTGGCGTCCGACCGCATGCGGCGCACCTTCCGCCGGACCTCGGTGACGTCGTCGGCCAGGTAGATCGCATTCCCCAACGACTTGCTCATTTTGGCGCGACCGTCGAGGCCGCGCAGCCTGCCGACCCGACCCAGCAGGACGTCCGGCATTGAGAAGACGTCGGAGTACGTCGTGTTAAACCGCCGCGCCAACAGCCGCGTGTACTCGACATGCGGCAGCTGGTCCTCGCCCACCGGGACGAGGTCGGCTCGAGACAGCAGGATGTCGGCAGCTTGGCTCACCGGGTAGGTGTAGAAGCCAACGCTCACACCTCCGCCCGTGGCCTCGATCCGCGCGGTCTCGGACTTCAATGTCGGGTTGCGGTTGAGCTCGCCCAACTTAGCGATCATGCCGAGCAGCATGGCTAGCTCGGCGTGCTCGGGCACGTAGCTCTGCACAACGAAGTTCGCGGCGGCCGGGTCGAGCCCGACCGAGAGCCAGTCAAGGGTGACGTCCCGGACGGCGGATCGAATCCGCTTCACGTCGTCGGCGTAGTCGCCGAGCGCCTGGTAGTCCGCGATGAGGAAGCTGCAGCGGTACTCCGACTGGAGCTTCAGCCAGTTCTCGAGCGCGCCGAAGTAGTGGCCGAGGTGGAGCGGACCGGTCGGGCGCATGCCGGTGAGGATGGCTCTCGATGTGGTGTGCACTGCGCCGCCTCCTGACGTCCTTTCGGGCAAGGCGCGCATGGAGGTGGTTGTGGTGCTACGCGGTCTCGGCATCGGTGGCCTTCACACGCGAGATCTCGCTGTAGTGATCCTTCCCGGACTTGCCGATGCTCGCTGTGTCCGAGTAGCCGACCGAGGCGCCCCGCCGCGTCTCGAAGTACGACCGGATGTTGTTCGCCCACACGAGCCCGAGCGGGGTGTAGGAGATTTTGGACCCGTGAACTACGACGTACCCGTCGCGGACGAGCGCGTCGAGCTTCTCCCCGAATACACTGGTCCACTCGATGCCGAACCGGCGATCGAACGGGCTTACGTCCAAGGTCGTCTGACGCAGTCCCATCACCGTAAAGCGCTCCATCAGCTCCGATGAGGTCAAGAACCGCTGCCCGGCCACGGGCAGGATCCCTGCGTTGCAATCGTCGACGTAGCGCGCGATCGCCTTCTTGTTGCGGTAGGTGTAGCCGCCAAAAAAGCCGTGCGCCCCAGCGCCCAGGGCCAGGACGTTTGCGCACTCGGCATTTGCCTGGATGTAGCGACACGCGTGGCCAGGACGTGCCCAGTCACGCACGGTGTAGCGACCAGCGCCGAACGGGGCACTCGCGAGCCGGTCCTGGGTCCACTCGAATAGGTCGATCTCACGACTCTGCGATGGCGCCAGGTGAAGGCCCTTCCGTACGTAGTCGGTGTAGAAGATCGTCTGCTCGAGCAGGACAAGCGGGTAGATGGTGAGGTGGGTAGCCGGGCTCGCGATCGCGGTCTCGAGGTCGTCGTGCCAGATCTCGTCGGTCTGGCCCGGGAGGTTGAAGATCAGGTCCAGGTTGAAGTTCGCGAACGCGTTGGCGATCGTCTCCACATAGCCAAGGAGTTCCTCCTTACCCTGACGCATGTGGAGCTGCTGGAGGCGGATCGCCCGGTCGTAGGTCTGAATGCCCGCGCTGACGCGCGTCACGCCACCGGCGAGTAACGCGTCGTTCCGCTCGTCGTCGAAGTTCATCGGCGTCCCTTCGCACGTGATCTCGCAGGAGGGGTCCACGTCGAACGACTCCCGAAGCGCAGTTAGGACCTCAGCGAGCTGCTCGGCGCTCAGCGCGTTCGGCGTGCCGCCGCCCAGGTAGACGGCTTCGAACTTCGCCGAGCGGGCAGCGACGGTATCGGCGTAGTGCGCTATTTCCTGCTTCAAGGCCGTGACGTAGCGAGCCTTGATTTCCTCACTGCTCACGAATTTGTTGAACCCGCAGAAGGAACAGATCTGGTCACAGAACGGGATGTGCAGGTAGAGCGTGGTGGGGGCCCATGCGAGCGGTCGCTCAAGGGCGCCGGTGGTCGCGATCTGGTCCAAGGTCTCGTCCGGCATCGGGTAGGTGCTTGAGCCAATCGGCTCGCGATGTGTGAACTGGATTCGGTTCATGGTGTTTGTCTCCTGTCGACGATGGTTGTTCTCAGCAAAGTTCAGATTCCGAGGTGGGCGACGACGTCGTGGGCGCAGTCCAGGGCACCCTCGATCCATCCGGGCGAGGAGCTGAGCGCGTCGCTCACCACTGCAATGCGCTCGCCGATTGCACGCGACGGCGGAAGGGACACGTCCGTCTCGCTGTAGACGACGCCGGCGGGCCAGAAGGCTGAGGTGATCGATATGAACGACTGCAGTGCGTCGAGCGGCAGACCCGTGGCCAGCTGGATTGCGCCGAGAGCCTCCGTGGCGAACTCGTCGATGCGCGCGCTTTTGCTGTACCAATAAGTGCTGTGCCAACCGTCGACATAGAAGAACAGACTCGAGTTAGCGGAATCGAAGTACACCTTCAGTAGCGCGTTGTCGGTGATGACGCAGCAGTTCTTACGGTCGTAGGCGTCCCACCAAGGTTCCGCGTAGGTGAAGAATCCCTTGAACAGGTCGACGTCGACCAGGGCCGCAACCCAGCGCAGGTCGACCTCCTGGTCGAACTTGATTGCTCTGAGGGCACGGGGCGGGATGGCGAGGATTACCTGGTCAGTACGGATGAAGCTCTCGCGCGGCCGAAGCCCTCGCACGGTGACTCCGACGCTGTCGGGGTACTCGCTGATTCGCGTAACGCGGTCCGATTCGAGAATCCGCACTCCCCGACTGCGTAGGGACTCGCGCAGCGTACGGACGAGCATCTCGAAGCCATTGCTCGGAGAGAGCCATGTGTCGGAGAAAGCCGCTCCGAGGAACGACTCGGGGTGCGTGGTCACGAGCTCGAGGCCTCCCATGACCGGGAACCGGGGGTCCCTGAGGGCCTGGTAGCCCACGGCACTCGCGAGTGCTTCGGCTCGAACCTGGCCGAACTCGGCCTCCGCGTAGTCGTAGAAGCTGCCGTACTTGGTATCTGGGTTGCTGGCCGTGAGGACGATCCCTTCGAGGCTGTCCAAAGCGGTCGGAACCGAATGCTCTACTCGGTACTTGAACGGAACAACTGGTATCGAGAATCGCTCGGCTAGTGCGGTCAGGTGCGGGTGCAACACGGTGCTGAAGCGGCCAGCACCGCGCTCGCAGTGTCCGACCGGCGTCGCGATCGTGCTCAGGCGGCCGCCGGGGTCAGGCCCCTCAACAAGGACGACGTCGGGGCCCGACATGCCGCGCGAATCGAGCAGCTCAAGGCATGTCGCCATCCCGGCGATCCCACCACCGGCGACGACGACTCGCGCCCTCACGCCCAGGCCCCCTCTCCGCACGTTACGGGGATGAGCGACTCCGCCTGGGGCTGCAGCCGGTTGGAGCTAGTACTACAGGGCTAGATCCCTCTCGAGGGGGGCATCTGCGCAGGTCAGGCGGGTCGTGGCCCACGTCCGGGTTTGCGAACGTGTCATGCCGCTGCGGGGTTGGGGCGAGGAGCGGGCGTCGCGTTGGTCCGCTCTGATTTCCGGTGTGCCGCCGGTCAGTGCTGAGCGTCCAAGTGAGCGGTTCGAGTTCGTGGGCTTGGGGTTGTGGCGTTGACCGTCGGCGCACATTTCGGCGCACCTTCGTGGGTGTCCTTTGCGAATTCGTTCGGGAACCCAGCGCGTGATGACGAATGGTGTTCGTGAGTTCATGACGCATTTTGTTCGT
>JBBQFJ010000206.1:0-4000 GCA_038321755.1 Acidimicrobiia bacterium | reverse complement strand
GAGGCGGCCGCGGCGCCCGATGGCCCCGTGCTCGTCGTCGCCGGCGCCGGTTCGGGCAAGACGCGCGTCCTCACGCATCGCATCGCCTACCTGATCGCGTCTCGGAAGGTCTCGCCCTTCGGGATCCTCGCGATCACGTTCACCAACAAGGCTGCGGGCGAGATGAAGGAGCGCGTCGGCCAGCTCGTCGGCCCGGTCGCGCAACGCATGTGGGTGAGCACGTTCCACTCGGCGTGCGCGCGGATCCTGCGTCGAGAGGCGACGCTCCTCGGGCTGCGTCCGCAGTTCTCGATCTACGACCAGTCCGACGCGGTGCGCCTCACCGACTACGTGCGGCGCGATCTCAACCTCGACCCGAAGCGCTTCCCACCCCGTCAGCTCCACGCGCGAATCTCGGCGATGAAGAACGAGCTCATCAGCCCGCAGGACGCGACCGCCAACGCGTTCACACCGCCCGAGCACAAGATCGCCGAGGTGTACACCGAGTACCAGAAGCGCCTGCTCGACGCGTCGGCGGTCGACTTCGACGATCTCCTGACGCTCGTGGTCAAGCTCTTCCGGGAGCACCCCGACGCCCTGGCCCGCTGGCAGCACCGGTTCCGCTACGTGCTCGTCGACGAGTTCCAGGACACCAACATGGCCCAGTGGGAGATGGTGCGGATGCTCTCGAGCGAGCACCGCAACGTCATGGTCGTCGGCGACCAAGATCAGTGCCTTGTCGCCGGCACCCTCGTGACGATGGGTGATGGATCGAAGCAGCCGATCGAACGAGTGCAAGCCGGTGACGAGGTGCTGTCCTGCCACGGGAGCGGCGACTTTCGGCCTGCGCGTGTCGATCGGGTGCACGAAGCGAGGGCCGCGGCGGGTGTCGCTGTGACGCTAGAGAGCGGGCGTCGCATCGTGTCGACTCCCGATCACGTTCACTTTGCTGGGTTTCTCCTCGGCCGCACTCCGCAGCAGCACATGACCTACGTGATGTGGAAGGAAGGGACGGGTTTTCGCGTCGGCACTTCGCGCACTTACACGGACGGTCAAGTGAAGCCAGTGTTCGGTCCGAGCCAGCGGTCCCGGCAGGAGCACGCCGACGCAGCGTGGGTGGTGTCGACGCATGCGAACGAGGCCGGCGCACGCTTCGACGAGGCGCTCTTGTCGGCTCGCTACGGGCTTCCCACCCTCCCGTTCGTTGCACGGAACCGGGAGCTTGCCGGTGACCGTCGACTGGTCGGGAATCAGACGTTGCTCGACCGACTCTTCTCGGAGCTCGACACCGACAAGCACGGTCGGCTCTTGCTCGAAGAGCACGGGCTGTCGTTCGAGTACCCGCACTACTCGCCGGCAACGTCGACTGCCTACGGTCGGATCCGTCGACGGGTATCCGTCGTCCTCTGCGGTGACCGTCGAGGTCGCACCCCGCTGCATCGCATCGCGCTCTTCGGGTACGACGCCGAGGGACGAGCTGCCCTCGAGGCGATCGGTCTCTCGGTGCGGCCCGCGCGGCGAGGGTCCGACGGGTGGCGAGTCGAGACCGCGAGCTCGGACATGGCGGTTATCGAGGAGGTGATCGAGCGGATCTCGTCGGTGCTCGAGGTCTCGGTCCGTTACGTCGCCCGCCTCGCTGCCAACGGAGAGGTTCCGGAGGGCAACTCGCTGCCGTTCCTCCCCGCTGCGTCAGTACGACCCGGCATGGTGATGGTCGACGAGTCGGGCGCGTTTGACGTGGTGACCCAGGTCGAACGGGTGGAGCTCGAAGAACCCGTCTACGACCTCGACATCGAGCGCACCCACAACTTCATCGCCGAAGGGATCGTCACCCACAACTCGGTGTACCGCTTCCGCGGGGCCGACTACCGGAACCTGCTCCGGTTCGAGGAGGTGTTCCCCGAGGCGACAGTGATCATCCTCGAGCAGAACTACCGGTCCACCCAGCGCATCCTCGATGCCGCGAACGCGGTCATCGCCAACAACGCGGCCCGCAAGCCCAAGCACCTGTGGACGGAGCAGGTCGCGGGCGAGCTGCTCACGCGGTACCAGGCCGAGGACGAGCACGACGAGGCCGCGTTCGTCGCCCACGAAGTGACGCGCCTCACCGACACGGAAGGGCAGCGGTTCGCCGACATCGCGGTCTTCTACCGCACGAACGCGCAGAGCCGAATCATCGAGGAGATGCTGGTGCGCGCCGGCATCCCGTACCGCGTCGTGGGTGGCACGAAGTTCTACGACCGCCGAGAGGTGAAGGACGCGCTCGCGTACCTCCGAGCGCTGGTGAACCCGGACGACGAGGTGAGCTGGAAGCGGGTCGTCAACACCCCCAAGCGTGGTGTCGGCGACACGTCCGTCGCCAAGGTCGAGGCGTACGCGCAGGGTGCGCACCTCACGTTCCGCGACGCGCTGCGAGAGGCCGCCGTGGCCGGAGTGAGTGGCAAGGCACTCGGCGGGATCCGCGACCTGCTGGAGCTGATGCTTGCATTCGAGGGCTTCACGATGGACGGCGTCGGGGCGACCGTCGCCAAGATCCTCGAGCTGACGGGGTACTTCGCCACTCTCGAGGCCGAACGGTCGATCGAGGCGCAGGGACGCATCGAGAACCTCGCCGAGCTCGTCGGGGTGTGCCGCGAGTTCGACGCGGCGCTCGATGCCGGGAACCTGTCGGGCCTGCCGGCGATCGCCGGGGTGGGCACGCCGTCCGAGGCGGACGGGCCGGACGCGCCCGAGCCCGACACCGCGGCATCGCCCGACACGCCCGTCGCCGTTCCCACCGGGCTCGCCCGCCTCCAGGCGTTCCTGGAGGCGATCTCCCTCGTCACCGACATGGATGCGGACGACGGGGAGGAGCAGAGCCAGGTCACGCTCATGACGCTGCACACCGCGAAGGGCCTCGAGTACCCGGTGGTGTTCCTCACCGGGCTCGAGGACGGCATCTTCCCGCACATCCGGTCCCTCGGTGATCCGGAGGAGCTCGAGGAGGAGCGGCGCCTCTGCTACGTCGGCATCACTCGCGCCCGGGAGCGTCTCTACCTCTGTCACGCGTGGAGCCGCACGCTCTTCGGCTCGACGGACTACTACCCGCCGAGCCGGTTCCTCGCCGAGATCCCCGAGGAGCTCGTGCACGCGATCGGCGACGACCGACGACGAGGGAGCGGCCTCGGCGCACATCGCGATGCGGTCGTCAACGCGGCGATCCGACGCGGCGGCGAGGCGCCGGGCGCGCGCGGCGCGGAGGAGCTGCGCCTCAAGATCGGCGACGACGTCCGCCACGAGAAGTTCGGCGAAGGCGTGATCCTCGATCTCGAGGGCAGTGGCGACAAGGCCGAGGTCGTCGTGCGCTTCCGTGAAGCCGGGGAGAAGCGGCTCCTGCTCGCCTGGGCGCCGCTCGAACCCCTCACCTGATCCGGTCGCCCGAGAACAGGAACGCTGAGCTACTCGCCGGTGTCGGCGATGGGCGCGGGCTCCGTGACCTTCAGGTTCACGTAGACGGCGTCGGTGGGCGCGTCCTTCTGGAGCGGACCGACGGTGACCTGGTAGCGGTCGAGGTCGGCGGCCTGGAGGTCGGTTCCGTTGCAGTCGACGTACGCGTCGTGGGACTCCCTCCACTTCACCTGGCAGTTCGACGTCCCCGGACGCACGATGTCGAGGGCGACGATCTTGCCGTGCTCGACGTCGAGCCAGAAGCCGTTGTCGCCGAAGGGGCTCGCGAAGTAGAGCGGGCTGGCGTCCCTGATCTCCTTCGTGAGCTCGTGCTGGAGGCCGAGGAAGAGGGGCTTGTCGGCCGAGGGAGTGTCCTTCGTCCCGCCCGTCGCCAGGAAGAGGAGCGCCATCACCGCGAGCCCGGCGAGGAGCACGATGGCGCCGGCGAAGATCAGGACCCGGCGGTCGTCCGTGGCGGGAGGCACCCGAGCAGTCTCCTCCACCGGACGGCCCCCGGCCGGGTCGGGTCCCCAAGGTGTTTTGGCGTCGCAAACACCCCCCACAGAGCGGCTGTGCGACGCCCAAACGCCACGAG
>JBBQFJ010000205.1:0-4011 GCA_038321755.1 Acidimicrobiia bacterium | reverse complement strand
CGCTCGTCGCGGCCGGAGGCTCCAACCTCACCTACCGGGTCGAAGACGCGGACGGACACGCATGGGCGCTTCGCCGTCCGCCGGTCACCGCCGTGCTCGCGACCGCGCACGACATGGATCGCGAGTGGAAGATCCTCACCGCGCTCGCCCCCACCGCGGTACCGGTCCCGGCACCCCTCGCGCGCTGCGACGACGTCGAGGTCACCAACGGCCCCTTCTACGTGATGGCGTTCGTCGACGGCACGATTCTCCGCACGGAGCCCGACGGCGCTCGCCTCGACGCCCGCGCCGCCGACACAGCCACCGACGCGCTCGTCGACGTGCAGGTCGCGCTGCACGCGCTCGATCCCGACGCGATCGGGCTCGGCGACCTCACGAGGAGCCACACCGGTTATGTCGAGCGCCAGCTCCGGCGCTGGCAGACGCAGGTCCAGCGAGCCAAGGTGCGCGACCTCCCGGTCCTCGACGATCTCCACGAGCGCCTCGCACGCTCGGTGCCGACGGAGCACGGTGCGCCGTCGATCGTGCACGGCGACTACCGGTTCGACAACGTCGTGCTCGGTGCGGACCACCAGCTTGCCGCGGTCCTCGACTGGGAGCTGTGCACGATCGGGGACGCCGTCGCCGACGCGTGCTGGTCGCTCCTCTACTGGATCGATCCCGGCGATCCCTGCCCGTTCCTCGAGTCGGCTCCGACGCTCGCGCCTGCGTTCCCGCGCCGAAACGAGGCGGCAGGCCGGTACGCGTCCCGCTCGGGCCGCGATCTCGACAGTCTCGGGTGGTTCACCGTCTTCGGCTACTGGAAGATGGCGTGCATCGTCGAAGGCGTGTACGCCCGCCGCCTCAAGGGCGCACGCGGTGGTGCCGCACAACAGGACCCGTCGTCGATCGCCGACCGGGTCGATGCCTACCTCGCGTACGCTGCCGACGCGGCCGTCGGCGTCCTCTAGCCATCCACCCCCAACCGCAACCAGGAGACCGAACTATGGCGTTCTCGTACCAGGGCAAGCGTGTGATCGTGACCGGCGCGGCATCGGGGATGGGCGCTGCGACCGTCTCGATGCTCGCTGGGTGCGGCGCGGAGGTGCACGCGCTCGACATCCAGCCGGTGGAAGGCGCGGTCGCCGGATCGTACGAGACCGACTGCGGCGACCCGTCGTCGATCGACGCCGCGCTCGCGAAGATCGGAGGCCCGGTCGACTGCTTGTTCAACATCGCCGGCGTGCCCCAGACCCTGCCGCCCGACCGGGTCTTCGGTGTCAACTTCCTCGGCCTCCGTCACATCACCGAAGCGGTCCTCGACGGACACATGGCCGAGGGCGGCGCGATCGCACACGTCGCCTCGAAGGCCGGTTCGGGATGGCGCAACCACCTCCCCGCCATCCAGGACGTACTCGCGACCGACGACCTCGCCGGCGGTGCCGAGTGGGCCGCCGCGAACCTCCCCGAGCAGGGCGACCCCTACTTCTTCTCGAAGGAGTGCGTCGTCGTCTACACGATGCAGCGCGCCCACGAGCTGCTCGAGCGCGGGATCCGTATGAACTGCCTGAGCCCCGGGCCGGTCGAGTCGCCGATGATGCCGGCGTTCAAGGAGGCCCTCGGGTCCTCGCTGCTCGACTGGACCGCCGAGCAGGTCGGCCGCATGGGTCGGCCCGACGAGATGGCCGGCCCGCTGGTGTTCCTGAACAGCGACGAGGCCTCGTACGTGAACGGCTTCGACCTCATGGCCGACGGTGGCTTCACCGCCGCCATCGAGCTCGGCCTCGTCGACTTCAGCACACTCCCCACCGGCTGATCGTCGGGTACGAAGCACGAGCGGTGGGGGCCAGGACGCACCCGGCCCCCACGCGCTCGTCGACTGCTCCCGCAACCGCCGCGATCAGGTGCGGAAGTACACCGCCTCCAGGTACTCGCCCGGCACCGCGAGCGCGCCCTGCGTGGAGGTGTTCCACCGGCGTGCGAGCTCGACGAGGTCGTGCTCGAGGGCGTCCTGCCGCTCGGGATCCAGCGCGGCGAACGCGCGGTTCGTCGGGCCGTAGAACGAGCGGAACGTGTCGACGAAGTCCTCGGCGCTGCGGTACCGGAACACGAACGTGCGCGTCCGGACCGACACCGGTGACATGCCATCACTGAGCAGCGCGGCGAGATGCTCCTCACTCCCCCAGTTGAACACCGGGCTGAGTCCGGCGGGCGGCGCGACGTACGTGCTGACGATGCCGAACATCTCGGCGACGAACGACGTCGCCGTCCAGCTCGCCAGGCCGATCCGGCCGCCCGGCCGACACACCCGCACCAGCTCGGACGCAGCCTGCGGCTGATCCGGTGCGAACATCACGCCGAAGGCGGAGAGCACGAGGTCGAAGGTCCGGTCCGCGAACGGCAGGTCCTCGGCATCGGCTGGGCGGGTCGTGAGCTCGAGCCCCTCGGCGATCGCTCGAGCGGCGGCCCGCTCGAGCAGTGCGGGCACGTAGTCGGTCGCGGTGACGAGCGCTCCCCGGCGCGCTGCGGCGAGCGCCGCGTTGCCGTTGCCGGCCGCGACGTCGAGCACGCGGGATCCGGCCACCACGTCGGCGGCGTCGCACAGCGACTCACCGGTGGCCTGGAGGGTCGTGCCGATCACCGCGAAGTCACCGGACGACCAGGTCGCCTGCTGGCGGGCTTTGATCGCCGCGAGATCGGGCGTCGGGGTGGCAGTGGTGGTCATGGGGATGCTCCTTGACTCGGGGTTCGGGGTCGTTGGTCACCCGATCGTCCGCGTTCGCTCCCCCGCCAACCAGTGGCGATGCTGGACCGAACCGGTACAGATCTTGGACTGGCGGGAGCCCTGGTCTTTGGCACACTGGTGCCGTGGCGACCTACGACGAGTACTGCCCGATCGCGGTCGGGGTCGAGTTCTTCGGCGACCGCTGGACCCCGCTGATCCTGCGGGAGCTGCTCGTGGGCTCCCACCGGTTCAACGAGATCCATCGAGGGATCCCGAAGATCAGCCGTTCGCTCCTCTCCCAGCGCCTCCGCCAGCTCGCCCGACGCGGACTGGTGGAGCGCGACGACGCCGGGAGCGGACAGGCCGTCGAGTACCACCTCACGCCGGCCGGGAAGGACCTCGAGCCCATCATCTGGGAGCTCGGGCGCTGGGCGGCACGCTGGGCCTTCGGCGACCCCGACCTCGAGCAGCTCGACGTCGCGTGGCTCGTCTGGCGCATGCACCAGTTCCTCGACCCCGAGCGCCTCCCCCGCCGCCGCACCACGGTCGAGTTCGTGGTGAGTGGACCGGCGGGTGGCCGGGCGTGGCTCGTCGCCGACCCGACCGGGAGCACCGCGTGCCAGATCGACCCGGGCTACGAGGTCGACCTGTTGGTGAAGGCCGACAACGCGGCGCTGCACCGCTGGTACGTCGGGCGCGCCGCGCTCGGCGACGAGGTCGCGGCCGGACGCATCGAGTTCCACGGTCCATCGAAGCTCGCGGCCGAATTCGCGAACTGGTTCCTCGACAGCCCGCTCACCACTGCGGTGCGCGAGCGGGCACTCGCCGAGGACGACACGACGCTTCTCCCCCGCTAGCGCGATCGTTCCGACCGGACGTGACCACCGCGCGCCGGGCCGCTCGGGTCCTGTTGCTCGCCGACGACGCGGTCCTGCTCGTGCGCGGGTTCGACCCGGCGCGACCGGACGCGGGTAGCTGGTGGCAGACCCCCGGTGGTGGCATCGAGGAAGGCGAGTCGCTCGAGGCGGCGGCCGTGCGCGAGATCCTCGAGGAGACGGGTTACACGCTCGCACCGGCGGCACTCGGGCCCGTCGTTGCGGAGCGGTGGACGGAGTTCGAGTTCGACGGAGTTTCGTTCCGCCAGGAGGAGTGGTTCTTCGCGGTGCGCGTCGACCGGTTCGAGCCGACCTCGGACCGCTGGGACCCGGTCGAACAGCGGTCACTCCTCGGCCACCGATGGTGGACCGTCGCCGAGCTCTCGACGACCGACGAGACCGTGTTCCCGCGCGAGGTCGGCGACGTCGTCG
>JBBQFJ010000204.1:0-4099 GCA_038321755.1 Acidimicrobiia bacterium | reverse complement strand
GAGCTCTCGATCCGCAACGACGTCGACCCCAACGAGGTCGTCAGCCTCGAGCAGGAGCTCGAGGCCCTCGTCCTCACCAAGGAGGACAAGGACGGTCGTCTCATCCTCTCCAAGAAGCGCGCGCAGTACGAGCGCGCCTGGGGGACGATCGAGGAGATCAAGGAGAAGGAAGGCATCGTCGAGGGACCGGTCATCGAGGTGGTCAAGGGCGGCCTGATCCTCGACATCGGCCTGCGTGGCTTCCTCCCCGCATCCCTCGTCGACCTGCGCCGCGTGCGCGACCTCGCACCGTTCGTCGGCAAGACGCTCGAGTGCAAGATCATCGAGCTCGACAAGAACCGCAACAACGTCGTGCTCTCACGTCGTGCGTACCTCGAGGAGACCCAGCGCGAGCAGCGCGACGAGTTCCTCACCAACCTGAAGCCCGGCGAGATCCGCAAGGGTGTCGTGTCGTCGGTCGTCAACTTCGGTGCGTTCGTCGACCTCGGCGGCATGGACGGGCTCGTCCACGTCTCCGAGCTGTCGTGGAAGCACGTGGACCACCCGAGCTCGGTCGTGCAGGTCGGCGACGAGGTCACCGTGCAGGTACTCGACGTCGACCTCGATCGGGAGCGGATCTCCCTCTCGCTCAAGGCAACGCAGCAGGACCCGTGGCAGGAGTTCGCCGACGGTCACCAGGTCGGCGAGCTCGTCTACGGCCGAGTCACCAAGCTCGTTCCGTTCGGTGCGTTCGTCCAGGTCGGCGACGGCATCGAGGGCCTGGTCCACATCTCCGAGATGGCGGTGCACCACGTCGAGGCACCCGAGCAGGTCGTCACCCCCGGCGAGGAGCTGTGGGTGAAGATCATCGACATCGACCTCGAGCGTCGCCGGATCTCGCTCTCGATCAAGCAGGCCGCCGAAGGTGGCGTCGTGGCGGCCGAGTACCAGGACCAGTTCGGCGAGCACGCCTACGACGAGGCCGGCAACTACATCGGCCCGGAGATCGTCGCAGAGGAGCCCGAAGCGGCAGAGGTGGCAGACGGCGCCGAGGCGACGGCCGACACCCCGGGAGATGCGACGGCTGATGCCCCGGGCGATGTGGCCGCCGAGGTGGCGGACGAGCCCGTCGCCGCAGCAGTCCCGGCCGAGGCCCCGGTGGCCGACACCACCGTCGCGGAGAGTGCCGAAGCGCCGGCGAACGGTGCCGACCCTCAGGTCGCCGAGGAGATCTCCGCCGACTAACGCTCAAGGCGCGGCCGCCCGAGGCCGACCAATGAAGTCGGAAGGACCGACTTCATTGGGAGTGAGCCTGTGGGGAACCGACGGACCCTCATCGCGGCCGGCGCGGTCGTCTTGGCGGTCGTGGCCGGACTGCTGGTCTTCGTGTACGTCTCGGGCGCAGACAAGCGTGCCGCCGACAAGGTCGACACGGTGCAGGCCTTCGTCGCGGTCGATGACATCCCGAAGGGAACGACCGGCGATTCCGCCGTGGCGAACGGGCTGATCCAGGCCCAAGAGGTGCTGCGCGGCTCCGTGCCCCCTGCGGCCGTCACCGACTCGTCGTTGCTCGGCGGCAAGGTCGCGGCCTCGACGATCCAGGCCAAGCAGTACATCACCGACTCCAGCTTCGTGGCTCCCTCCGAGGGCGGTGGCGGTTCACTCGCCGCCGCGATCGGGGACAAGGGACTCGTCGCGGTGACGATCTCGGTCGACGCCGAGCGGGGTGTCGCCAATCAGATCGCGCCCGGTGACCGGGTCGACATCGCCGTCGTCAACGACGGCTCAGCCGGGTACATCCTGAGCGACGTGAAGGTCCTGTCCGTCGGGCAGGAGACAGCGGCGAGCGCGGCCGGCGGCAACGGTCAGCCTTCGGTGGCTGCCGCCGGGAGCGGACTGATCACGTTCGAGCTGAGCCCGGCCGACGCCCTTGCGGTCGTCGCGGCCAACAAGAGCGGGTCCGTCTATCTCACCCTGCGCCCCGTGGCTGCTTCGGGCGGCCGCGATGCCGCGACGTCTGCGGCCGCGGGTCGGTAGGTGCCATGGCCGTTGCGCACGACGATGCGATGGGCATGACGAGCGGCGCGACGACTCTGTCGCGCTACGACGTCGCGGTCGTCGAACCCGAGCCGCGCTACCGCATGCGCTTGGGTACCCAGCTTGCGGGCGCAGCGCAGTTCGAGTCGATCGAGGAGTTGGTCCAACACCTGCGCCCGGGGCGGCCCGTGGTCGCCGTGTTCGGTCCGTCGGTCGCGGTGCCGCTGGGCTTCCAACAAGTGCAGCGACTCGTCGCCGCCTACCCCGAGCTTGGTGTGGTCTTTGCCGTCGCCGAGGTGTCCGCGGCGGTGTTGCAGGCGGCCCTGCGCGCCGGAGCACGGGACACGGTCGCTGCCGGCGACGTCGCCACGATGGTGCAGGCGGTCGCGCGCGTCGGTGACCTCCTCAACGAATCGACGTCGTCGCGCGTCCCTGCAGTCACCGAGACCCGCGCGAATCCTGGGCGACTCACCGTCGTCTTCTCGACCAAGGGCGGAGTGGGGAAGAGCACGATCGCGATCAACATCGCAGTCGCGATGGCGCGGCGCTCCAACGAGCGCATCGCCCTCGTCGACGCCGACCTCCACTTCGGCGACATCGCCGTCCTGCTCGGCATCCCACCGCAGACCACGATCACCGATGCGGCCGCGTCGGTGCAGTTCGCGGATCCGGAGATGTTGAGCACGATGCTCACCCGCCATCAGAGCGGCGTCTACGTGCTGCCGGCGCCGGCGGAAGCGGTGCTCGGCACGTCGCTGGCCCCCGAGGAGCTCGTCGGCGTGTGCTCGGCGCTGCAGTCGTTCTGCGGCCAGGTGATCGTCGACACGCCGACCGTCTTCGACGACGGCATCCTCGCCCTGCTCGAAGCGGCCGACGAGATCCTGCTCGTCGGAGGCATGGACATCCCGAGCGTCAAGAACCTCAAGATCGGCATGCAAGCACTGGATCTCGTGTCGATCGCCGGGCCGAAGCTCCGCCTCGTGCTCAACCGGGCCAACACACAGGTGAAGCTCGACGTCCGGGAGATCGAACAGGTCCTCGGCCTGCGCGCCGAGTTCCCGATCCCGTCCGACATCGCGGTCCCGATCTCGGTGAACGCGGGACAACCCGTCGTCGACCAGGACCCGAAGTCCCCGGCGACTCGGGCGATGGAGCACATCGCAGTGACGCTCCTCGGTGCCGAGACCGGTGCACCCTCCAAGAAGCGTCGTGGACGCAGGCAGAAGTAGCGGCGGGAGCTCACGTTGACGGTGCAGCAGACACCCCAGCAACCGAGTCGGCACTGGCAGGACGCGAAGCCCCGCGCGGGCCAGGCGTCTCGGGCGCACGCGCTCGAGGACTTGCGTCAGAAGATGCACCAGTACGTGATCCAGGAGCTCGGCCCGATCCTCTACGACCAGCGGATCTCGGAGCCCGATCTCCGCAAGCAGGTCGAGGAGCAGCTCCACAAGGCGCTCTCGCAGGAGCGACTCGCGATCGGCGCCGCCGACCGTCAGATCCTCGTGCAGTCGGTCTTCGACGACGTGCTCGGGTACGGACCGATCGACCGGCTGCTCCGCGACCCAGGAATCAACGAGGTCATGGTGAACGGTCCCGATCAGGTGTTCATCGAGAAGGAGGGCAAGATCGTCTTGACGGACGCGAAGTTCGTCGACGAGGGGCACCTGCGCCGCATCATCGACAAGATCGTGAGTCAGGTCGGTCGCCGTGTCGACGAGGCGACGCCGATGGTGGATGCCCGCCTCCCGGACGGTTCCCGCGTGAACGTCGTCGTGTCGCCACTCGCCATTGGTGGACCGTTCATGACGATCCGGCGCTTCGCCACCGATCCGTTCACGGTGCAGGACCTCGTGAACATGGGCACGCTGAACGCCCAGGTCTCGCAGTTCATGGACGCCTGCGTGCGTGGTCGCCTGAACGTGGTTGTCAGCGGCGGAACGGGTACCGGGAAGACGACCCTTCTCAACGTGCTCTCGTCGTTCATCCCGAGCGACGAGCGGATCATCACGGTCGAGGACTCGAAGGAGCTCCAGCTCCAGCAGCCGCACGTGCTCGCGCTCGAGGGGCGTCCGCCGAACATCGA
>JBBQFJ010000203.1:0-4171 GCA_038321755.1 Acidimicrobiia bacterium | reverse complement strand
TGTTTTGGCGTCGGACACACCCGCGTGAGAGCGGCTGTGCGGCGCCAAAACACCTCGAGACCGGCGGGTCAGACGCCCAGACCGAAAGGGAGGGTGCGGCCGAGGCGGGTGCGCTTCTGGGCGTGCTCCGAGTCGTGCGTGGCACAGAGCTCGCCGTACTCGGTCGCGGCGCGCATCGCGCCCTGGAGGTCCCACCAGTCGTCCTCCCGCGAGAACATGCCGGCGCCGGCGTACTGAAGGATCGTGACGCCCGAGAAGTCGATGGGCGGGCCGCCGAGCTGCGGGTTGTCACGACGGTTGTTCGCGTCGAACACCACACGATCGCCGTCGACGACATACCAGTCGATCGAGTTGTAGATCTCCGGGAACTGCTCCATGAGCGGCGTGATCCACGCGAGCACCGCGTCGCGCCCCTGCATGAACCCGAGCTGGTGCTCGTGGTACGCGACGTCAGGCGTGAAGCACTGGGCCCAGGCATCCCAGTCCTCCTCGATGATCCCGCACACGAGGTAGTTCCTGAACGCGCTCTCGACCTCGGCCCGCGGGAACGAACCCTCTGCCATCAGACGCCGCCCTTGGCCGCCTTCACGGGAGCCAGGAACTGCATGTCGGCGCCCTCGACGAAGTCGCCGAGCGATCCACCGAACGCGGCGAAGGCGTCGCTGCCCATGTGCGCGTCGAGCGCCGCCTGGTTCTCGTAGACCTCGGTGACGAAGAAGACGTTCGGCTCGGTGAGCGAGCGGTGCAGCGTGTAGTGCTCCGTGCCCGACTCGTTCGCGTCGATGTGCGCGAGCAGGTCGTCCCATGCTGCGGGGAACGCGTCGGCCTTGTCGGCCTTGATCGTCAGCTTCGCGACGACGGACACCTTGTCGGACATGCTCAGTTGCTCCTGTCTCGGGATCGGGATGTTTGCTCGGTCGAGGTGTTGGTTGGTCGGGATGTTGGATGCTCGAGATGTTGGACGCTCAGACGGTCTGCGCGCCGCGCACGAGCGCGCCGGGGCGTGCACCGGTGTCGACGCCGTCGCGCATCACGACCTCGCCGGCGACGATCGTCGCGTCGTAGCCCGTGGCGTGCTGGACGAGTCGACGGGCGCCCCCGGGGAGGTCGTAGATCATCTCCGGCCGGTGCAGCGTGAGGCCGTCGAAGTCGATGACGTTCACGTCGCCGCGATACCCACTGGCGAGCACCCCGCGGTCGTTGAGGCCGTAGAGCGACGCCGTGTCGCTCGTCATCTTGCGCACGACCAGCTCGAGCGGCAGGCGTTCACCCCGGGTGCGGTCGCGCACCCAGTGCGTGAGCATCGTGGTTTCGATGCTCGCGTCGCAGATCGCGCCGACGTGCGCGCCACCGTCGCCGAGCCCGAGCGCGGTCGTGGGATGCAGGAGCATCTCGCGGATCGGGTCGAGGCTGAAGTTCGAGTACCCGAGGAGCGGACGGAGCATGAGCTCACGGCCCTCGTCCTGCAGCAACATGTCGTAGAGCAGCTCTCGCGGCGCCCGCCCCTCCTGCTCGGCGAGCGCGGCGATGCTCTGGTCCTGCGCCGGCTCGTAGTCGGGCGGCTCACCGATCGCGAAGGTCCGGTCGAGGCCCATCCCGATGAATGCCATCCGGGGATCGGCCTGGGACTGCTCGCCCTCATCGAGGATTGCGGCCCGCACCTTCGGGTCACGCATGCGCTCCACCCGCTCGTCGAGCGGGAGGTCGGCGATCTCCAGGTAGCTCGGGCGATCACGGAACGCGTGGAACGTCTGGAGGCCGAGCAGGAGCCCGGTCGGCCGGCCGGCGATCTGCGGACGGATCGGGATGCCCGCGTCCCAGGCTTCGAGCGCGAGCTCGAGCATGGCCTTCCACTGGTCGGGCGCGACGTCGTGCTGTGACATCGCGAACGTGACCGGGCGTCCGGTGGCTTCGGCGAGACGTCGCATCCAGTCCATCTCGCGCGCCGGCGCAGCGAGGTCCTCGCCCATGACCCCGGCCGGCGCGAGCTCGAACACTCCCGCACCCGCAGCCGAGAGCGCGTGACCGAGACCAAAGAGCTCGTCCTCGGCGGCGTACGTGCCCGGCACCGGCTCACCGTCGATTGCGCGGTGCGCGATCGTGCGCGACGTCGACACACCGAGCGCGCCAGCTTCGATGCCGCCGCGCACGATGCGCGCCATCGCTTCGATGTCGTCGGCGTTCGCGGGCTCGTTGCGCGCCCCGCGCTCGCCCATCACGTAGCCGCGTACGGCTCCATGCGGCACCTGCGTACCGACGTCGATAGCGAGCGACTGATCGTCGAGGAAGTCGAGGAACTCGGGGAACGACTCCCAACCCCAGCGCATCCCCTCGGACAGCGCGGCGCCGGGGATGTCCTCGACGCCCTCCATCAGGCCGATGAGCCACTCGTGCTCGTCGGGCTTCGCCGGCGCGAAACCAACGCCGCAGTTGCCCATCACGACGGTGGTGACACCGTGCCACGACGACGGAGTGAGCAGCGGATCCCAGGTGACCTGGCCGTCGTAGTGGGTGTGGACGTCGACGAACCCGGGCGTCACGACCTTCCCGGTGGCGTCGATCTCCTGCGTGCCCTGGGCGTCGATCCCCCCGGCGTCGGACCGAGCGACCTCGGTGATGCGTCCGCCGTCGATGGCGACGTCGCCGGCGACCGGCGCGGCTCCCGTCCCGTCGACGATCGTCCCGCCGCGAATGACCAGATCGTGCACGGCACTCCCCCTCTTTCTTGCGGCCCTCTTCTCGCGTCCGGGTGGACCCGGCAGGACCGCCTCTGGCGCCCTGCTGAGCGGAATCGTAACGTGTTCCAGTCTCGGGCATTGAGAGCCCGTCCGAGCATCCGGCCATCCGATCACCGCAGGATCCAGGGGGAACCACCGTGGCGCTGACACTTGGCGACGTCGACCTGACCGATCTGGACACGTTCGTCCGCGGCGTGCCCCACGATCAGTTCGACGTGCTGCGGCGGGAGTCGCCCGTCTACTTCCACCCGGAGACCGAGGGCGCCGGCTTCTGGTGCATCACCCGCGCGGACGACCTCGCGGCGATCAGCCATGACTGGGAGCACAACTCCAGCGAGTGGGGCATCACCCTGCACGAGCTCCCCGAAGAGATGCTCGAGCAGCAGCGCATGATGATGCTCCAGATGGACCCGCCTCGGCACACGAAGCTGCGGCTCCTGGTGAACAAGGGCTTCACCCCGCGCATGATCGGGCGCCTGCACGACTCGGTGCGTGAGATCGCTCGCGACATCGTCGACAGCATCGCGGAGCGCGGCGAGTGCGACTTCGTCGTCGACGTCGCGGCCGAGCTCCCGCTCCAGGTGATCGCCGAGATGATGGGCGTGCCGAAGGAGGACCGCGAGAAGCTGTTCGACTGGAGCAACCGCATGATCGGCTCCGAGGACCCGGAGTACGCGGTCTCCGAGGAGAACGCGATGGAAGCCGCGACCGAGATGTTCCTCTACGCGAACGACCTCGCAGCCAAGAAGCGTGCGAACCCCGGCGACGACATCATCAGCGTGCTGCTCCAGGCCGAGGTCGAAGGCGAGACGCTCTCCGAGATGGAGTTCGACCTCTTCTTCGAGCTCCTCACCGTCGCGGGCAACGAGACCACGCGCAACCTGATCTCGCACGGGATGTTGGCGTTGCTCGAGAACCCGGACCAGCGCGACAAGCTGCTCGCCGACCCCGAGCTGCTCCCGAGCGCGGTCGACGAGATGCTCCGCTATGCGTCACCCGTCATGTACATGCGTCGCACCGCGCGCGCCGAGACCGAGATCCGCGGGCACACCATCAAGCAGGGCGACAAGGTTGCGCTCTGGTACATCGCGGCGAACCACGACCCCGACGTGTTCGAGAACCCGCACGCCTTCGACGTGACCCGTGACGCCAAGGACCACGAGGCGTTCGGTGGCGGCGGCCCGCACTTCTGCCTCGGGACCCATCTCGCCAAGCTCGAGATCCGCGTGATGTTCGAGGAGATCCTGGCGCGCATCCCGCACATGGAGTTCGCCGGCGACGTCGAGCGACTCCGCTCGAACTTCATCAATGGCATCAAGCACATGCCGGTGCGCTTCGACCCGGTCCCCCGCTCCACCTCGTGACGCCGCCCGACCGGAGCCCCGGGCCGATGGGTGACCACCCGGGCCTCGATGCCGCGCGAGTCACGCCGT
>JBBQFJ010000202.1:0-4217 GCA_038321755.1 Acidimicrobiia bacterium | reverse complement strand
AGGCGTCGGACCCCGAGTGCCGCGCTCGCTTCCTGCTCGCGCCGACCGATCTGGTCGACGAGATCGAGGCGGTGCACGCCGAGGCGACGAGCGCCGACACGCTGGCCCGAGACCAAGCGCAGCGCTACCCGTTCCGCCTCGTCTCGCGACGGCTCAAAGCGGTACTCAACTCACTCGGAACGGAGCTCCCCGGGCTCCGCTCGAAGGGGACGACGAACCACGCCTACATGCATCCCGAGGACCTCGGTGCGATCGGCGTCGCCGCGGACGACCTGGTGACGATCACGTCGCCCTCCGGCTCGATCGTCGCCGTGGTGTCGGCGGCGCCCGACGTGAAGCGCGGGGTTGTCTCGATGGCGCATTCCTGGGGTGATGGCTCGCTCGACGATGCGAAAGTGCGCGACATCGGTTCGCCCACCAACCGATTGGTGACGACGGCAGTCGGCTACGACCCCATCACGGGGATGGCCGTCCAGAGCGCCATCCCCGTCGCCGTGACGAGAACGCCTTGACGGGAAACCCTTCACGGAAAGCAGGACGACACATGATCGTGCTCGTGGGCTGGATCGACATCGATCCGGAACGCCGTTCCGAAGTCCTCGCCGCGAGCGTGGCGCTCCAACAGGCGACCCGCGACGAGGAAGCCGGTTGTCTCGCCTACGTCTTCGCCGCCGACCTCCTGCACGAGGGGCGCATCGCCGTCCACGAGGCGTGGAGCGATCCCGACGCCTTGCAAGCGCACTTCGGGCACGCCAACTACCGCAACATGCTCGAGTTGCTGGGCTCGGCTGGTCTCCGCGGGATGGACGTCGCCAAGCACGACATCGGTCGGAGCGCGCCGGTCTACCGGCCGGATGGGAAACCGGACGCGTGGTGGTGGGGCTGAGCTACTGCGCGCCCTCGACGAAGAGCGAGCGCGCCTTCCCGTAGTCGGCCTTCCCGTTCGGTGCCCGCGGTACGGCAGCAACGACCTCGAGCTCGCGTGGCACCTTGAAACCCGAGAGACGCGCTCGCGTGTGCTCGAGGAGCACGTTCGGGTCGACGCCGACGCCTGGTCGGGCCGAGACAACCCCCACGACACGCTGACCGAAGCGCTCGTCGTCCACGCCGAAGACGAGGCAGTCTTCGACCTCGGGGTGAGTCTTGATCGCCTCCTCGACCTCTTCCGGGAACACCTTCTCGCCGCCGGTGTTGATGCACGCACTCCCCCGTCCGAGCAGCACCACCGAGCCGTCGGCCTCCACGGTGGCCATGTCGCCGGGGAACGAGTAGCGGACGCCGTCGACCTCGCGGAACGTGCGCGCGCTCTTCTCCGCGTCCTTGTAGTAGCCGAGCGGGACGTTGGCCCCGGTGACGGCGACGAAACCGACCGTGCCCGATCCGGGAACGACCTCGTGGTCCAGCTCGTCGAAGACCTTCACCCCGGGCATCACCGAGAACCGCGCCGTGGTCTGGTCGGCGCCCTTCGTCGTGATGCTCTGCGCCATCGATCCCTCGGAGGAGCCGAGCGCGTCGAGGAGGATCAGTTGCGGCATGTGCTCGAGCAAGCCCTCCTTCACAGGCGCCGAGAGCATCGCGCCGGTGGAGATGATCGCCGCCATCGAGCCGGTGTCGTACGGGATCCCCTGGGCGGCGCGGTTGGCGAGCGCCCGGACCATCGGCCGGCCGAATGCGTCGCCCACGATCACGAGATTGCTGACCCGATCCCGCTCGACCGTCGCCCACAGCTCGTCCGGATCGAAGGACTGGCCTTCGAGCAGCACGACCCGGCCACCCAGGATGTGCGGGAGCATCACGCCGAGCCACATGCCGGCCGCGTGCATCATCGGCGCACACGGCAGCGCGGTCTGCACCGTGCCCCCGTCGGCCTGTTCCTGCACGACCTGCAAGATCTCATCGATCGAGCCGAAGGGGCCCCGTCCGAGCGCCGTCGAGGCGAAGCCTGCGAACGCCTCGCTGAAGGCACCCATCGCATACACCACACCCTTGGGCATGCCCGTGGTCCCGCCCGTGCAGACCATGTAGTGGTCGTCGGGATCGCGGGCGATGCGGGGCGCCGGCGGATGCGACGCGAGCACCTCCTCGTAAGCCAGCGCCCCGCGAACGCGGTGCGGGCCACCGTCATCGACCTCGATGAGCACCCTGAGCCCGGGGAGTCGCGCGCGCACGTGCTCGACCCGTTCCCCGAG
This sequence comes from Acidimicrobiia bacterium, assembly GCA_038321755.1. Lineage (GTDB taxonomy): Bacteria > Actinomycetota > Acidimicrobiia > IMCC26256 > PALSA-555 > JALHSW01. The sequence continues at coordinate 2,028 of JBBQFJ010000202.1, read as the reverse complement.
ACTCGTGTGGTACACGAGCGCCTCACAGTCGACGTTGTCGAGCAGGTAGGCGAGTTCCTCGTCGAGGTACCGGTAGTTGACGTTCACCGGCACGGCGCGCATCTTGAAGCTCGCGAAGTGCGCCTCTGCGTACTCCGGCGAGTTGAAGAGGAAGAGCCCGACCTTGGCGTCCGGGCCGAGACCGGCTTCCCCGAGCGCCGTGGCCAGACGCGCTGCTCGGTCTTCGTAGTCGCGCCAGGTCACGTGACGCGTGCCCTGGACGAGCGCGGTCTGGTCGGGAAGCGCGTCGGCGACGGCTTCCCAGATGTCCGCCAACATCAGGGTCATGTCTCGGCTCGTCCCTCATCGGCGATCCAGTCGGCCGTGGCGGCCACCATCTTCACGCCGTCGTAGCCGATGCGCTGACCGGGCTCCATGCGCAGGATGATCCGGTCGGGCGAGTCGAGGAACCGGGCAAAGCCGTGCTGGAAGGTCTCGTCACCCGGGATCAGTGCCGCGGCGAGCGCCGGGTAGAACCAGGACTTGGTCTCGGCGTCGTCGAGGATCGTGCAGACCCCTTTGTAGGTCACGGTCTTGAGCGCGCCCTGCGGGGTTCCCATCGACGAGACGCAGACCGAGATCCGCGGGTCTCGCGCGACCGCCTTGACCCGGGCGCGGCTCGCGGCCGCAGTGAACCAGAAGCAGCCGTCGCGCCACAGGTACGCCACCGTCACCCCGACCGGCCAGCCCTCCCGGTTCGCCCAGATGAACGTGCACTCGGTCTGCGCGAGGAGCATCGAATCCTCATCGGCCGGGTCGAGGCCATACGCCTGGAGGTCTTCGAAGTCGCGTTCACTTGCGGTCATGTTGTTCCTCTCGTCTCAGAGCGCGGTCTCGCCGAGGTAGCTGACCTCGAGCAGGTCCTGACGGTCGACGAGGTCCTCGGACCGAGCCTCGATCCCGACCTCACCATGGACGAGCACGTACGCGCGATCCGACACCTCGAGTGCAAGGTGCACGTGCTGCTCGACGAGCAGGATGCCGACGCCGGTCTCGTGCGCGATGGTCCGGATCAGCGGGAGCAGCGTCTCGACGATGATCGGCGCGAGGCCCAGGCTCAGCTCGTCGATGAGCAGCAGCTTCGGCGCACCTGCGAGCGCGCGCGCGAGCGCGAGCATCTGCTGCTCACCACCAGAAAGAAACCCGGCGCGACGATCGAGGAGCGGCTCGAGGGCAGGGAAGTAGTCGAGCGCGCGACGCAGGTCCGAGGCGCTGCCGTGTTGGCCGAGCTTCAGGTTCTCCCGGGCGGTGAGCCCGTAGAACAAGCCTCGGCCCTCGAGCACGTGGGCGAGGCCGCGACGTGCCACGCGATGCGCCTGCCGCGGGTTGACCGGCTTGCCGAGGACCTGGAGCGTGCCGTCGATCGCGGAGAGCAGGCCCGAGAACGTCAGGAGCGACGTCGTCTTGCCGGCGCCGTTGGGCCCGAGCAGGGCGACGACCTCGCCGGGCTCGACGTGCAGGTCGAGCCCACGCACCACCGGGACCCCGTGGTACCCGGCGTACAGACCCTCCGCCTGGAGCAGCGCGCTCATGACGCCCCCTTCTGGGTATCGCTCGCACGCTCACCGAGATAGGCCTCGATCACCGATCGGTTGGCACGAATGTCGTCAGGTGGCCCCTCGGCGATGATGCGCCCGAAGTCGAGCACGAACAGGTGGTCACACACCTCGAGCACCAGTCCCATGTCGTGGTCGACGAGCAGGATGGCGATGCCTCGGGTGAGCAACGCGCGCAACCGCTCCCCGAGCTGGGCGCTCTCCTCGGTGTCGAGGCCCGATGCCGGCTCGTCGAGCAACAACAGCTTCGGCCCCGCGGCAACCGCTCGCGCCACTCCCACCAGCTTTCGCTGCCCTTGTGAGATCTCGTCCGGACTGCGATCGGCGAGCTCGGAGATGCCGAGCGCGTCGAGTGCCTCGTCGACGGCACCCGTGTCAGTGCGTCCGAGGCGCAGCCACACGATCTCTCCGGCCAACCGCCAACAGGCCTGCC
>JBBQFJ010000201.1:0-4324 GCA_038321755.1 Acidimicrobiia bacterium | reverse complement strand
GAAGCTCTCTCGTACTTCGACTCGACGATGCACTTCATCGGGAACCAGCTCGTCGAGGTCCACGGCGACGTCGCGCAAGCCGAGTCGTACTGCGTCGCGTACCACCGCCGTCGCGCTCGCGACGGGGAGGAAGGGCACGATCTGGTCACCGCGCTGCGCTACGTCGACCGGATGGAGCGCCGCGACGGAGAATGGCGCATCGCGGAGCGCAGGTGCGTGTTCGACTGGACCCGACGCGACCCGATCGTCGGCGAGTGGGCGCTCGGCCCCGACGTGCTCCAGGGCTCCCGTGACCGGAGCGACCCCGTCTACGAGCGCTGAACGATCACGATGTCACGGCTCGAAAGAACGTCCGCACGTCGTCGGTGAACAGCTCAGGCACCTCCATCGCGGCGAAGTGGCCGCCGCGCGGCGGTTCGCTCCAGTGCACGACGTCGTATCGGTTCTCGACCCACGCGCGCGGCATCTTGGTGATCTCGGCCGGGAAGTTCGCGATGCCCGTCGGCACGCGCACGAACTCCTGGGGGATCGCAGCCTTCCCGGCTTGTCGCATCTCCCAGTAGATGCGACACGACGATGCACCCGTGCCAGTAGCCCAGTAGAGCGTGATGTTGTCGAGCAAACGGTCCTTCGTGAACGTGCGCAGCACGTCGCCGTCGTTGTCGGACCAGGCACGGAACTTCTCCACGATCCACGCCGCGAGGCCGGCCGGGGAGTCGTCGAGCCCGTACCCGAGCGACTGGGGACGGGTGCCCTGGATCTCCTGGTAGCCCGCGCCATCCCGACGCCACTCGAGGAGGTCGACGAACCCGGCTTCCTCCTCCGGGGTGAGCGGCGGCCCCGCTTTCGGCCGCGACGCCGTGACGAAGTTGAGGTGGAGCCCGATCACCCGGTCGGGCACGAGGTCGGCGACGTTCGCCGCGACGATCGATCCCCAGTCGCCACCCTGCGCGCCGTACCGCTCGAAGCCGAGCGCGTCCATGAGCTCCACGCACGCCTCGGCGATCCGGCGCGGATGCCAGCCGCGCCGCGACGTCGGCCCCGAGAACCCGAAGCCGGGGAGCGACGGACAGACGACGTGGAACGCGTCGCGCGCCTCACCGCCGTGTGCCACCGGGTCCGTGAGCGGCCCGAGCACATCGAGGAACTCCATCACCGAGCCCGGCCACCCGTGCACCAACAGCAGCGGCGTCGCGTCCGGCTCCGCTGACCGGGCGACGACTGCGTGGATCCGCTGGCCATCGACCTCGGTGATGACCTGCTCGGAGGCGTTCAGCCGCGCCTCGCACGCACGCCAGTCGTACTCGTCGCGCCAGTAGGCGAGGAGCTCCTCGAGGAAGCCGAGCTCGGTCCCCTGGTCCCAACCGATGTCGGCGACCTGGTTCGGAAGGCGAGAGCGCGCCAGCCGCTCACGCAGGTCGACGAGCACCGCCTCGTCCACCTCGACGCGAAACGGTGCGAGCTCGAGCGTCATCGGTCCGGGTTCGGCGCGATCAGGCGAACCCGGTCGAGGGCGGGAGTGCGTGGTCGAGGAGCGCGTCGTAGCGACCGCGGATCAGCGCCTCGTACCCGTCCTCGTCCATGGTGGTGATCCAGAACTGCCCGGAGCGAACGCCGGCGAACACGATCTCCGCGACGTCGTCGGGCGGACGGCCTGCGGTGGAGGTCATGTCCCGCAGGGCCTGCCGCACGAGGTAGTGGTCGGGGGCCTGCGACTCCCCCGGCGCCTCGGTCCCGGTCGTCGCCTGCCGGTTGCGCTCCGACCACCCGATCTTCGTGTCGACCGCGCCGGGCACGAGGCACGAGACCCCGACCTCGGAGCCCTGAGCACGCAGGTCGTGCGCCACACACTCTGCGACGGATGCCGCGCCGAACTTCGACACCACGTAGGGGCCCGAGTACGCGACCGTCATCATCCCCGCCATCGACGAGGTGATCACCACGTGCGCCGGACCGCCCTGCTCGACGAGCCGTGGCACGAAGGAACGCACGCCGTGGATCGGGCCCCACAGGTTCACGCCGAGCACCCACGCCCAGTCGGCCTCGGTGCGCTGCCACGAGATGCCGGCCTGGAACACGCCGGCGTTCAGGCAAACAAGGTGCACTGCGTCGAAGCGGTCGAACGCCGAAGCAGCGAGCGCCTCGACCGCGTCGGCGTCGCTCACATCGGTGGGCACCGCGAGGGTCTCGGCGCCCATCAGCGCGAGCTCCTCCTCCACTTCGGTGAGCGCGGCGGGCTCGACATCGGCGAGCACGACGTTCATGCCTTCGCTCGCCGCCTTGCGCGCGAGCCCGCGGCCGATCCCACTTGCGGCTCCCGTGACGACCGCGACCTTGCCAGAGAAGTCGTCGAGCACGTTCAGTCCTTTCGCAGCGAACGGAAGCAGGCGCGCACGTCGGGGACGAACAGGTCCGGTACCTCGAACGCAGCGAAATGACCACCGCGATCCATCTCCGCGAAGTGTGCGATGGGATGTTGCGCCTCGGCCCAGCGCCGCGACGTGCGCATGATCTCCTTCGGGTACCGGGCGTATCCGACGGGGACTGTGAGCGGGGAGAAGATGTCGAGCTCACCGTTGCGAAGGCCTTGGTCGAACTCGTAGTACATCCGTCCCGCCGAGTGCGCCGTCGTCGTGACCCAGTACACCATCAGGTTGTCGATGAGTTGGTCCTTGGTAAAGGACCGCTCCACATCGCCGTCGCAATCCGACCACGTCCGGAACTTCTCCACGATCCACGCAGCCAGCCCGACCGGGGAGTCGTCGAGCGCGTAGCCGATGGTCTGCGGCTTCGTGCTCTGCTCCTTGAAGGACCCGGAGTCGCGGTCGTTGTACGCCGCCATCCCGGCGACGAACTCGTCCTCTTCCTCGGTGTGGTCTTCGGTCATCGGGATCGGCGCCAGCATGTTCACATGGACCCCGGCGCAGTGCTTCGGGTCGGCGAGTCCCACCTGCGTGGTGACGAACGAGCCCCAGTCGCCACCCTGCGCGACGTAGCGCTCGTAGCCCAAGCGCGCCATGAGCTCGGCCCAGGCGCGCCCGACACGCCCGGGGTGCCAGCCACGCGAGGTCGTCGGTCCGGAGAACGCGTAGCCAGGGAGCGACGGGACCACGACGTGGAACGCGTCGAGCGCTTCACCACCGTGTGCGACCGGGTCGGTCAGCGGCCCGATGACGTCGAGGAACTCGACGAACGAGCCGGGCCAACCGTGCGTGAGCACGAGGGGCAGCGCATCGGGCTCCGGCGACCGCACGTGCAGGAAGTGCACGCGCGTACCGTCGATCTCGGTGGTGAACTGTGGAAACGCGTTCATCCGCGCTTCACGGGCCCGCCAGTCGTACGCCTCGCTCCAGAACGCCGTGAGCGATCGCAAGTACTCGCGTTCGGTGCCGTAGTCCCACCCGGCGTCGGGCAGCTGCTCAGGGAACCTCGCCCGGCGGAGACGCTCCTGCAGGTCGATGAGCACCATGTCGGGCACGTTGATCTCGAACGGGTCGATCTCCAAAGGTTCTCGGGCGGGCGTCATCCCGCTGTTCCCCCCACTGAAGGTACGAACGCGATCAGTACTTCATCAACATGCCGTCGCGCAGCGGCGTCCGTGCATCGTAGAACGGGGTGAGCGACTCGCTGACGTTCTCCGGCGTCCACTTGTCGGTGACCTCGAACTGCTTGTCAACGGTCGGGCCGGCGAGGACCGTGATCTGGCGGCCGTAGACGATGAAGACCTGTCCGGTGACCTTCGCGGCCTGCGGCGAACCGAGGAAGCAGACCAGCGGCGACACGTTGTCGGTCGCGAAGACCTCGAAGTCGCCTTCCTTGGCGTCGAACCCACCGAGGCTCTCGGTCATCTGCGTGTTCGCCCGCGGTGCGATGGCGTTCGCGTTCACGCCGTAGCGGCCGAGGCCCTGCGCGGCCACGAGCGTCAGCTGGATGATGCCGCCCTTGGCCGCGGAGTAGTTCGCCTGGCCCGCGCTGCCGAGCAGGCCGGCCTCGGACGACGTGTTGATGATCCGGCCGTAGACCGGTCCGTCAGCCGCCTTCGACTTGTCACGCCAGTACTCCCCCGCGTGGCGCATCGTGCAGAAGTGCCCCTTGAGGTGGACCCGGATCACCGCGTCCCACTCCTCCTCGCTCATGTTGAAGAGCATCCGGTCTCGCAGGATGCCTGCGTTGTTCACGAGGATGTCGAGGCTCCCGTACGTGTCGACCGCCAGCTGCACGAGGCCCTTGGCGGTGTCCCAGTCGGCGACGTCGCCGGTGTGGGCGGCCGCATCGCCGCCGGCATCGCGGATCTCCTCGACCACGGCGTCGGCGGGGCTCGGCG
>JBBQFJ010000200.1:0-4342 GCA_038321755.1 Acidimicrobiia bacterium | reverse complement strand
CTCGCCCGCGACGACGTTCGCCTCGCGGATGCGGTCCAGGAGAGTCGTCTTCCCGTGGTCGACGTGCCCCATGACGGTGACGATCGGAGCGCGCGGGACGAGCAGGCTCTCGTCCTCGTCTTCTTCTTCGTCGCCGAGCATCGCCTGGAGCTCGAGCTCCTGCTCCTGTCCCGGCTCGACCAACATCACTTCGGCGCCGAGGGTGTCCGCGATCAGCTCGATCATCTCGTCGGCGAGCGACTGCGTGCCGGTGACCATCTCGCCCGCGTCGAACAGCAGGCGGACGAGGTCCGCGCTGTTCCGGTTGAACTTGGGTGCGAGCTCCTGGATCGTGATCCCGCGCGGCACCACGATCTCGCCTTCGGGAACTGGCGCGTCGAGCGGCGTCAGGATCGGCGCGGAGGCCGGCCCGAGCTCTTCGAGGTTGCGACGACGACGCTTCTTGCGCCGCGGCCGCTGCCCCTGTGGTCCGGGACGACCCCGTCCACCGGGACCGCCACCGCCACCGGGGCGACCGCCGGGACCGCCACCCGGACCACCCGGGCCACCGCCACCGCCGGGACGGCCGGCGTACCCACCGCCACCACCACCGGGACCGCCGCCACCAGGGCTGCTGCCCGGGCGTCGCTGGAAGCCGCCACCGGCACCGGGACCGCTCGGGCCACCACCGGGGCGCGGACCGGCCCCGCCACCAGTGCCCGGCGTGAAGGAACGACCGCCGCCCGGGGGCGGCGGAAGCCGCCGCTGACCGGGCGGGGGCGGGATGGGCTTGCCCGTCGCTGAGCGCAACGGGTCGGCCGAGTCGGGCTCGGGTGCGGGAGGCTCGGCGGGCGCTGCCGCCGGAGCCTCGGGTGCCGCGGCCGGTGCCGCGGACGCGGCCACGGGTGCCGCGGCGGGAGCGGGGGCTGCCGGCGCGGCGGCAGCTGGGCGTGCAGGCTGGCGGGGCGGCATCGGCGGCCGCGCGGGCTCCGCAGCGGGCGCCTCGGGGATGCCCCCGGTGGAGCGCACCACGCGGTGCGGCGCCGCGTCACCCTCCACGAACGGCTCGGGCTCGGGGATGCCCCCGGTCGAGCGCACCACGCGATGCGCGGGCTCCTCGGCCGGTGCGGGAGCGTCCGTCGCGTCCGCGCCGGCGGGGCTCCCGGCGTCGTCGCCGGACTCCTTCGTCGGGACGGCCTTGGGTGCTGTCGTCTTCTTGGCCGTCGTCTTCTTGGCGGACGTCTCCCGGACGGGCTTCGGCGGCTCGGGCTCCTCGACGATCGGGTCGCGTCGAATCCCCTTCGAGTCGGCCAGACGCCGGACGCGGTCCGCCATCGGGTCCTCGATGCTCGAGGAGTGGCTCTTGACGCCGATCTTGAGCTCCGTCGTCAGCTCGAGCACATCCTCGTTGGAGATGCCCAGCTCACGCGCCAACTCGTAGATCCGAATCTTCTTGACTGCCAAGTTCTACCGTTCCGCCTAGATGATGTGCTCGTGACCCTGACGGTTCGTCAGGGGTGATGCGGTCTCAGGGGTGTTCCAGTTTCGCGCGCACGGCCTCGAGCTCTGTGTCGGAAACCGTCGTGTGCAGCGCCTTGTCGAGGACCCGTCGCTTGACCGCCTGGTCGAAGCAGCCGAGCCCGTCGGGAGGAGCGCAGAGCCAGGCACCCCGGCCGGTGCCGGGACCGAGGTCGAGCGAGCCGTCCGGGGCACACGACAGCCGCACGAGCTCGTCGACCGGCGCGTTGCGCCGACAGCCGATGCACATGCGCGCCGGGAGCTGACCGGAATCACGCGTCGGTCCCCTCCTGCACGCTCTTGGCCGCAACCTCGTCGGCGACCTCGGCAACGATCTCCGCGGCGAGTGCCACCTCGATCGCCTCTTCTGCGACGACCTCGGCGACCGCGGCCTCGACGATCGCCTGCTCGGCGATCGCCTCTGCGACCTCTGCCGCGGCTTCGTCGCCCGCGGCCTCCGCTTCAATAGCCTCGGTGACCGCCTCTTCGGCAACGACCTCGGCGATGATCGCCTCGGCGACGGCTTCTTCAGCCACGACTTCGGCGACGACGGCTACCGCGTCCGCCTCGGCGGCGACCTCGGCCGCACCTTCGCCGCCTTCGCCAACCCCGGCAGGCGACGCGTAGCCGGCCTCGGCCGCCGAGATCGCGTCCCCACCGCCGGCGGGCTGGAAGACCAGCTCGCCGTCGTCACTCTTGACCCACTCGCCCTCGGCGTAGTCGACGTCGCCGGCCTCTTCCTCGGCGAGCTGGGTCTCGCTCTTGATGTCGACGCGCCAACCACTCAGACGCGCGGCGAGTCGGGCGTTCTGGCCCTCCTTGCCGATCGCGAGCGAGAGCTGGAAGTCGGGGACGATGACCTCGGCCGTGCCCGTGTCCTCGTGGATCCGCACCTCGCGAACACGTGCCGGCGCGAGCGCCTTCTGTACGAACTCCGACGGGTTGTCGCTGTAGGGGACGATGTCGACCTTCTCGCCCCGCAGCTCGTTCACGACCATGCGGACTCGCGAACCGCGCGCGCCGACGCACGCACCGACGGGGTCGACGTGTCCGTCGTTCGATGCCACGGCGATCTTCGTGCGGTGGCCGGGCTCACGGGCGATCGCCTTGAGTTCGACGACCCCGTCGACGATCTCCGGGACCTCGAGCTCGAACAGCCGCTTCACCAGACCCGGGTGCGTGCGCGACACGACGATCTGCGGGCCCTTGGCCGTCTTGCGGACCTCGACGATGTACGCCTTGAGCCGGCTCCCGTGCTCGTACCGCTCGTTCTGCACCTGCTCCGCCTGGGGCAGGAGCGCCTCCACCCGACCGAGGTCGAGCAGCGTGTACCGCTGGTCGGTCTGCTGGATGATGCCGGTGACGATGTCGCCCTCGCGCCCGGCGTACTCCTCGTACTTCATCTCGCGCTCTGCGTCGCGGATCCGCTGGAGGATGACCTGCTTGGCCGTCTGCGCGGCGATGCGACCGAAGTCGCTCGGCGTGTCGTCCCACTCGCGGACGACGTTGCCCTCTTCGTCGAGCTCCTGGGCGATCACCTTGATGTCGCCGGTCTCCACGTCGATCTCGACGAGCGCCTCTTCTGCCGAGTTCGGCATGCGCTTGTACGCGGTGACGAGCGCGTTCGCGAGCGCCTCCAGCATGATCTCGACGGAGATGCCCTTCTCGCGCTCGATGTTCTCGAGCGCTTCCATCATCTCGGAATTCATTCGGTCACCTTCTCGCGCTTGCTCCGGCTGCGCTTCCCCGTGCCGGCACTCGGCTTGGCCTGCGCGCCCCACTCGAACACGGTGCGGGCCTGGACGATGTCGGCGTACGCGACGTGCTCGCGGTTGCCGTCGATCTCGAGGTCGACACCTTCGTCGTCGGCGGCGAGCACGACGCCGTGACGACGCAGGGTGTCGCCTGCCGTCCCGCTCTCGCGGACGCTGGTCTTGACGGATGCCTCCGAGCCGATCGCACCACGCCAGTGCGCGGCGCTCCGGAGCGGACGCTCCAGCCCGGGGCTGCTGACCTCGAGGGTGTACTGGCCCCGCAACACGCCCGGCACCGGACCCTTGCTGTCGGCGAGGCGGTCGAGCTCGGTCGAGACGGCCCGGGTGGCCTGGGTGACCGCGTCGAGATCGACCCGGGTCTCAGGGTCGGCGTCGGCGCGGTCGACCAGCACGCGCAGTGCACGCGACTTGCCCGCGGTACCGACGAGCTCGATGTCGTAGAGGTCGAGGCCGAGCGATCCGAGGATCGGTTCGATGGCGGTCACCAGTGCCTCAGGTGCTTCACTCACGACCGCTCACCTCCCTTCCTCACGCCGAGCCTCGCCTGTCAAGAAAAAGACGTGGGCACTGGGCCCACGTCGAGGGCGGTCACCCGAATCCCCCAAAACGGTGGAAACAGGGCCGCTCGCCAACGAACGAACGGCTTTCATGGTACCAGATCCGCACCCTTCTTCTCTTGGTCGGTCCGGCGTGGGGCCCATGTGGACCGTGGGGTTGGCGTGGCTCGAAGGGAACTCGAGAGATCTGTCCGAGCACCGTCGCTCCGGGACGTAGCTGTCACACCCGCATGTGATGGTGGAGGCATGTTCAAGATAGAGCGGGTGAGAGATCTGGCACGCGAGGCCGTGGCCGAGCTCGATCCTGCGCGCCTGGAGGGCCGCGACGCCGTGCGGCTCGCCGAGGTCGCAGCCGAGGGCGCCAAGCTCCTCGCAACCGCGACCGCGCTGCTCGCCAAGCGCGCGGCGGACACGAACGCCTGGCGCAGTCGATCCCATGCGGCGACGTCGGAGCAGTGGTTCGCCGAGACCACCGGCACATCCGAAAGCACCGCCCGCGAGACGTTCGCGACC
>JBBQFJ010000199.1:0-4346 GCA_038321755.1 Acidimicrobiia bacterium | reverse complement strand
GCACCGAGATCATGTACCCACCACTCGTCGGCACGAACGGTACGAAGGCCTGCGTGTCCGGGATGTCGCCCTGCGGGCTCACTTCGGCCCCAGTCGGCGCCGAGGACTGGCTCGACGAGCCTGACGAACCACCGCACGCGGCGGCTCCCACACCCAAGGCTGCGACGAGCGCCAGTGCGCCCAGAGCGGTACGAAGAGCACGCATCGCTGCTGCAGTTCCTTGGGTTTCCATGTCGCGCACGGTACGAGGCTGCCAGTCAGTCGCGGCCCGCTCGTCGGTCAACCGACGGCAATATCTGCGCTCGTGGGACGGGGAGTCGACGCTGATGCTCCTACCCTGCAGGCATGGACCCGGCGACGATCCTCCTGGTCGAGGACGACGAAGCGATCGGTCGCGCGCTTGCCGACGTGCTGCGTTCACAGGGTCATCGCGTGGACTGGACGCAAACGGGGAGTGGCGCGCTGTCCGCGATCGCAGCCCGGATTCCCGACCTGCTGATCCTCGACCTCGGGTTGCCCGACCTCGATGGCACCGAGGTGTGCCGCCAGGTGCGAGCCCAGGAACCAACGCTCCCGATCATCATCCTCACTGCCCGTCAGAGCGAGGTCGACGTTGTGATCGGGCTGGATGCGGGCGCCGACGACTACGTCACGAAACCGTTTCGATTGTCCGAGGTGCTTGCTCGAGTTCGTGCACATCTCCGTCGACCACGGGGAGGCGTGCAGGCCTCGCGCGTCGAGGTTGGGGATCTGACCGTCGATTGCGATGCTCGGCGAGCCTGGATCGGGACCGAGGAACTCGAGCTACGAGCCAAGGAGTTCGACCTTCTCGCGTTCTTCGCCGCCGAGGCCGGAAACGCGTTGACACGCGAGCAGATCATGAGCGCGGTGTGGGACGAGCACTGGTTCGGACCAACGAAGACACTGGACATGCATGTGTCGGCGCTCCGCCGAAAGCTCGGGGAGACACTCGAAGACTCGGGACCCGGTCGGATCACGACACTGCGCGGGGTCGGATACCGCTACGAGGTCCCGTGAGACGACGCATCCTCCTGGCAATCGTGTCCGTGACGACGGTCGCCGTGGTGCTGTTCGCGGTGCCGCTGGCCTTCGCGCTCTCTGGCCTCTACCACGAGGAGGAGGTCAACCGCCTCGGGCGCGCGGCTGCAGAGGCGGCCGAGCACGTCCCTGATTCCTTCCCCTCGAGCTCCGACGCGATCGAGCTCCCGCAAGGCAACGAACGGTTGATCGGTCTCTACGACCGTTCGGCGACGAAGGTCAGCGGTGCAGGCCCCGACGTCGGCGCGGCGGTCGTCCGTTCCGCGTTGGGCGGCGACATGAGCGACGCGACGATCGGCGACTCACTGATCGTCACCACACCCGTGATCCGCAGCGAGGGTGTCGTGGGTGCACTGCGCATCGAAGCACCCATCAGCACGGTGAACACTCGAACGTGGAACGCGGCGCTCGTGATGGCCGGTATCGGAGCGATCGTGATCGGTCTGAGCGCCGCGATCGCGACCTGGCAAGCACGACGACTCACCCGACCCGTCGACCGCCTGGCCGCCGATGCTCTCCGGCTGGGCGGCGGAGACTTCACGGTGCACGCCGAGACGAGCGGCATCCCCGACCTCGACGCCGTGTCGGAAGCGCTCGGAGCCACGGCAACCCGTCTCGAACAGATGCTGACCCGGGAACGGACGTTCAGCGAAGACGCATCGCATCAGCTCCGAACTCCCCTCACCAGCTTGCGGGTCACCCTCGAGGCCGCACGGCTCGACCCGAACATCGACCGGGTCACTGCACTCGACGCCGCGATCGTCGAGACCGATCGACTCGAGCAGACCATCGATGACCTCCTCGCGCTCGCGCGGGAGCACCCCGCACCACGATCTCCACTCGATCTTGGTCCCGTCCTCGCTGCCCTCGACGACGATTGGCACGGTCGGCTCGCCGTCGAGAGTCGGCCACTCCACGTCATCGTCGACCCGGACGTCCCCCGGCCGCGGACTTCGGATCGAGCGCTCCGCCAGGTGCTCGACGTGCTCGTCGACAACGCCGCACGGCACGGCGCGGGCGTCATCACGGTCCACGCTCGACGCGCGCCCGGCGGCGCGGTGATCGCCGTGAGCGATGAGGGTGCCGGCGTTCACGGCGATGCCGACGCGATCTTCCGCCGTCGCGAGCCGGGTGCGACGAACCACGGCATCGGGTTGGCGCTCGCCCGTTCCCTCGCCGAAGCCGATGGCCTCCGACTCACCCTCGTCGCGCCCGGGTCACACCCGGTGTTCGCGGTGTTCCTCCCGTCCTCAGCCCAGGGCCCGGACGCGACCACCATCGCGTGAACCCTGACGCCAACATCGTGCTCACGAGCTGCTCCGCAAGAGATGCGCAGCTCAGACCAACACGATCGTCATCGCGATCCCGACGACGAGGCAATAGATCGCGAAGGGCATCAGCGTCTGGGTCTTGAAGAATCGCGTCAGAAAGCGCACCGACGCGTACGCCGCGATACCCGCCACGACACTGCCGACCAGCACCTGGCCCCGAACGTGGTCACCGTTGTGACCGAGGAGGTCGGGGATCTTGTATATGCCGGCCGCGAAGATGATCGGCGTCGCGAGCATGAACGAGAAGCGCATCGCGTCCTCGTGGTCCAGCCCGCGGAGCAGGCCGGCGACCATCGTGACCCCGGACCGGCTGATCCCGGCGAACAGGGCGAGGATCTGGGCGGACCCGACGAACATTCCTTCCCTGAAGCGCAGCGAATCGAGGTCGCGTGCTTCCTCGTGTGCTTCGTCGACGTGGTGCTCGTGCCCCATGACGAGGGCACGGACTTCCGCACGTCGGCGCAGTCGCTCCCCGAGCAACAAGATCAATCCGTTGATGATCAGGAAGATCGACGCCGCGATCGGCGTCGCGAAGATCGTGCGCAGGCTGTGCTCGAACGCGAGGCCGACGATCCCAACCGGGATCGTTCCGACGACGAGAAGCCACGCCATGCGCTCGGCCGACGTCTCGATCCTGCGCTTCCTGATCGAGGTGAAGAATCCCACGATGATCCGGCGCCAGTCGTCCCGGTAGAACACCAGCAGCGCGATTGCGGTCGCAACGTGGAGACCGACAAGGAACGCGAGATAGAACGACTCGTCGGCGGACTGACCGCGCACCAAGCTGTCCCAGCCGAGGATCTCAGGCACGATGATCGAGTGTCCCAGGCTCGAGACCGGGAACAGCTCGGTCACCCCCTGGAGCAACCCGATCACGATCGCTTGGAGATAGCTCACCCGCGGGAGACCGAGTCGACGATCGACGCGGGCTCGGCCTTCCCGGCGCCCTGACCGCTAGCCGGAGTAGGCACGGATGAAGTGCAGGATCTCGATGTGCTTCTCGGTGTCGTGGAGCATGAGCTCGACGAGAAGCGGTAGCAACGAGGTCGCCGGTGCGTAGCGCAACTCGCGTTGCAGCAACCGCAGCTCCTTGGCGTCCTCGTGTTCCAAGTGGATGAGCTCGTGGGTGGCGTCGAGGAGCCCGCGATCCACCTGTGGCACCAGGGCCGGCGTGCTGGGGCCGACCGTCCTGCCCGCGATCCACGACTCGAGCCGGTTCGCCATCTCCTCGAGCACCTGGCGGTGGCGTTCCTCGTCATCGATGATGAGCCGGGCGAGGTACTTGATGGCCTCGTCGTTCGAACTCTCCTCGAGGCGCTGATAGCCAGCGACCACGGCACGCTCCCGCTCACCGTGGGCTCGGAGCGTCTCGAGCACGCGGGCGTCGGACTTGGCATCGGGGACGGGACTCATGTTGCTGCTCCTCCCAGTCCCGTGGCCGGTTCCGCAGCGGCAACAGGAATCGCGATCTGGTCCTTCTTCGTCTTCGTGAGGTATGCGACCACGACGGCGATCGCGACGAGGAAGATCAGGCTGGTGACGGTGGTCCCGAGTCCGAGTCCGCCGTCGACCTTCTTCTGCGACAGGTAGTCACCGATCGACGCGCCCAGCGGCCGCGTGAGGATGTACGCCATCCAGAACGCCAAGATCGGGTTGAGGCGGAAGTACCGCCAAGCGATCGTGATGAGCCCGATGCACCCACCGAAGAGCAGCGCCGACTTCCAATAGCCCACGTCGAGCTGCTCGGCGATCAGATCGCCCGCAGCCGTCCCGAGCGCGAACGTAAACAGGATCGCGAGCCAGTAGAAGGCTTCGCGCTTCGGGGTGTAGATGCTGTGGATCGACAACGTCCGCTCGCTCAGGTACCACACCGTGAACGTCGCTGCGAGTGCGATCGAGAAAGCCACCGTGGTGGTCTGCAACGTCACGTTGTAGTTCTCGACCAGATTGTCGGTG
>JBBQFJ010000198.1:0-4377 GCA_038321755.1 Acidimicrobiia bacterium | reverse complement strand
GTCGACGAGCAGTGCGTGCCCGGTGATGAACGAGGCGTCGTCGGACGCGAGGAACGCTACGGCCGACGCGATCTCCGTCGGCTGCCGGAAGCGACCGAGCTTGTGGTGCTCGCGATACTCGTCGCGGTACTGCGTCATCGTCTCGCTGCCCATGACCGAGCGGAACATCGGCGTGTCGATGAAGCCTGGACAGACCGCGTTCACGCGAATGCCGAGCCGTCCGTAGTCGATCGCCATGTTCTTCGTGAGCAGCACAACACCACCCTTCGACGCGTTGTACGAGCTGCCGCCCTCGGTGCCCTCGATCCCCTCGACGCTCGCGACCGTGACGATGCTCCCGGCGCGCTGCGCCATCATGTGGCGGAGCGCGTGCTTGGCACTCAGGAAGGTGCCGGTGAGGTTCACCCCGATGACGCGCGCCCAGTCGGCTGCGTCGACGGTGTGCACCGGGCCACCTCCCGCCACTCCGGCGAACGTCGCGAGGACGTCGATCCGCCCGTGCTCCGCGGCGACGGCGTCGATCGCGCCTGCGACCGAGCCCTCGTCCGACACGTCGACCCGATGGAAGCCGGCGAGCGCGGCGCTCGGCTCGGTGAGATCGAAGCCGACGACCACCGCGCCCTCTTCGGCGAGCCGAGCGGCGGTCGCTTCGCCGAGCCCGGACGCCGCTCCGGTGACCACCGCGACCTTGCCGTCCAGACCTCTCATGCTCGTATGCTCCCCCGAAACGCGCCTGCTCCACCACTGCGCCGGGGGGACCTGACCATGAAGTTCGCGCTGTTCTACGAGATCCCGGTGCCGAAGCCCTGGACCCCGGGCAAGGAGCACGAGGCGTACCAGAACACCATCGCCCAGGCCGTGCTCGGTGATCAGGTCGGCTTCGACGCGTTCTGGACGGTCGAGCACCACTTCCTCGAGGAGTACTCGCACTGCTCGAATCCCGAGGTGCTCTACGGAGCGGTCGCCGCGCTCACCAAGAACATCCGCATCGGGTACGGCGTGCGCCTCCTCCCCCAGCCGTACAACCACCCGATCCGCACGGCGGAGTCGGTCGCGGTGCTCGACCTCATCTCCAACGGGCGCGTCGACTTCGGGACCGGTCGCTCGTCGAGTCGAATGGAGCTCGAGGGCTTCAACGTCGACCCCGACACCGCGCGTGAGCAGTGGCGCGAAGCGTTGCGACACATCGTCGGCGCATGGACGAACGAGTACTACCAAGCCGACGGTGAGTTCTGGAAGATGGGCGGCCCCCGACGCGTGCAGCCCAAGCCGCTGCAGCAGCCGCACCCACCGATCTTCGGGGCGACGAGCTCACCCGCCGGCCACGAAGAGGTGGGCCGTCAGGGGATCGGGCTCTGCTCGTTCACGGTCGGGCTCCCGCCCGAGGAGCTGACCAAGAGCCTCGACCTGTACCGCAAGGGCCTCTCGGAGTGCGTGGAGCCGGTCGGGGCGTTCAAGAACGAGACTGCGGCGACCTTCACGATGGTGCACTGCGCGCCGACGAAGGAGGAGGCCTACGCGGTGGCGAAGGAATCCTTCGAGTGGTACCCGAAGGCCGGCGGGGCGATCATCGCGTCGGTCGCGGAGTGGATGGAAGAGAAGAAGATGGCGCTCGGC
This sequence comes from Acidimicrobiia bacterium, assembly GCA_038321755.1. GTDB lineage: Bacteria > Actinomycetota > Acidimicrobiia > IMCC26256 > PALSA-555 > JALHSW01. Next base: position 2,760 of record JBBQFJ010000198.1, on the reverse strand, counting down.
ACCTACGACTACGCCGGGTCGTCGCTCGAGCACAAGCGCGCCGGTGACTTCGAGCACCTCACCTTCGACTACATCCACGAGAGCGGGTCCGGCGTCGTCGGCGATCCCGAGGAGTGCATCGCCACGCTCAAGCGCTACGAAGCCGCTGGCTGCGACCTCATGCTGTGTCTGGTGAACCCGTACAACATCCCGCACGACAAGGTGATGACCTCGATCGAGCTCATGGGCAAGGAAGTCATCCCGGCATTCCGGTAGGGGATCTGCTCCTCTCTCCCCATCTGACACACCGTCAGGTACATTGCCCGGATGGCGCTGTCTGACATCAACCTCTGGGACAAGGACCGGTTCGTCGAGGGCGTGCCCCACGACTGGTTCACCGAGCTGCGCCGCGAGGCGCCCGTGTACTGGCACGAGGGTGATCCCACCTTCGACGGTGCGCAGGGCTCTGCCGGCGCGTTCTGGTGCGTGACCGGCTACGACGAGGTCGTCGCCGTCAATCGTGACAACGCGATGTTCTCATCGGCCGAGAAGCTCGTGTTCATGTGGGACCCCGACGACGCGAACCTCGAGCAGCAGCGCCTCCTCATGCTCAACATGGATCCGCCGATGCACACGCGCTACCGCCGGCTCATCAACAAGGGCTTCACGCCGCGCATGGTTTCCGAGCTCCACTCCACGATGCAGAAGCGCGCCAAGGACATCATCGACAACGTGATCGACCGCGGCGAGTGCGACTTCGTCGTCGACGTTGCGTCGGAGCTCCCGCTGCAGGTGATCGCTGACCTCATGGGTGTCCCCCAGGACGACCGGCACAAGCTCTTCGACTGGAGCAACCAGATGATCGGGTCCGATGACCCCGAGTACGGCATCACCGAGGAGATCACGGCGCATGCGTCGATGGAGCTCTACGCGTACGCCGCGCAGCTGGCCGAGCAGAAGCGTGCGAACCCGAAGGACGACCTGATCTCGGTGCTCACGCACTCGTCGGTCGACGGCGAGCAGCTCAGCGGCCTCGAGATCGACCTCTTCTTCCTGATCCTCACGGTCGCGGGCAACGAGACGACCCGGAACCTCATCTCGCACGGCATGGTCGCGCTGCTCGAGCACCCGGACCAGCTCGCGAAGGTGCGCGCGGATCGGTCGCTGCTCCCCGGTGCCGTCGAGGAGATGCTCCGCTGGGCGAGCCCGGTCATGAACTTCCGGCGCACCGCGATGCAGGACGTCGAGCTCGGCGGCAAGCAGATCAAGGCGGGCGACAAGGTCGTGATCTGGTACATCGCCGCGAACCGTGATGAGCAGATGTTCCCGGACCCGTTCACGTTCGACGTCACGCGCACCCCGAACGAGCACGTCGCGTTCGGTGGTGGCGGCCCGCACTTCTGTCTGGGTGCGAACCTGGCCCGCATGGAGATCAACACGATGTTCGACGAGATCCTGAACCGCTGGGACGACATCGAGATGTCGGCCCCGCCGTCGCGACTGCGCTCGAACTTCATCAACGGCCTCAAGCACATCCCGCTGACGTTCACCACCAAGTAGCCGCGGGACGAAGGCCGGTGACGTCCGGGCTGATCGAGAAGCTCACCGGCACCGCGCGCCGCCTGCGTCGGGCGGCGTCCGAGCCCGACACCGACCCGGCCGCGCCGGCCGACCTTGACGAGCTCGCGATCGCGCGACTCCGCGTGCTGCCGCGCTTCCAGCCCGGGACCGTGCAGCTCTTCGGCGCCGAGATCTCCTACCTCGACGCCGCGTCACTCGTGGTGCAGTACGAGGAGATCTTCACGCGCGGCGCGTACGACTTCGCGACCACGACCGAGACGCCACGCATCCTCGACTGCGGAGCGAACATCGGCCTCAGCACGATCTTCTGGGCATTGCGCTACCCCGGCGCCGAGATCCTCGCGTTCGAACCCGACCCCGATGTCGCGGCCGCGCTCCGAAGGAACGTCGCCGCCATGGGATCGGGATCCGGGGAGTCGGCATCGGTCGAGGTGATCGAGGCCGCGGTGTGGACGAGCAACGGCACCGTGGAGTTCGCCGCCGACGGTGCAGACGGTGGTCGCATCGAGCACCAAGCGGGCCACGAGGCGCAGGGTCGAACGGCGGTGGCGGTCGAGGTGCCGACCCGGCGGCTCGCGGACCTCCTCTCGACCCCGACGGATCTCCTGAAGCTCGACGTCGAGGGCGCCGAGGTCGACGTGCTGCTCGACTGCGCCGAGGTGCTCGGCAACGTCGATCGCCTGTTCGTCGAGTACCACGGGTTCGCCCGTGGACCACAGAAGCTGGCGACGCTGCTGGCCGTGCTCGATGACGCCGGCTTCCGCACGTACGTGGAGAGCGTCCCGGCCTCTTCACCGCGCCCGTTCGTCGAGCGGGGCGAGCACTACGAGATGGACCAGCAGCTCAACATCTGGGGCTTCCGGGACTGAACCCGGCCGTGCGGCGCGGACGGGCGTCTGGAACCTCCAGCTCGCAGGCCCACTGGCCCTTGGCGCCGAGATCGAGGCCTGCCTCGCGCCCTTCGATGCTCGACACCGGACGAACCCGAACACCCGGACGGACCCGAACCGCCGCGGCGTGAGGCCGCACCGGATCGATCCGGCGAAGCCCGGGAATCGGGAGTGATCAGCGGTAGAGGTTGGGTGGTGTCGGGAGCGACGCGATCTGCTCGTCGACGAACGCGCCCATGTCCTGCGCGCGGCGCGCGATGAGCGGCGCGATCTCATCCGGGTCGGTGAGGATCAGGTACTGCTCGTCCCG
>JBBQFJ010000197.1:0-4410 GCA_038321755.1 Acidimicrobiia bacterium | reverse complement strand
AACGACCCCCTCTTCGCCGAGCTGGTCAAGCACACCTGATCGTCTGCACGAAACCCCTGCTCGGGGTCGGGGTTCAGAAGCTGCCGGTGCGCCCGTAGCGGTAGTAGCCGGAGAACTGCTGGTTGACCTCGTCGGGGAGCGGCACGACGGTGCCGAGCGCGCGGGCTCCCCACACGATCTCGGCGGTGCGCTCGACGAGTGACGCGATGTGCAGGACGTCCTTCGGGGTCTTGCCGACCGCGAACAGGCCATGGTTCGCCATGAGCACGCAGGCTTTCTTCTCGACCCGCCCCGCGATCTCCTCCGCGAGCTCGTCGGTGCCGGTGGTGCGGTACTCGGCGACCTCGACGTCGCCGCCGACGAACACGTCGAACTCTTCGATGACCGCGGGGATCGGCTCGCGCACGAGGGCGAACATGGTCGCGTGCTTTGCGTGGCAGTGCATCGTGGCGTCGATGTTGTCGTGGAGCCGGAGTGCCGAGAGGTGGAGTGCCTTCTCGGTCGTCGGGCTGCGCTCGCCTTCGAGCACGTTGCCGTCGAGGTCGCAGACGACGAGGTCTTCGAGGGTCATCTCGAGGTAGTCGAGCGACGACGGGGTGAGCACCACGTTGCCGTCGGGGAGTCGCGCTGCGAGGTTCCCAGCGGTGCCCTCGACGAGTCCCGAGCGCAACATCTCCTGCGCGGCCCAGAGGACCTGGTCCTTGGTCTCCTGGGCGTTGAGCTTGTCTTTGCTAGCCACGATCGAGTGCCTCCGGGTTGACGAGGTTGTCGGGGCGGCCACCGGCGAGCAACGTCGCGAGGCCGTCGGCGATGAGCTTCGAGTGGTTCGCCTCGGTGTCGTAGGTCGCGCCGCCGATGTGCGGCGTGAGTACGACGTTGCCCATCGAACAGAGCGGATGGTCCACAGGGAGGTTCTCCCCCACGAAGTGGTCGAGTCCCGCGCCGGCGAGATGCCCGGACTGCAGCGCGCCGACGAGCGCATCGACGTCGTGCAGCTGCGCGCGGGCCGAGTTCACGAAGATCGCGCCGCCCTTCATCCGGGCAAACTGATCGGCCCCGATGAGGTTGGTGGTCTCGGGCGTCACCGCGGCGTGCAGGGACACGACGTCGGACTCGGCGAGCAGGTCGTCGAGCGAGTGCGTCGCGTCCGGCGCGTACGGGTCATAGGCGATGACGTGCATACCGATGCCCTCGAGCCGCCACTTCGTCGCCCGACCGACGGCGCCGAGGCCAACGATGCCAGCGGTGCGGCCTGCGAGCTGCCACGCTCGGAACCGCTGGTAGGGGATCGTGCCGTCGCGGTACGACTTCCCCTCGCGCACGTCGAGGTCGGCGCGCACCAGACCCCGGTTGACGGCGAAGAGCAGTGCGAGGGTCATCTCGGCGACCGCGTCGGCGTTGCGGCCTGGGGCGCGCAGCACGGGGATCCCCTTCTCGGTGGCCGCAGCGACGTCGACGTTGTTCGGGTCGCCGCGGCAGGAGCCGATCGCGAGGAGGGGGAGATCGAACACCGGACCGTTCACGAAGTCGGACTCGACGATGAGGATGTCGGCGCCCGCGTCGGCCGTGAGCTTCGCGAGCTTCTCGCCGTCGAGCAGTCGGAGCGGCACATGGTCGATCCAGGGGTCGAGGACGACGTCGCCGAGCCCGCGCAGCGTGTCGAGCCCTTCGCCACGGAAGGGCGCGGTCACGAGGATCTTGTGTGTGGTCACGCCGGCGATCATCGCACGCGCCTGACACCTGCGTCAGGTTGGGGCCTCGACGAGATCGGAGCGGTACTCAGGATGGTCCGTCAGCCACTGAGACGCGGCGCGCATGCTCTTCTCGTTCTGCCTGTTGATGAAGGAGTAGATGCGTCCCTCGAACCACTTGTAGGGCGCCTTCGTGAGGTGATACCGCTCCTCGAACGCGAAGCGCGTTCGGTTCGTCCCGATGGGGACGAGGCGGACCTTGCCCGTCTGGTCGTTGCCGGGGTCGCTCGAGATCATCGTGAACGTGTAGCCGTGCTCGCCGCCCGGGTGGTCCTCGACGTCGTGCACGAGCTCGAGGGCCGAGCCCTCGCGCCCCATCGGCATCTTGTAGATGACGCGACGGAGTCGCCCGTTGTGGCGCTCGTCGCCGGGCCAGAGCACGTCGACCCGCTTCACCATGGGCGCGTAGTCGGTCCACCGGTCGTAGTCCTGGAACAGGGCCCAGATGCGGTCGGCCGCGTGCGGCATCTCGAAGTCGTAGCGGTGCTCGCGCACGATCCCCTCCCTGGGAGGCCCTCGGAGGCCTGCCGCGTTTGCTGACTATGGTGTCAGGTTTGTCGGGCCCGAGCAGGGGGATGCCACCGGATGCCCATCCACTACGAGCAGGATGACGAGCACATCGTCCTCATCACCATCGATCGGCCCGAGGCTCGCAACTCGGCCGACATGGAGCACTTCAAGCTCCTCCGGGAGGCGTGGGACCGGTTCGCCGCCGACGACGACGCCTGGGTGGCCATCATCACCGGGGTCGAGACGTCGTTCTTCGCCGGTGCCGACTTGAAGAAGTACGTCCCGGAGATCACGAAGCTCCAGAAGCAGATCGCCGCCGAAGGTCTCACCGAGATCAACGGCTACCGGCTCGACGACGGCACCAAGGCCGTGCTGCGGAACGTCCCGCTGTACAAGCCGATCATCGCCGCAGTGAATGGCTCGTGCACCGCGGGCGGCATGGAGATGCTCGGCGGCACCGACCTGCGGATCGCGTGCCCCGAGGCGAGATTCGCGGTGATGGAGCCCAAGCGTGGGCTCTTCGCGGGTGGTGGCACCACCGTGCGCCTCCCGCGGCAGATCCCGTGGCCGTACGCCATGGAGTTCCTCCTCTGTGCCGACCTGATCCCCGCTCAGCGTGCCTTCGAGATGGGCTTGCTCAACGCGGTCGTGCCACGGGAGCAGCTGCTCGACACCGCGCGTGAGTTCGCACGCCGCATGATCGCGAACGCGCCACTCGCCGTGCAGGCCACGAAGCAGAGCGCGCTCCAGGGGCTGTACCACGACGAGGACGAGGTGAAGCGCGTCCGCGCCGGGGTGCGTGCCCTGCGCGGGGTCCTCACCTCGATCGACGCCGACGATCCCGCCAGCTCGAAGACCGCGATCGCGGCCGCGGCCGAGGTGCTCGACGAGCTCGGCAAGGAGCTGCGCACGGCGTTCGAGAAGGAGAGCAAGATCTCGAGCTGGATCTTCCAGACGGAAGACGCCAAGGAGGGCCCGAAGGCATTCGCCGAGAAGCGACCCCCGGTCTGGCAGGCGAAGTAGTGCCGATCGACCCCCGGACGCCGTGTCTCATCGGCGTCGGGAAGCACACGTGGCACCCCGACGAGATCGGGGAGCAGGGTGCACCTGAACCCCTCGACATGTGGGAACGGGTGGCGCGGACCGCGGGTGAGGACAGCGGCGTCGGCTCGCGAGCGCTCGAGGAGCTGGACGCCCTCGACATCGTCTATTGCCAGACGTGGCAGTACGACGACCCGCCCGCGCGTCTTGCCGCGCGACTCGGGGCGTCACCCGCGCGCCGGTACTACTCGGGGATCGGCGGCACGACGCCCCAGGTTCTCGTGCAGGACGCCGCGGCGCGCATCCTGCGCGGCGAGAGCGACCTCGCGATGGTTGCCGGCGCCGAGGCGCTCGCGACCCAGCGCGTCTTCAAGAAGCGCGGCGAGCGCCCGACGTACTCGTACAAGCCCGACGAGCGACGACCGTTCCCCTGGGAGGCGCCGTTCAACGACTCGGAGCTCGCGCACGAGATGTCCCAGGCGTGGCTCACGTTCGCGATCTTCGACAACGCTCGTCGCGCGCACCTCGGCGTCCCGCTCGCCGAGTACCGCGAGCGCCTGGGCAAGATGATGTCGCCGATGACCAGGGTTGCGGCGGCGAACCCGGACGCGTGGTTCCCGATCGAGCGCGGCGTCGACGAGCTGATCGAGGCCCGTCCGGACAACCGGATGGTCGGCTACCCGTACACGAAGTACATGGTCTCGATCATGGACGTCGACATGGCGGCTGCGGTGATCGTGGCGAGCCACGAGCGTGCCGACACGCTCGGTGTGCCTCAAGACCACCGCGTGTACGTGCGCGGCTGGTGCTACGCGACCGACCCGATCTACGTCGCCGAGCACGACGAGATGTGGCGGTCACCCGCGATGGCGGCCGCCAGCGCGGAGGCGATGCGAATCGCTGCGGTCGACGTCGACGACATCGCGCACCTCGACCTCTACAGCTGCTTCGCGAGCTCGGTGAACTTCGGGCGAGACGCCCTGGGGATCACCGAGGATGACTCGCGGCCCCTGACGGTCACCGGCGGCCTGCCGTACAACGGCGGTGCGGGCAGCGACTACATGACCCACTCGATCGCGACGATGGCCGAGGTGCTTCGCGACGACCC
>JBBQFJ010000196.1:0-4439 GCA_038321755.1 Acidimicrobiia bacterium | reverse complement strand
CGGGCGGGATCCAACATCGCCTCGCGGTCCGAGATGTCGAAACGCCGGGACAGGATCCTCGACACCACGTCGCGCGCGTGCGCACTTCTCGAGCGCCGACCGTCGAACGCGTGGAGGAACAAGCGCTCGAGGCGTCGACAGTCTTCGTCGACGCGGAGCAGCGGACAGCTGCCGAGGTTGCGCGTCGCGGCGCTCGCCGCGAGGTAGTGATCGAAGTTGTCAGGCTCAGCGACGTAGGTAACACCCGCGCACCGGCGCAGGGCCTCGCCGAGCCACGTCGTCCCCGAACGCGCCGTTCCCACGATGAGCACCCGGCGTCCGGGCGGTTCGCGGTCTGTCACGGCCGTGATTCTCACACCTCGTAGTCGGCCAGCCACATTCACGGGGACGACCGTGCCCGCGTGGCATCCGCCTCGGCTGACGCCGGTCGCTCGAAGGGCTGAGGGCCACTCCCTGAGATCTGCTCGCCGGAGTGACGCGAGGGTCGCGATGCACCATGCTGGTGCGATGGCGTCGGCGGCGGGAGCACTCGGGGGCGACGATCGCGGGGCGTCCGCGGTCGAGGTCCGGCAGTTGCAAGAGATGGTCGAAGCGCTGCGCATCCGCCTCGAGGATCAGGAAGCGAGCGGGGCGGCCGGCGTGCAAGCTGCGGTGCAGCGATCGACCGAGCAGGTCGCCCAGCTCGAAGCGCTGGTCCAGGTGCTGCGGGCGCAGCTCGAGCAGGCCGACGTCGCGAGACAGGACCAGCTCGCTGATGCAGAACGACGCTTTCGCGACGAGCGAGAGCAGCTGACCGCAACGATCCTCGCACTCAGAGCCCAACTGGAGGCAGCCGATGACCGTCGGTGAAGACGCATCGCCGAGTCCGTCGATCGTCGAGCAGGCCAAGCGACTGCGCCTGGCCGAGACGCTCGTCAAGGTGTCGCGCGCTGTCGCGGTGCTCGAAGGCCTCGACGAGGTGCTCGCGACATTGGTCGCCTTGACGACCGAGGAGACGGACGCCGAGCGCGGCACGCTGTTCCTCGACGATCCCGCGACCGGCGAGCTCTACTCGCGAGTCGCACAGGGAGAACGCTCCCGCGAGATCCGTTTCCCCAACGACGCCGGCATCGCCGGGCGGGTGTTCACGACGGGCGTCGGCATCGTGGTCCCGGATGCGTACGCCGATCCGCACTTCAACAGTGAGATCGACGAGCAGACCGGCTTCCGCACGCGCAGCATCGTCTGCGCCCCCGTGCGCACCGCGAAGGGTTCGATCATCGGCGTGGCCCAGGTGCTGAACAAGCGGACGGGAACGTTCGGCGAGGAGGAGCTCACGCTGCTCGAGGCGATGACGACGCACGCGGCAGTCGCGCTCACGAGCACCCAGTACGTCGAGCGGATGGATCTGAAGCGGGCCGAGGAGCGCCAGTTCCTCACCCTGGTCTCGGAGATCACGTCCGAGCTCGATCTCGGCTCGCTGCTGGAGCGCATCATCGGGGAAGCGACGCGGATGTTGCACGCCGATCGATCGACGCTCTTCCTCAACGACGCCAAGACCGGCCAGCTCTTCTCACGCATCGCCGAGGGTGATTCCGTCGACGAGATCCGCTTCCCGAACGACATCGGCATCGCCGGCACCGTCTTCACCAGCGGCCAGTCGATCAACATCCCGTACGCGTACGCGGATCTTCGCTTCAACCCGAGCTTCGACCGCCAGACCGGGTACTTCACGCGCTCGATCCTCTGCGTGCCAGTCGTGAGCAACACCGGACACGTCATCGGCGTCACCCAAGTCCTCAACAAGCGCGGTGGTCCGTTCACCGCCGAGGACGAGCAGCGGCTCAAGGCGTTCACCGCCCAGATGGCCATCGCACTGCAGAACGCAAAGCTCTTCGACGACGTCCAGACCATGAAGAACTACAACGACGCGATGCTCGAGAGCATGTCGAACGGGGTCCTCACACTCGACGAGGACGGCCGGATCGCGACGTGCAACGCGGCCGGGACGCGCCTGCTCGGAACCGACGAGTCGGCGATCGTGGGCCGGCCGGCAGCCGAGCTCTTCACCGACGGGAACGAGATCGTGCTCGAGCTCGTGCGCCGCGTCGACGAGACCCAGCGACCCGAGCTCGCGATGGACGTCGACCTGAGCGTCGGCGATGCCGTCGATGCCGACCCGGTGTCGGTCAACCTCACCGTGCTGCCGCTCATGAGCGCGGATCACAAGCGACTCGGCACGATGGTGATGATGGAGGACATCAGCGGCGAGAAGCGCGTCCGCTCCACCATGGCCCGTTACATGGACCCCGGGCTCGCCGACCAGCTCGTGCGCCGCGACGAGGAGATCCTCGGTGGCAAGAGCACCGAGGCCACGCTGCTGTTCTCCGACATCCGCAGCTTCACCTTGCTCGCCGAGGGGCTGGGCCCGCAGGGCACCGTCGCCCTGCTGAATGAGTACTTCACGCTCATGGTCGAGTGCATCCAGGACGAGGGCGGGATGCTCGACAAGTTCATCGGCGACGCGATCATGGCCGCGTTCGGCCTCCCGATCGCGCACGAGGATGATCCCGATCGCGCCGTGCGAGCCGCGATTGCGATGATCAGCTCACTGTTCACGTGGAACGAGCACCGTGGCGCCGAAGGTCGCGCGCCGATCGACATGGGGATCGGCCTCAACACCGATCTCGTCGTCGCCGGGAACATCGGGAGTCCGAAGCGCATGGACTTCACGATGATCGGCGACGGGGTCAACCTGGCATCACGACTCGAGAGTGCGTGCAAGCAGTACAAGGCGCGGATCCTCATCAGCGAGCACACGATCAACCGACTCAAGGGTGTGTATCGCACGCGCGAGGTGGACCGTGTGATCGTGAAGGGCAAGACCGAGGCGGTCGGCGTGTACGAGGTCCTCGACTACCACACGAGCGCGACCTTCCCCAACCTCAGCGACGTGGTGCACGCCTTCCGCGACGGCATCGAGCACTACCGGCGAGCCGACTGGGATCGCGCGATCGCATCTTTCACCCGAGCCCTCGACGCGAACCCGGGTGACGCGCTCTCCCAGACGTACATCGACCGCTGCCGGCAGCTCGCCGCCGATCCCCCCAGCGACTGGTCCGGGATCTGGGCCATGACCTCGAAGTGACGGGCGGGAGATCTCGCATGCCCGATCAGCCACGCACGCAGATCATCGTCGGCATCGACGGGTCCCCCGGGTCGGACGCCGCGCTCGCGTGGGCGTGCGAGGAGGCCCGACTGCGCGAGGCCGTGATCATCGCCCTCCACGTGATCGACGTTCCCTACGAGCTGCCCCGCGAACCGATCACCGAGCCGAACGACAAGATCGAGAAGAAGGGCCAGCACGTGCTCGACGGTGCACTGGCCCGCGCGCCCGGCGAGGGCGTGACCATCGAACCGCGGCTGCTCGAAGGCGCGCCCGGGGAGCTCCTGATCGAGGCCAGCGACGGCGCCCTCCTCGTCGTCGTCGGTGCACGCCGCCACGGCGCGCTCACGTCGCTCGTGAGAAGCTCACCCTTCGACGCGGTGGTGCACCACGCACACTGCCCGGTCGTGGTCGTTCACGGCTGAGGATTCACTCCCCCAAGGACTCCGGGGTGATCTCCACAGCCTTGAGCATCCGACGCACGTCGAGGACTTGCTGCACGTCCGCGTCGTGATGGCGAGGTTCGTCGAAGGTCTCGGTCTCCGCGCCGACCGTCACCGTGAAGCGGCCGTTCTGCTCCTCCACGACCGTGCCGACCTTGCCCAGGAGCGACAGAACGTCGTGCCACTCGATGTTGTGCCCGACCGGGTGGCGGAAGATCGCTTCGACCGTGCCCCGGTGATGACCGTTCAGGTGCAACCCGCTCATGCCGTCCACTCCTTGTGCCATGACCCGATCGTGTGCCGCGTCGCCCCAGCGGACCAGGGCCGAAGGTCACTCCCACACCGACATCTGGGTAGCGTTCCCCTCATGCCCCGATCCCGCGTCTCGCTCGTGCTCGCAGTCTCGCTGCTCGCGGCCGCCGGCATCGCGGCGGCAGCGACATCGGCGCCGGCGTCCTCCTTCCCGGGCCGCAACGGCAAGATCGCGTTCGCCCGCGACACCGGCACCCCGGCGATCTACGTGATGAACGCCGACGGGTCCAAGGCCCGTCAGATCGCCACGAGCGGCGCGGACGCGCCCGCGCCGTCGTGGTCGGCCGACGGCAAGCAGCTCACGTACGTCGCACTCGTGAAGGGCGCCGCGCGGGTGGTCGTGAGCGATGCCGCCGGCAAGCACGCACGGCCGGTCACGAAGGGCCGAGCGAATGTCGGCTCACCGACCTGGTCGCCCGACGGCACGAAGATCGCCTACACCCGCTTCCTCGGCGCGATCGACATCTGGGTCGTCGACGCGAACGGCAAGCACCCGAAGAACCTCACGAACACGCCCGACGCCGACGAGGACGACGCCT
>JBBQFJ010000195.1:0-4506 GCA_038321755.1 Acidimicrobiia bacterium | reverse complement strand
CGTCGTGGTGGAGCAGTGGCGATGATGCAGATGGTGCTGCTCGAGGGTCAGCTCTGCGGCGCCTCCTGGCCCGGCGCGCCGTCCGACGGCGGCCCGGCATCGCCTCGGGCGGGCGGGCCCTCGTTCACCATCTTGGTGATGCGCTCCTTGAGGTTGGACTTGATCTCCGTCGCCTTGGCCGCCGTGATGTCGCCGTCGGTGACCTTCTGGTCGATGTGCGTCGTCGCGGCGTCGACCATGGCGCTGATGACCGTGTCGACGTCGACGTTCTGCGCCTTCGCCACGTCGGCGATGGTCTGGTTGTCGTCGTGGAGCTTCGTGCGCAGCTCGTCCTCGCTGAGGTTCAGCGCCTTCGCCGCGGCCTCGAGGCCCGGACCGCCCCGACCGGGTGCACCGGGACCGCGCTCGCCGTCGGCCGGTCGCGCCTGGCTCACCATCCTGGTGATCCGGTCCTTGAGGTCGGCCTTGACCTCGGTGGCCTTCGCCTCCGTGATGTCACCGTCCGCGACCTTCTGATCGATCTTCGTGGTCGCGTCGGCCACCATCGCGTCGATCACCGTCTGGAGGTCGACGTTCTGCGCCGTTGCCACCGCGGCGATCGTGGTGGTGCCGTCCTCGAGCTTCGCCTTGAGCTCGTCCTCGGTCAGGTTCAGTGCCTTGGCAGCAGCAGCGAGACCGGGACCCCGATGCTGGGGCTGATCGGAGGTGGCGGACGCCTTCGAGCCGGTGTCGGTGCTGGAGCTCTGGGCGCTCGCGATGCCGGTGGCACCGGCGAGCGTCCCCACTGTGAGCAGCGACGCGAGGCCGATGCGGGTGATCCGTTCCTTGTTCATGATGTTTCCTCTCCTGGGTACTGGTCCTGGGTACTGGTCCTGGGTACTGGACTCTCGGGTATTGGGGTCGGGCTGGTGGTGCCGGCACAGCATCCGCGCGAGGGCCTGAGGCAACCCTGAGAACGTGTTCGGAGGATGTTCGACGAATGTGAAGAACCTGTGGGCCTAGCCTCGACACCGAAGTCACAAGAGAGAGGCCGAACGATGACGACCACGCGCCGAATCGGCGAGCTCGAGGTGTCGGTCGCCGGAGTGGGCTGCAACAACTTCGGCATGCGCATCGACGAGGACGCGTCGCGCGCGGTCGTCGACGCAGCGATCGACGCCGGCCTCAACCACTTCGACACGGCAGACCTCTACGGAGGCACGAAGTCCGAGGAGTTCCTCGGTCGCGCGCTGGGCTCGCGTCGCGACGACGTGATCATCGCAACCAAGTTCGGGATGCTCGCGCCGCCGGAACCTTTGACCGGCGGTCATCCGGACTGGGTGGCGCAAGCCGTCGAGGACAGCCTGCGGCGACTCGGCACCGACCACATCGATCTCTACTGGCTGCACGCTCCCGACGCAGCCACGCCGATCGCAGACACGCTCGAGGCACTCGACGCACTCGTCGTCGCGGGCAAGGTCCGCGAGCTCGGCTGCTCGAACTTCTCTGCCGCGCAGCTCGATGAGGCGACCGCGGTCGCGGCCGGGCGAGGACTCCACCGGTTCGTCACCGTGCAGAACGAGTACAGCCTCCTCCACCGCGAGCCCGAAGCCGAGGTGCTGCCGGCGCTGGCGCGTCTCGACATGAGCCTCGTGCCGTACTTCCCGCTGGCGAGCGGGCTCCTGACCGGCAAGTACCGCCGAGGCGAGTCGCCGCCTGCCGGGACTCGTCTCGCGGCGTGGCCCAAGGAGCGAACCGAATCGTTGCTGGGCGACGACCGGTTCGCCGTCGTCGAGCGCCTCGACGAGTACGCGGTCGCGCACGGGCACACGCTCCACCAGCTCGCGCTGTCCTGGCTCGCGAGCAACCCACTGGTGTCGAGCGTCATCGCCGGCGCGACGTCGCCCGACCAAGTGCTTCAGAACGCGTCGGCAACCACCGCATGGGCGCTCACCGACGCCGAACGCGCCGAGGTCGCGGCTACCGCCACCCTGTAGCTGTTCTTGGCAAGAAGCCGGACACTCAGTGGTCCGCGTATTCGATGAAGTCGTATGGGTAGCCGCGCGGGAACGCGCTCGCCCACAGGAGTGACTTCAGCTGCGCATCCTCGAGCCTCCAACCGATCGCACCGAGGTTCGCGTCGAGCTGCTCGACGTTGCGCACCCCGATGATCGGTGCCGTGACCCCCGGGCGGTGGACGACGTAGTTGAGCGCGACCTGGGCCGGGGTCTTCCCGATCTCCTCGGCGACGGTGCGCACCGCTTCGACGATTCGCCAGGCGCGCTCGTCGAGGCGATAGGTGAACGTGATCGCTTCCTCGGTGTCGCCGCCACGCGTCCCCTGCGGGAGCTCCTCACCTTCGCGGTACTTCCCGGACAGGATCCCTCCGGCGAGCGGGCTCCACGGGAGCACGGCGAGTCCGGCATCCCGACAGAGCGGGAGCAGCTCGCGCTCGATGTCACGGGTGATGAGCGAGTACTCGGGCTGGAGCGAGACGAACGGCTCCCAGTCGTGCAGCGCCGCGATGCCGAGCGACTTGGCCAGCTGCCATGCGGTGTAGTTGCTCGCACCGACGTACCGGACCTTGCCCTCACGAACGAGGTCGTCGAGCGTCGAGATCGTCTCCTCGAGCGGCGTGTTCGCGTCCCAGCAGTGCACCTGGTAGAGATCGATCCAGTCCGTGCCGAGACGACGCAGCGACGCCTCGACCTGCAGGCGGATGTGCCGTCGGGAGAGACCGACATCGTTGGGCCCGTCGCCCATCCGGAAGCGCACCTTGGTGGCGAGGACGACGTCGTCGCGGCGTCCGGCGAGCGCGCGACCCGTGATCTCCTCCGAGACGCCGAGCGAGTACACGTTCGCCGTGTCGACGAAGTTGCCACCGGCGTCGAGGAACCGGTCGACCAGCGCCTTGCTGGTTGCCTCGTCGGCCTCGCGCCCGAACGTCATCGCGCCCAGGCACAGCTCCGACACCTGGGTTCCCGTCCGGCCCAGCGCGCGCATCTCCATTGCAGTCCCTCTCCTCGGTGAGCCCGCCAACGTATCCGTGACGTCAGGGTCGCGAGTGCCGCTCGAGGTGCTGGAGCTCGACCATCAGCGGGAGCAGGAACCCGAGGTACGCACTGGTGAGCGTGTAGTCGTCGACCGGACCGTGCGTGATGCGCGCCTCGGGATCGATGACCCGCACGCGATCGTCATGCTCGGCATAGGCCTTGGCGCGCGCCACCGTCTCCTCGAGCTCGCGCATCGTTGCGACCTGCAACCCGAAGTGATCGAGGCGGCCCGAAGTGAGTGGTGGTTCCGCGGGCAGCAGGTAGACGAACTGCGCCGGTGCCCCCGTGTAGAGGATCAGCGGGTTCTCCGACTCCCCCGTGTTGTCCCCTTCGGTCCAGCCGAAGACCTCACCGTAGAACGAGAGGATGTCGACGCGACCCTGCTCGTCGAGCACGTCGGGCGCGACGCTGATCGCGACGTGGTTCAACCGGGGCCGGAAACCTTCGTCCATCACCCTCTCGCTCCCTCCGGTCGCACCATCACCTTGCCCGGGAGCTCGCCCGCGGCGAGTCGGTGCATGGTGCCGAGGACCTCGTCGAGCAGGACGTCGTCGGGCTCGATGAGCTCGTGCAGCGGCAGCGCGCCGGAGGCCAGGAGATCCAACGCCGGCCGGAATCCCGTGGCGTCGTAGTTGTACGCACCGATCACCGAGAGCTCGAAGATGATCATGCGGTTGTGGTTGATCCGCGGTGGCGTGCTGCCGGTCCCCACGAACACGAGCGTGCCTGCGAAGTCGAGCTGGTCGAGCGCGGCCTCGGCCGCATCGGCGTGGCCCGAGCACTCGAACGCGATCGCGACGGGCGCCTCGACCGACGCACCCATCGGCGGCCGCGGCAGCTCGTCGGGCGCGATGGCGCGCGTCGCACCGACCGCCAAGGCGCGCGCGCGTCGCACCGCCGACGGCTCGGACACCGTGATGTCGTGCACGCCACGCGTGACGAGCACCGCGATGGTCAGGAGGCCGACCGGACCGGCGCCGACCACGAGCACCGCGTCGTCAGGAGTGACACCGGACAGGCCGACGGTGTGCAGCGCGATCGCCGTGGGCTCGGTGAGCGCGGCGGCGCGCGTCGGGAGCCCCTCCGGGATGCGCAGCAGCCGGTCGGCCCGGACCACCTTGTACTGGCAGTACGCACCATCGAACGCGAGGTAGTCAGTGGGTTCTCGGCGCAGGCAGACCGACGGACGTCCGAGGAGACAGGGGCGACACTCGCCGCACCCCGGTTCGGGATCTCCGACCACGCGGGCGCCGATCTCCCATCCGTCGACACCATCGCCGAGCGCCGCGACCATCCCCGACCACTCGTGTCCGAGGACGGAATCCGGCCGTGCGAACTCCTCGAGCACCAGGTGCAGGTCGGAGCCACAGATCCCGCAGTGCGAGACCTCGATCAGCACCTCGCCCGGTCCCGGGACGGGGACCGGCAGCTCGCGCACGGCCATGTCGCCGCCGCCCACGTACACCGCCGCGGT
>JBBQFJ010000194.1:0-4648 GCA_038321755.1 Acidimicrobiia bacterium | reverse complement strand
CCTGCAACCACGGCCTGAACTCGACGAGGGACTCGAGCACCAGGTCGGCGCCCGCGACGGTGAGCTCGTCGGCCGCGTGCGGCCCGGTCGTGACCCCGATCGCGAACGCCTCCGCGATGCGAGCACCGCTCATGTCGGAGGTGGTGTCGCCGAGGTAGACGGACGCGCCGTGCTCGGCAAGCGTCTCCCCCTTCCCCGGGCCGAAGCGCCAGCCGAAGACGCGGTCCACCTCGAGCCCGACGTGCGCGAGGCACAGGAGCGCGTTCGGTTCGTACTTCGCCGTGACGACGAGCGACTGTCCTCCCGCTTCGCGCACGGCATCGACGGCATCAGCAGCCCCCGGGAGCAGCGTGGTCCCTGGGACGCCGAGCTCGACGTAGAGCTCGCGGTACCGGTCGGCTGCCGCATCCACCTCGTCGGCCGGCATCCACTCGGCGAGCTCGTCCTCGAGCTTCGGGCCGAGGCGGTTCACGACGACCTCGGTGTCGATGACGGTGCCGGTCTCGCCGCACAGCGCCTCGAGCGTCGCGACGATGCCCGGCCGCGAGTCGACGAGCGTCATGTCCAGATCGAACCCCACCACCAGCATGCCGAGCACCGTACGTCGTAGCTGTCACACCCCGGTGCGACCGTCTCCGCATGAAGACGAGATCAGTCCACCGATGTGGTGAATGTGCCGCCGAGTCGCCCCGCTGGCTCGGCCGGTGCCCGGACTGTGGTGCGTGGGGCTCGTTCACCGAGGCCACCGTCGCCGGGGCCCGAGGGCCGGCGTCGGGGGCTGCATCCCCGACCGGTGTGGGTGTGGGTGGCGGTGGCGGCCTCGGACCGGTTCCGATCCCCGACGTGGCGCAGAGCGCGGCGGATCGCCTCGCGACCGGGGTGGGTGAGCTCGACCGCGTCCTCGGGGGTGGTCTCGTCCCCGGTTCCGTCACGTTGCTGGTGGGCGAGCCGGGCATGGGCAAGAGCACCCTGCTCCTCCAGGCGCTGGGTCGGCTCGCGGGCGCCGGCACTCGGTGCCTCCTCGTCGGTGCCGAGGAGTCACCGGAGCAGGTCCGCATGCGCGCCGAACGCGTCGGTGCGCTCGCGCCGGCGTTGCTGCTGGCCGACGACACGTCGCTCGCTCAGGTTCGCGCCCACGTCGACGCCGTCGCACCGACGGTGCTCGCCGTCGACTCGATCCAGGCGATCTCGGACCCCGATCTCCCGGGCGCGCCGGGGTCGATCACCCAGGTGCGTGAGTGCGCCCACGCGCTGGTGCGATTGGCGAAAGCGCGCGGCATCCCGACAGTGCTCGTGGGACACGTCACCAAGGAGGGCACGCTCGCGGGCCCACGAGCGCTCGAGCACGTCGTCGACACGGTCCTCTCGTTCGACGGCGACCGCCACCACACGCTCCGGTTCCTGCACGCGCTGAAGCACCGCTTCGGCGCGACGACGGAGCTCGGGCTGCTCGAGATGCGCGGCGATGGGCTCGCCGACGTCCCCGATGCCTCGGCGCTGTTCCTGGCCGATCGTCGACACGACACACCGGGCTCGATCGTCGCGCCGGTGGTCGAGGGCAGCCGCCCGCTCCTCGTCGAGGTGCAGGCGCTCGTCGCGCCGAGCGCGGCACCGATGCCGCGACGCTCCGCGACCGGCCTCGACTCGGCCCGACTCGCGCTGCTCCTCGCGGTGCTCGAGCAGCGAGCCGGCGTCAAGGTCTCGGACTCGGAGGTCTTCGCCAGCGTCGCGGGTGGGGTGCGCGCGTCCGAGCCCGGCGTCGACCTCGCGGTCGCCCTCGCAGTTTCGGGCGCCCGCCTCGACCGGGTCGTGGCATCCGACACGGTCGTGCTCGGCGAGATCGGGCTCGGGGGTGAGCTGCGCCAGGTGCCGCAGGCCGCTCGACGGCTCGCCGAGGCCGCGCGGCTCGGCTTCACCCGAGCGATCGGCCCACCGTCGCTGCCCGCCACCGCAGGGATTCGTGTGGTGTCCGTGGCGACCCTGGCCGAAGCGCTCGGGGTGGCATTCCGGGCGCGCGACGTCCGGGCCGCTTGACCCCAGAGCGCGGAGGAGGGGAGCGCGGAGGAGGGGAGCGCGGAGGAGGGGAGCGCGGAGGAGGGGAGCGCGGAGGAGGGGGGCGCGGAGGAGGGGCGCGCGGAACAGGAGAGCGGGGAGCAGCGGAGCCTGGAGCCCTGCAGGTCAAGCGGTATCGTGAGCACCCCGCCGCGCGCAGCCTTCCCGGGGCGGTCCGATCTCCGGGGAGCGAGGGCGACCGAGAAAGCCACGCATTGCCCGCACCGCCTCGATCTCAAGCGCTCCTCGCGGCCCTCCGCCTCGTCGCGCCGGGCACGCCGCTGCGCGAGGGGATGGAGCGGATCATCCAGGCCCGCATGGGTGCGCTGATCGTCGTCGGGGCCGGTCCCGAAGTCCTGTCCGTGTGCTCGGGCGGCTTCCTCCTCGACGCGGAGTTCACACCACCCCGCCTGTCGGAGCTGGCGAAGATGGACGGCGCCATCATCCTGACGGCCGACTGCAGCCGCATCGTGCGAGCCAATGTGCACCTCGTCCCCGACCCGAGCATCCCCACATCCGAGACCGGGACCCGCCACCGCACCGCGGAGCGGGTCGCCCGCCAGATCGCGGCGCCGGTCGTCACTGTGTCGGAGGACCGATCCGAGGTGGCGATCCACGTGCGCACACTGAAGCGGGCGATCGAGCCGACGCCGCGCGTGCTGGCACGCGCCGATCAGGCGTTGCAGATCCTCGAGCGCTACAAGATCCGGCTCGACGCCGTGAGCGCGTCCCTCTCGGCGCTCGAGGTCGAGGACCTCGTCACGCTGCGCGACGTCGTGACCGTGCTGCAGCGCGCCGAGATGGTGCGTCGCATCTCGGAGGAGATCGAGGGCTATGTGATCGAGCTCGGTGTCGACGGACGCCTCGTGCTGCTCCAGCTCGACGAGCTCATGGGCGGGGTCGAAGCGGACCGCCGACTCGTCGCGAAGGACTACTCCATCGCCGCACACGAGGCCGAGCTCGTGCACGTCATGGAACGCCTCGCGCGCCTCGACGACGACGCCCTGCTCGACCCGGCGCTCGTGCTGGGTGTGCTCGGGCTGCCGACTGCGCTCGGTCTCGATGCCGCGGCGCAACCTCGCGGCTTCCGGTTGCTGCACAAGATCCCGCGCCTGCCCGAGTCGGTTGCCGACCACGTCGTCGGGCGCTTCCACGACCTCCAGAAGATCATGCGCGCGAGCGAGTCCGACCTGGTCCAGGTGGAGGGCGTGGGCGACGCGCGTGCGAAGGCGATCAAGGACGGCCTCGCCCGCATCGCCGAGTCCAGCATCCTCGACCGCTACTCGTGAGTGCGCTCGTCGAGGGACCGCACGGTGCATCGATCGAGCGCGGGACGATCTCCGGTTCCGACGGCGCGACCGTCCCGATCATCCATGCGGCGCCCACGGACGCGTCACCGACCGCGGGCGTGGTCCTGCACCCGGATCTGTTCGGCGTGCGTCCGCTCTTCGACGACCTGTGTCGCAGGCTCGCCACCCATGGCTTTGCCGTCGCGTGCCCGGAGCCGTTCGCCCGAGCGTCGGCCGCCGAGCAGGCCGCCGAGGACCCCGGGGTGCGGATGGGATTGATCCCGACGCTCGACGACCCGGTGCAGCTCGGCGACCTGCAGATCGCGGCCGATCTGCTCGGTGAGCGAGACGGCGTGACGACCATCCACGTCAGCGGGTTCTGCATGGGTGGCATGCAGACGCTCAAGGCCGCCGCGTCCGGACGGTTCGCACGCGCCGTCGCGTTCTACGGCATGGTCCGCCTGCCCGAATCGTGGCAGGGCGGGTCGGTCGACGACGCGCTCGCGACCGCGGGCGAGGTGTGCCCGACGCTCGCGATCTTCGGCGGCATCGACGCGTTCACGCCGACGGCCGACGTCGAAGCACTGCGCACCGCCTGGGTCGACCGACCCGACTGCGAGATCGTCGTCTACCCCGAGGCGGACCACGCCTTCGTCCACGCGCCCGACCGCCCCGTCCACCGAGCCGACGATGCGGCCGACGCTTGGACCAGAACCCTCACCTGGCTCGAATCACGGTGAAGGACGGCCCCGGCGCTCGAGCACGATCGACGCCCCGGGCCTAGCCTGAGCTCGTGGCGGAGGGGCGAGCGTCGGGGGTGACGTCCGGGACGGCGACCATCCTCTTCACGGATCTCGTCGGATCGACCGAGCTGCGCTCGCGTCTCGGCGACGCGGTTGCCGACCAGCTCCGGCGCACGCACGATCAGCTCCTCACGACCGCGGTCACCGAGCAGTCGGGCACCGTGGTCAAGAGCCTCGGCGACGGGATCCTCGCCGCGTTCACCGCGACGGCCGATGCAGTCACCGCCGGCGCGGCGATCCAGCGGGCGCTCGAGCGCGCCAATCGAGGTGCCGACGACGCGCGCCGGCTCGCGGTTCGTGTCGGTGTCAGCGCGGGTGACGTGAGCTGGGAAGACGGCGACTGCCACGGCACGCCCGTCGTCACGGCCGCCCGCCTGTGTGATCGCGCTGAGGGTGGACAGATCCTGGTCGACGACCTCGTGCGGGGTCTGGCGCGCGGGCGGAGCGAGCTGTCGTTCCGGCTCGAGGGTGAGCTCGAGCTCAAGGGGCTCCCGGAGCCGGTGA
>JBBQFJ010000193.1:0-4747 GCA_038321755.1 Acidimicrobiia bacterium | reverse complement strand
GGTACTCGGTGATCGAGGCCGACAGCCTCGACGCCGCCGCCGACCTCGCGAAGGGCTGCCCGGTGCTCGAGGGTGGCGGCGCGGTGGAGGTCTACGAAGCCCTGCCGATGTGACCGATCGCGTGCGTCATGGCGGTGCGCTCGTCGAAGCCGGCGAGCGCGCCGCCGTGGCGACGACGACCACTGCAGCCCAACTCTCGACGGAGGCGACGCAACTCGACTAACGCGGGGCGGGCGTCGCGGGTGGAGGCTTGGGATCGGCGAGGGAGAGATAGCCCTCATCCTCCTGGGCGAAGTGCAGCCGGAGCACCGCGTGGAGTCCGTAGAGCAGTCGTCGCAGCTCCATGAGATCCTGCTCGTCGGGCCCTTCGGCGGCGAGCTGGTCGAGCAGGTGTCCCAGACGCCGAACGTGGTGCGCGATCTCGACATGGGTTCGGGACATTGAGCCGGTTGGGTCAGTGCCTCCCAGCACTTCGGCGACGACGGGATACAGGGCTCGGTCCTCCGCCTCCTCGTGGGGAAGCAGCTCCTCGGTCAGGAAGCGGTGCACCCGGCGAACCTCGGCAACTGCCTCATCGCTAGGGATGACTCCCAGGTCGTCCGCGGCGCGCCGGATCTGGTCCAGGTCGGGGCGCAGGGCGCGGTGCTCCGCGCTGAAGCGGCGGGCCAGCTCGGCACCCGACTCGTCCAGGTGACGGGTGCGGGTCCGCCCGGGGACCAGGGCACGCAACGCGTTGAGGATCACCGCGACGTCGATCGCCTCCTGAAGCAGAGCTCCCCATCCGGGAGGCAGGAGTCCGAGTGACGCCGCACCCATGGCGAGCAGCGACATCGCCATCCCCGCGACGACGCTCTGTCTTGCGATCGACCCCGAACGCACGGCGATGGTGATCCCGTCTGCGAGTCGGTCGAGCCGATCGACGGTGAGGACCACATCCGCCGCCTCCGAGGACGCGGTCGATCCGCGCGCTCCCACTGCGACGCCGACGCCCGCGAGCGCGAGCGCGGGAGCGTCGTTGATCCCGTCCCCGACCATGATCGTGGCCCCGTTGCGGGACTCGCGGCCGATCGCTTCGACCTTCTCTTCGGGCGTGCACTCTGCCAGGACCTCGTCGACCCCGATCACCGCGCCAACGGTCTCGGCGACGTCGGACCGGTCCCCCGTGACCATCACCACGCGACGTATCCCACTGGCGCGCAACGCCCGGATGGTGCGCGGTGCATCAGCCCGAATGGGGTCGTCCAGCACGATGGCCCCGGCGGGGTTGCCGTCGACCGCGACGAACATCGACAGCGCGCCGTCCGCGTCGGTACGACGCTGCACCGCGCGGACCCAAGGAGGTGCAGCGTCGGTGCCGAGCACCCACCCGGCCTTGCCGACCGCGACGGTTCGGTCGCCCACCATCCCGCGCACACCGTTCGCGGGGACCTCTTCGACGCCATGGGGCACGGTGAGCTCGAGGTTGCGACCGCGCGCGGCGCGCACCACGGCCGAGGCCAGCACGTGCGGTGACACCTGGTCGAGTGACGCGGCGAGCTGCAGCAGCTCGTCGGCCGGCACCGACCCACCGACCACGACCTCGGCGACCGTCGGCCGTCCCTCGGTCAACGTTCCCGTCTTGTCCAACAACAGCACTCGGCCCTGGGCGAGACGTTCCAGGGCGCCGCCGCCCTTGACGATGACCCCGCGGCGCGCGCAGCGCGAGAGCCCCGAGACGATCGCGACCGGCGCCGCGAGGATCAGCGGGCATGGCGTCGCCACGACCAGGACCGCGACAGCCCTGACCTCGTCGCCGGACAACGCCCACGCGGCCCCAGCCATGACGAAGCTGACGGCCACGAAGAACCCGGCGAACCGGTCGGCCATGCGAACGAAGGGCGCGCTCGACGCCCGAGACTGCTCCACCAGTCGGACGACACCCGCGTAGGTGCTCGCGCTCGCGGTCGTCGTGGCACGCAGGTCGAAGGCGTCACCTGCGTTGACGGTTCCGCTGCGAACGGCGTCGCCGCCCAAGTGCTCCACGGGCAAGGGCTCGCCCGTCAATGCAGACTCGTCGAGCACCGCCGTGCCCGACTCCACCAGACCGTCGACCGCGAGCACCTCGCCGGGCCGCACCAGCAGCCGCTCACCCGGGACCACGCCCTCCAGTGGCACTTCGATCAGGTCGTCACCGTCGTAGCGGTGCACCGTCCGGGGCGCCCGGTCGAGCAGAGCCTTCAGGTCGCGCTGGGCCCGCGCGCCGGCACGGGCCTCGAGCGTCCGACCGCTGGCCAGCATGACGGTGATGATCGCCCCGGCCAGGTACTCGCTCACGGCGAGGGTCCCCACCTGGGCGATGACGGCAATGAGGTCGACGCCGACTCGTCGTTGGCGCGCGGCCTGACCGACCCAGTAGACACCCGGCACGATTCCCAACACGGTGGCCGCGGCCCAGACGACGTTCGCAGCGTCGGTCGCTCCGGTCAGCCAGAGGCCAGCGCCGACGGCGAGTGCGACGACCCCGACCACGAGCAGCGCGGTCTCCGCACGCCCGCCACCGGACTCGTCGGGCGAACGTAGGGCAGTGACCACAACACGACACTACCGACGGCGGCGCCGAACGGTACGAGCTGCTCCCGGTAGGGTGCCGTCGTCATCCCGCGCGGACGATCGTCGGGACGGCGTGAGGAAGGCGGGTGCGTGATGATCACCTACTCCGATCCGCCGGTGCTGTTGCACGACGTCATCGCCGACCTCGAGGACGTCGTCCGGCTCCTGCAAGCCGAGGCGCCCTACGCACCGCTCGGGGGGTGGTACAGCTCGGGCGTCGCTGCACACGCGCGCACCCGGCCGATGTGGTTCCGCGGCGACTGGGTCTTCGACGACCATGCCGTTGCGGGAGCCGACCTCTTCCTCCGGCACGCGGGATATGTGGAAGCCGCGAAGCGCTACTACGACGTCGAGGTGGTCGAGCCGACGAGCGTCTACGTGAACGTGATGGCCGCCGTTGCCGAGGGTGGACCTGCCCACACCGACAACCCACGCTTTCACGGGCGCGACCGCACGAACACGCCGATGTGGCTGCTTCGCACGATGTTGTGGTCGGGCCTCTTCGACGGACACGAGATCGTGCAGGCGACCGCGATCTGGTGGATGCACGACGTCGAGGGTGGCGGCCTGCTCTATTGGCCCGACGGCCCCGACTGTCCGCCGCGTGAGTACGTCGGCGCGATGGCGAACACCGCGTTGCTCGGCGACAACCACGGCATGTTCCACCAGGTCGGGCCCGTCGGGCCGTTCGACCAGGG
Organism: Acidimicrobiia bacterium; assembly: GCA_038321755.1. GTDB lineage: Bacteria > Actinomycetota > Acidimicrobiia > IMCC26256 > PALSA-555 > JALHSW01. Next base: position 1,460 of record JBBQFJ010000193.1, on the reverse strand, counting down.
CACCCGTCGGATCACGCCGAGCGCCGCGCTCGCGCCGGCCGAGGACGGCACCGACGACTGGGCGGTGACCGACGCCGGCGAGCTGCGGTACTGCGCTCCGCTCGAGCGGTACCGAGTCAGCGTGCTCTGGAAGGCGGACGTGTACACGACCGAGGCGGAGCGGGCACGCCGCTGCGCCGACGCACTGTCGATGGACGACGTCGCCGACGTGTTCAACGACGACCTCGCGCACCAGCCAGGCGACTTCCGGTTCGACGTCGAGCAACTCGACGATCCGAGTGTCGCGGCGACGCTGGCCGAGCGCTATCCCGAGGCCGTACCGGTCGGCGCACTGCCGTCGGTCTTCGACGTTGCCTTCCGAGGGTGAACCGTCAGGGGCCTTCGTCGAAGAAGAAGTCGCCGACGTGGCTGTTCTCGAGCTTCACCCGGTCGGCCAGGTTCTTCGCGACCCAGTCGGCCGCGGTCTTGGTGGCGGCTTCAGCCTCGTCGTGGGTCTCCCATACGCTCACCGACGCAACCTTGCCGTCGTCGAGCAGCGCGAGGCCGTAGCGGACGAAGCCCGGCGCCGCCTGGAACACCGGCAGCATCCCCGACTTGGCGAGGTCGGCCGTCTCCTCGGCCGAGCCCGACTTCAGCGAATAGACCGCGATCCGAACGTGCTCTTCCATGACAGCCCCAGTCTGCGGTCCCGGACGAACCACGCGTCGCCGACCCTACGACAGCGAGGGACTCTTCGCACCCGTGCGGCACTTGCGACAGGTGATTTCCCCCAACTCGGTGCCAAACCGGTGCCAAGAACGCGGCTCACGAGAACGGGACGCGGATCGCAGGAACGCTGGGTTCATTCTCGCAGGTCGTTGATGAGCTCGTGAAGGAGCGGGAGGCGCTCGTTCAGGATCGCTTCCACCTGTTCCAGGTCGATCCGGAAGTATTCGTGAGTCACTACGTCCCGAAGGCCAGCGAAACGCTTGAGCAGGTCGTCATGGTCACGTTCGCGCAGCGCTGGTGAGAGCCCCTTGACCGCCTCACCGATGACGACGAACCGGAACAGAATCGCGTCGCGAGTCGCGTCGCCGCCGGGTCCCACTGCTGTGGCCTCACGCGCGTAGATCTGAATCGCGCGGACCGCTTCATCGATGTCGGCCAAACGCTGCTCGTCGTCGCGGCTCACAGCGGGACTGCCTCGGCAAGTGCTCGAGCGCGAATCTCGGGCTTGAGCATTCCTGGCGTTGCGACATCGACACGGACTCCGAGCAGCTCGGCGAGATCTTCTCTCAGGCCCGCGAGCTCAAGGAGGGTCGCCTCAGGCAGCAGGTCGACCAGGAGGTCGATGTCCGACTGAGGGGAGTCCTCGCCGCGAGCGACTGAGCCGAAGACGCGGACATTCTGCGCACCAGCCTTCGAACACGCCATCAACACTTCCCCGCGTCGGCGAACAAGCTGTTCCGACGGCCTTTCGG
>JBBQFJ010000192.1:0-4918 GCA_038321755.1 Acidimicrobiia bacterium | reverse complement strand
CCTGGCCAACTGCTACTCGGCCCTCGAGGCCGACCTCACCATCGTGGCGGCGCTCAACAAGATCGATCTCCCGGCGGCCGAGCCCGACAAGCGGGCGGCGGAGATCGAGCGGGTGCTCGGCATCCCGGCCGATGAGATCTTGCGCATCTCCGCCAAGACCGGCTCCGGCGTCCCTGAGCTCCTCGACGCAGTCGTCGAGCGGATCCCCCCGCCGAAGGGGGACGTCGCCGGTCCGCTCCAAGCGCTGATGTTCGACTCGTACTACGACGCGTATCGCGGCGTCGTGAGCGCGGTGCGCGTCTTCAACGGCACGCTGGTGACGGGCGGTCGCCTCAAGTACGTGAACGCGGGCGCGACGCACGACGCGGAAGAGGTCGGAGTGCGCTCGCCCGGGCTCACGCCGGTCGCGTCGCTCGGGCCGGGTGAGGTCGGGTACCTCATCGCCGGGATCAAGGACGTCGGCGAAGCGCGCGTCGGTGAGACGGTGACGACGGCGATCCACCCGGGTGAGGCGCTTCCCGGGTACCACGATCCGAAGCCGATGGTGTTCTGCGGTCTCTATCCGGTCGTGGGCGACGAGTACGCCGACCTGCGCGAAGCGATGGAGAAGCTCCGCCTCAACGACTCGTCCTTCACCTACGAGCCCGAGACGTCAGGGGCGTTGGGCTTCGGGTTCCGGTGCGGGTTCCTCGGCCTCCTGCACATGGAGATCATCCGCGAGCGCCTGGAGCGCGAGTACGACCTCTCACTCGTCGCGACCGCTCCGAACGTCGAGTACCACGCGCACCTCGAGGACGGCAGCGACGAGATCGTCGACAACCCCTCCTCGATGCCGCCACCGAACCAGATCGACCACATCGAGGAGCCGTTCGTCACCGTGACGGTGCTCACGCCCACCGAGTTCGTCGGTGCGGTGATGGAGCTCTGCCAACAGCGACGCGCCGAGCAGACGCGCATGGAGTACCTCTCCGAGGAGCGCGTCGAGCTCGTCTACGTGATCCCGCTCGCCGAGATCGTCATGGACTTCTTCGACCAGCTGAAGTCGCGCACGCGCGGATACGCGAGCCTCGACTACGAACCGGCCGGGTACCGACCGGCCGCGCTGGTGAAGGTCGACGTGCTCTTGAACAACGTGCCGGTCGATGCGTTCTCCACGATCATGCACAAGGACAAGGCGTACGACTACGGCAAGCGGATGACCGAGAAGCTGCGCGAGCTCATTCCGCGCCAGCTCTTCGACGTGCCGATCCAGGCGGCGATCGGGGGACGGGTCATTGCACGAGAGACGGTGAAGGCCAAGCGCAAGGACGTCATCGCGAAGTGCTACGGCGGTGACGTGAGCCGTAAGCGCAAGCTCCTCGATCGTCAGAAAGAGGGGAAGAAGCGCATGAAGCAGATCGGCAGCGTCGAGGTCCCCCAGGAAGCCTTCGTCGCCGCGCTCACGCTCGACGAATAGGCGCAGCGGGCCCCTACGTCGCTGCGGTGTAGTCGTAGGAGGTGTTGCACCAGCCGCGCAGCCGGCGGGTGCCGTCGCGCGACGCCATGTCCGTGAGCCACGGGTCGACGTCGACCCAGTCGCCGCCGAGCTCGCGCGTGCCCCACTTCGTGCGCACCACCGCCGCTTGCGCCATCGGGGGGAGCCGCAGGGCCATCCACGAGGTGCCGGCCGCCACGCCGAAGACGAGACCGTCGGCGTGCAGGATCACCGGGAACCCGCACACGTAGCGATGCTTCGCGCCGGGGAGATCGGCGATGGTCGACTCGAGGCGATCGCAGAGGTCGGGGTGGCAGCGCAGATCTTCCATCGCCGGTCGGCGGACCGTGCGCAGCGCACGCGGCTCCTGGCGCGCCTGGTCGCGGATCCACGAGGCGAAGCTGGGCTGCGAGGCTTCGTCGAGCTTCACGCGCAGCAGCCTCGCGCTTCAGGTCGGCTCGGTGTCGCGCGGGAGCCCGAGCACGCGCTCGGCGACGATGTTGCGCTGCACCTCACTCGTGCCACCACCGATGGTGAGCGCGCGCGAGTAGAGGTAGCCGTTGGCCCAGAGGCGCGTCTCGGCGCCGTACGGACCGCGATCGGCGAGGAGCGCACCGGTCCCGGCCAGGTCGAGCGCGAGCGCCATGACGTGTTGGCCGTGCTCGTCGGAGAGCGCCTTGCGGACCGAGGCTTCGGGACCGGGTTCGAGCCCTCGCACGCGTGCGGAGAGGGTCCGCAGCCGGATGAGTCGCAGCACCTCCGACTCGATGTGCAGCGCGGCGAGGCGTTGGCGGAGCACCGGGTCGCTCGTGCCCCCGTTCGCGCGCACGAGTGCGAGCACGTCATCCGCGGTCGGTCCCTGGCCCCACAAGGCGCCTTCACCTGACAGCGAGACGCGCTCGTTGCCGAGCGTCACCTTCGCCAGCCGCCAGCCGTCGTGCGCGACACCGACGAGGTTGTTCGCGGGGATCCGCACGGCGTCGAAGAAGACCTCGTTGAAGTCGGCGTTCCCGTCCATCTGCCGGATCGGCTGGATCGTGATGCCCGGAGCGAGCATGTCGAGGATGAAGTAGCTGATGCCGTGGTGGGCGTCGGCCTCGGGATTCGTGCGCGCCAGCAGGATCCCCCAGCGCGCGAGGTGCGCGAACGTCGTCCACACCTTCTGACCGTGGACGACCCACTCGTCGCCGTCGCGGGACGCGCTCGTCGAGAGTGACGCGAGGTCGCTCCCGGCGCCCGGCTCGCTGAAGAGCTGACACCAGATCTCGGAGCCGTCGAGGATGCCGGGGATCCACCGCTGTTGTTGCTCGGCGGTCCCCGCGACGAGGAGCGTGGGGCCGGCCCAGCCGATCCCGATGGGGTTGAACGGGCGCGGTGCCCCTGCGGCGCGGAGCTCGGCGTCGACGGCCAGCTGCTGCAGCGGGCCGGCGTCGAGCCCCCACGGGCGGGGCCAGTGGGGTGCCACGAGCCCGGCCGCGGCCAGGCGGACCGCGAAGTCGTCCGGGAAGCGTCCCTCGGGCGCGTGCTCGGCCAGGAACGCGCGAACCTCGTCGCGGAACGGCTCGGCCTCGGGCCCGAGCCCGAAGCGGCGATCCCGCACGCCGGCTGCGACGAGCTCTGCGCTTCCCTCCACGACCGGCGAGGCTATTCGGGCCATCCAGGGGGCCGCGTGGCACCGAACGCTCAGAGGGGCCGCGACGAGCGAAGAGAGAGCCCGAGAGAGAGCCCGAGAGAGAGCCAGAGAGAGAGCCAGAGAGAGAGCCAGAGAGAGAGAGGAGGAGGTGGACGTGGAGACCGACGAGTACGGCGACGTGAGCGACGCGCAGCTCGTCGTCGCGATCGGACGCTTCCACCAGGCCGCGCTCGCCGAGGCGTACCGACGCCACGCCGGCGCCACGTTCGGTCTCGCGCTGCGCATCGCCGTCGACCGAGCGCTCTCCGAAGAGATCGTCCAAGAGGTGTTCCTTCGCCTCTGGAACGACCCGGAGAAGTACGACCCGGCGCGTGGCTCCCTGCGGTCGTACCTCCTCGCGCAGACGCATGGTCGATCCGTCGATCTCGTACGAGCCGAGTCGTCGCGACGCGCTCGAGAAGAGCGAGACGCGCGACGCACGGCGGAGTCGGGCTATGACCTCGAGCGCGAGGTGTGGGACCTCACGCTGGCGGAGCACGTGCGGAGCGCACTCGAGCACCTCTCCGAGAAGGAGCGCGCGGCAATCGAGCTCGCCTACTTCGGCGGGCACACCTACCGCGAGGTCGCCGCACTGCTCGACGAACCGGAGGGCACCGTGAAGAGCCGGATCCGATCCGGCCTCACGCACCTGCGCACCGAGCTCGTGAGCAGTGGCGCGATCGGTTCGGGGGAGCCATGGCTCGAGAGCTGACGCCGAGCGAGCTCGAGGAGCTGTTCGGCGTGTACGCGCTCGACGCGGTCGAGGGCGACGAACGCATCCAGGTCGAGGCGTTCCTCGAGCGGACGCCCGCCGCTCAGGTCGAGGTCGCGCAGCTGCAAGAGGCCGCGGCGATGCTCGCCCACTCGGGCAGCGCCGCGCCCGACGGACTCTGGGACCGCATCGAGGAGTCGCTGTCGGCGGAGCCGCCGGGTCTGACGCTGCCACTCCCCGGGCCGCGCCCCGCACCGCGTGGCGAGGCGAGCCGTCCCCCCGGGCGCGCCCGGCGACGGGGGGTGGGCGTCAAGGTCGCGCTCGGCGTGGCGGCAGTCAGCGTCGCCGCAGTGCTCGTCAGCGCGCTCGTCGTAGCTGATCAGATGAACGAGCAACAGGACCGCCTCGCGCAGGTCGCGTCGAGCGTCGAGCACGATGGGATGCGCCGCGCGGCGATGGGCGCGATGGCCGATCCCGAGGCGCGCACGGTGGAGCTCGAAGCGACCGCCGGTCCGGCGAGCGCGACGGTCGTCAGCCTGCCGGGCGGGGGTGGCTACATCATGGCGCACGACGTCCCCAGACTGGCGAAGGGGCGGACGTATCAGCTCTGGGCCATGACCGGGGACGGTCCTTCGTCGGGGCTCGTCTCGGCTGGTGTCCTGGGCCGCAAGGTCGACATCGCGGCGTTCCACGCTCCGACCTCGGCGCACGGGTTCGTGCTCACCGAGGAGGCCGAGCCCGGAGCAGTGACCGCGACGGACACACCCATGCTGGCCGGCGTCTTCGCCTGAGCGCGCGATCATCGGGCGATGGCGTTCGGCGTCTACGTCCACATCCCGTTCTGCGCGACTCGGTGCGACTACTGCGACTTCGCGACCTGGACGGACCGCGACTCGCTCATCGACGACTACGTCGAGGCGTGCATCGCCCACCTCGATCGGCAGATCGAGACGGGCGCCGCTCCGCCGGCGTCGTCCGTGTTCTTCGGAGGGGGGACACCCTCGCTCCTCCCGGCGGATCGGCTCGTAGCGATCCTCGACCGCATCCCCCGCGCCCCCGA
>JBBQFJ010000191.1:0-4926 GCA_038321755.1 Acidimicrobiia bacterium | reverse complement strand
CTCGGCGACGACATCATGGTGGACGATGCGCACCTCCTCGGCCGGATGCTCGACGTGCACGAACGAGAAGGCGCGTCGGTGCTCGCGCTGATGGAGGTGCCCATCGAGCAGATCTCGGCGTACGGCTGCGTCGACGCGGAGGTGCTCGACGACGGGCTGCTGAGGATCCGGGGAATCGTGGAGAAGCCGAGTCCGCAGGACGCGCCGTCGAACCTCGCGGTGATCGGTCGCTACGTGCTGACGCCCGAGATCTTCGAGGCGATCGATCGCACCCCGCCGGGGGTCAACGGCGAGATCCAGATCACCGACGCGATCGGCCTCCTGCTCGAGTCCCAGCCCGTGTTCGGCGTCTCCTTCTCCGAGGGCCGGTACGACATCGGTCAGAAGCTCGACTTCCTCCGTGCGAACGTCGAGATCGCCCTCGATCGCCCCGATCTGGGTCCCGAGCTGGCCCAGATCCTGGTCGACATCGTGCGGCGCCGCGGCCTGGCATGAGCCCGCTGGTCCCGCTGGCCGACGTGCAGGCGGCGATCCTCGACGCGGTGCCGCGGCTCGAGGCCCTCGACGTCCCGCTCGGTGACGCGCTCGGCGCCATCCTCGCGGCCGACGTCATCGCCGCCGAAGCGGTCCCGCCGTTCCCGAACACGGCGATGGACGGGTACGCGCTCCGGGCCGCGGACACGACTGGTGCGTCGCCCGACTCGCCGTTGCGCCTGCGGGTCGTCGACGACCTCGCTGCGGGCCGTGCGCCCGAGATCGCCATTGGCCCCGGCGACGCCATCCGGATCATGACGGGCGCGCCGATGCCCGAAGGCGCCGACGCGATCCTGATGGTCGAGCGCACACGACGGGATCCCGACGACGAGGGCGGCGGGGTCTTCATCGAGGCGGAGGTGCCGGTCGGTCAGCACGTGCGCGCGGCCGGCGGCGACCTCACCGCGGGACAGACGGTCTTCGCGGCGGGAACCCGGCTGCGTGCCGGGCACGTCGGGGTGCTCGCGAGCGTCGGTGCTGCCGAGGTCAACGTGTTCCGTCGGCCGCGCGTCGGAGTGCTCTCCACCGGTGACGAGCTGGTCGAGTCGGGGCCGCTGGCGATGGGTCAGATCCGCGACTCCAACCGGCCGATGCTCGTCGCGCTGGTGCGCGAAGCCGGGTTCGAGCCGGTCGACCTCGGGACCGCGCGCGACGACGAGGATCGGATCGTCGCGCTCCTCGAGGACGCGTTCGTACGGTGTGACGCCGTGCTCACCAGTGGCGGCGTGTCCGTGGGTGACTACGACTTCGTCAAGGCCGCGCTGGATCGCTTCGGTGCGCTCGAATGGCGTCAGGTGGCGATCAAGCCGGCGAAGCCGCTGGCGTTCGGTGTGGTGCGAGGCGTGCCCGTCTTCGGGCTCCCGGGCAACCCGGTGTCATCACTCGTGAGCTTCGAGCTGTTCGCGCGCCCTGCGCTGTTCCAGATGGCGGGCCATCGCTCGCGCTTCCGTCCCGAGGTGCTGGCGACGGCCGAGCACGATCTCACGCGTCGCCCCGACGGCAAGCTGCATCTCGATCGCGTGCTCGTGCGCTGGGACGGTGACGGCTATCGGGTCACGAGCGCCGGCAACCAGGCCAGCAACGCGCTCTCGGCGACGGCGCTGGCCAACGGCCTCGCGCTGCTGCCCGACGGCGACGGAGTCGCGGCGGGCGCTTCGGTCCGCGTGATGCTGCTCGACGCGCCCCCTGACCACTGAACGTCTCCGCAACGAGCCTCATTTGTGCACTCATGGGGCCCCTGGGCCCGGCGAGCGCACGAATAGGGCTGACCGCTCCCGCCGAAGGTACCGAAGAGTCGCACCGTCCGATCACGGTTCCGACCTGCCCCAAGTAGGCCGGAACCGCCTGGACGGTGCTCGAACCGGCGGCGTCAGCCGAGCCGGCACCCCGCCGGGATGGCTGAGCCTGCGGGGAGACGCATCGCGATCGAGGAGGAGGTCTCGGTGCCGTCGGGTCCCGTGACGATGCCCGAGTCGCACACGACGATGATCTCGGTCGCACCGGAGACGCCGGCCTTGCCGGTCCCCTGGCCGGACGCATACGGCGTCGCACAGCCGGCGAGGACGACCACGAGCGCGGCACCGGCGAGGCCGGCGACGACACGCCGGGGAGCCAGACGCCGGGGAGCCAGACGCCGGGGAGCCGGACGCCGGGGAGCCGGACGCCGGGAGACCGGGGACACAAGCAACGACCGAGCCATCAGCTCAGACCTCTTCTCGAATTGGCTCCAGAACGACAGCAACCGACCCCAGATGTTGCTAGGGCCGGTTTCGCCTGGCTCCCCGTCAGCCTGAGCGACCAGTTAGCGGCCGACGGATCGATGCCTCCCCGAGAGAAGGTGGTGCAGTTGCTCGCCCCGTCTCTTTGACGGAACGTAGCCATATAACCACTGAGAGTGGTCGCCTGTCAAGAGGGCGCCGCAAGAGGGCCCCGTCACGAGGGCGAGCGGACGACGGTTGATGGACGGCCGGTAGCCTGAGCCCCATGACCGAGTCGAGCGGAGCGCTGATCGACCCGTTCGCCCGGCGGGTCAAGGATCTCCGGATCTCGATCACGGACCGCTGCAACTTCCGCTGCACCTACTGCATGCCCGAAGAGGGGATGCGGTGGATGGATCGCTCCGAGCTGCTCACCTACGAGGAGCAGGCTCGCATCGCCCGGGTGTGCGTGGATCGGTGGTCGTTCCAGGCGATCCGGGTCACCGGCGGCGAGCCGACGGTGCGGGCCCACCTCCCCCGCCTCTTCGAGATGCTCGCACCGCTGGGTGTCGATCTCGCCATGACCACCAACGGCGTTCGCCTGCCCGAGCTCGCCCACGATCTCGCCGAAGCCGGGCTGGGGCGGGTGAACATCTCGATCGACTCGCTGCGCCGCGAGACGTTCCGCGACCTCACCCGACGCGATGAGCTCGACCGTGTGCTCGTCGGGATCGACGCCGCGCTCGATGCCGGGCTCTCGCCGGTGAAGCTGAACGTGGTCGTGATTCGCGGGGTGAATGACGACGAGGTCGTCGACCTCGCGGCGTTCGGACGGGCCAAGGGCGTCGGCGTGCGGTTCATCGAGTTCATGCCGCTCGACGCCGAAGGTGCCTGGACCCGCGAGCAGGTCGTCCCCGCTCGAGAGATCCTCGACGCGATCGACGCCGTGTTCCCGCTCGACCCGGCGCCGGTGGACCGCGACGGGTCGGGTCACCCCGAGCCCGCGCGCCTCGTCCGCTACGCCGACGGCGTCGGCGACGTCGGGGTGATCCCGAGCGTCACCGAACCGTTCTGCGACGACTGCGACCGGGTGCGGATCACCGCGGAGGGCAAGTTCCGCACGTGTCTGTTCGCACTCGACGAGACCGACCTGCGGGCGATCATCCGCGACGGCGGGACCGACGACGAGCTGGCCGCGGCGATCTCCGGCGCCGTGGGCACGAAGTGGGCGGGCCACCACATCGGCAAGGTCGACTTCATCCGGCCTGACCGCTCCATGAGCCAGATCGGTGGTTGAGTCCGCCCGCCCGACCTGGTCGTACACTCGGGCGCCGTGAGTGCCTCCGAGTTCACCCATCTCGACCCGCTCGGCCGTGCTCGCATGGTCGACGTCACCGCGAAGCAGCCGTCGCACCGCCGGGCCGTCGCTCGGTGCCGGGTGAACATGCAGCCGGAGACCGCCTCGGCGGTCGCGAGCGGCGCGATCACCAAGGGTGACGTCCTCGCCGTGGCGAGGGTGGCCGGCATCCAGGCCGCCAAGCAGACACCGAACCTGATCCCGCTCTGTCACCCGCTCCTCGTCGGCTCGGTCCTGGTCAACTTCCGGGTCGAGGAGCGCCACGTCGAGGTGGAGGCCCACGTCGACACGGTGGACCGCACCGGGGTGGAGATGGAGGCCCTCACGGCCTGCTCTGTGGCTGCCCTCACCATCTACGACATGTGCAAGTCGATCGACAAGGGCATGACGATCAGCGAGCTGGCCTTGTGGGAGAAGACCGGGGGCCGATCCGGCCACTATCGGCGTCCGTCCGACCGCGAGTTCGGGGATTGACGGAATCTTTGCGCTCTGTGGGTTGACCTACGGGCACCCCAACTGGTTACGATGTGTTCACACATTCGTAGGGGTCCTTGAGCTCCCGCGCCCATCGACAAGTCCGCGATCCGAAGGGGAACCACACCTCCGTGGCGATTCTCGTCATCCTGGTCCTGGCAGTCCTCTGGGCAGCAGTCCTGCTGCCTCCGATCCTTCGCTCTCGGAGCGAAGCCGGCGCCTCGCCCGGTGGGGTCGGCGATTTCGTCGGCAAGCTCCGCGCGGGACTCGGCCACGGCCGTCAGTCCGACGCCGGCCTCCCGCCGCTGCAGCCCCTGATGGGTCCGATCGGTGGCCCGACCTCGGCGCCGCCCGTCGGCCCGGTCAAGGTGTCCGGCGGTGGCATGAACGCAACGCAGAAGCGTCGCCGAGACGTGCTCCTCGGCCTCATGGCCGCAGCTGTCCTCACGTTCCTCATGGCGTTCATGGCCGGCAGCATGATGTTCTGGCTGTTGAACCTGGTCGCCGACGCCTTGCTCGGTGGCTACGTGTACCTGCTGATCCAGCTCAAGGCCCGTCAGATGCACCGCGGCCAGGCCGCCAGCCCGACGGGCTTCGTCACGGGTCCCGCGACGAACGTGCACTCGCTCGACTCGATGCGTCAGCGTGACCAGTCGCACGTCGAGGCACCGCGCGGCGCGAGCGTGCTCGCGCTCCGCCGCACTGCTGGCTGGTAGCACCCTCGCGGTACGATGACCGCCCTTCGGGGGTGTAGCTCAGCCCGGTAGAGCGCTACGTTCGCAACGTAGAAGTCGTGGGTTCAAGTCCCATCACCTCCACTCCACGTTTTCGCAGGTCAGCGCACCTCTTGCTCGGTCGCTCAAG
>JBBQFJ010000190.1:0-4969 GCA_038321755.1 Acidimicrobiia bacterium | reverse complement strand
TCGTGGACGTCTCCGACCGGCTCAAGCGCCTCCGAGCCGAGTTGGCCGTCACCGAGGAGCAGCTCGTCTTCCTCGAGGACGAAGCCGAGGACGCGCGCCTGCGGTCCCTGGTCGCCGAGACCCCGCTCACCGACGCCGAAGCCCGTGATGCCCGGCGCCACGCGGATGCGCTCAGCCGCCATCGCGATGCCCTCGTCCTCTCTACTGCGGGGCTCGAGCGCGAGCAGGACGCCCTCCTCGACCGCATGTCGGCCGAGCTGTCGGCCCGCTGAGCCCGGGCAGCCCGGATGAGCCAGACCACGAGCAGTCCCCGCGTCGTGATCGCCGAGGACGAGGCCATCATCCGCCTCGACCTCAAGGAGCTCCTCGAAGAAGAGGGGTACGACGTCGTCGGGGAGACCGGCCGTGGCGACGAGGCGATCGAGCTGGTCCGGGACCTGGTGCCCGACCTCGTCATCCTCGACGTGAAGATGCCGGGGCTCGACGGCCTGTCGGCCGCCCGGCAGATCACCAGCGAGCGCCTGGCCGCTGTCCTGATCCTCACGGCGTTCTCCCAGCGCGATCTCGTGGAGCAGGCGCGTGACGCCGGGGCGCTCGCGTACCTGGTCAAGCCGTTCCAGAAGAGCGACCTGATGCCGGCGATCGAGGTGGCGCTCGCCCGCCACAGCGAGCTGACCTCGCTCGAGCGCCACGTCGAGGACCTCGAGGAGCGCCTCGAGTCGCGCAAGCTCATCGACCGGGCCAAGGGTCGGCTGATGGACGAGCACGGCTACGACGAGCACTCTGCGTGGCGCTTCATCCAGACCCAGGCGATGAGCAACCGGGTGAAGATCGGCGAGATCGCGCGCCGCATCATCGAGGGCGAGCTCTCGCCGGAGTAAGGCCGGCAGTCGGGCGTCCTCGCCCGAGCGGGCGTCGTACGATCGGCCGGATGGCCGAAAAGCTCCTGCTCCTCGACGGGCACTCGCTCGCGTACCGCGCGTTCTACGCGCTCCCGGCCGACCTCGCGACGCCTGACGGCACGATCACGAACGCGGTGTTCGGGTTCACCTCGATGCTCACGAAGGTGCTGGCCGACGAGAAGCCCGAGCTCATCGGGGTCGCGTTCGACGCGCCGGTGAAGTCCTTCCGGCACGAGATGGACCCCGACTACAAAGCCGGGCGCAAGGCCACGCCCGACGTCTTCAAGTCGCAGCTCCCGTTGATCCGCGAGGTGCTGGAGGTGCTCGAGATCCCCACGATCGAGATCCCGGGCGTCGAGGCCGACGACGTGATCGCGACGCTCGCGACCCAGGCGGCCGATGCGGGCATGGACGTGATCGTCGTCACGGGCGACCGCGACGCTTTCCAGCTCGTGCGCGATCCGCATCTGAAGGTGCTCTACAACAAGCGCGGGGTCTCCGACTATGCGCTGTACGACGAAGCGGGCATCGTCGAGCGCACCGGGGGGGTCACGCCGGCCCAGTACGTGCAGTACGCCGCACTGCGCGGCGACTCGAGCGACAACCTCCCGGGGGTTCCCGGGATCGGCGAGAAGACGGCCGCGAAGCTCGTCACGACCTACGGCGACATCGAGGGGATCCTCGAGCACGTCGACGAGCTCCCCCCGAAGCAGCGCCAGAACCTCTCGGAGATGGCGGAGCGCGTCCGTCTCAACCGCGACATGTCCGTCCTGCGCTTCGACGTCGACTGTGGCGTGACGCCCGACGAGCTGCGGCAGGGCGCGTTCGACCAGGAGCGCGTCCGGGTGCTGTTCGACCAGCTCGCGTTCCGCACCCTGTTGCCCCGGATGATGGACGCGGTCGGCGCGGTCGCGGCTGAGTCCGAGGCCGAGTCGGAGACGCTCGAGACCGAGGTGGTGGTGGTGCGCGACGCGAGCGCGGCCGCCGACCGGCTCCGCGCGATCGCGAAGGCGGGCAAGCGCTACGCCCTGGAGCCGCGATGGGACGGAATCCCGGGTCGCAGCGGCGTCGTCGGTCTCGCGATCGCGACCGACGACGGCACCGTCTCGTACCTCGACGGAGCGCTCCTGCTCGATCCCGACGTGTTGGCGGCCGGGGGCGAGCTCGTCGCGGTCGGCGGGCCGCCGCTCGTCGCGCACCGCGCCAAGGATCTGATGCACGGGCTCGGCGCTGACGTACGCACGCTTGCGAGCGACACCGCAGTCATGGCCTACCTGCTCGATCCCGGCGCCGGGAAGTTCCTGCTCGAGGATCTCGCGCTGCGATTCCTCTCCCTGGAGGTGCGTTCCCCGGACATCGAAGCGGGCACCCTCGACCTCGAGGGGACTGCCGGTGCGGAGGAGACCGGTCGGCGCGCCGCCGTGGTGCTGCAGCTCGCCGACGTGCTCGAGGAGGCGCTCGTCGCACGTGAGCTCACCGACCTGTACGAGCGGTTCGAACGTCCGCTGGTGCGGGTGCTCGCCAAGATGGAGCACACGGGCATCCGCATGGACCGAGAGTTCCTCCGTGTGCTGAGCGAGGAGCTCAACAAGGAGTGCGACCGCCTCATGCGTGCGATCTGGGCGCACGCCGGTGAGGAGTTCAACGTGAACTCCACGCCGCAGATGCGCGTCGTGCTGTTCGACAAGCTCGGCCTCACCCCCGTGAAGAAGACCAAGACGGGTCCGTCGACCGATGCCGACTCGCTGCAGAAGATGATCGACGACCATCCGATCGTCGCCGATCTCTTGCACTACCGCGAGGTCGAGAAGCTACGGGGCACGTATGCCGACGCGCTCCCGCCACTCATCGGTGCCGACGGTCGGATCCACGCGACCTTCAAGCAGACCGACACCACGACGGGCCGCATCTCGAGCGAAGCGCCGAACCTGCAGAACATCCCGGTGCGCACCGCCGACGGCCGTGAGTTCCGCCGCGCGTTCATCGCCGACGACGGGTTCGGGTTGCTGACCGCCGACTACAGCCAGATCGAGCTGCGGGTGCTCGCGCACCTGGCGGAGGATCCCGGTCTGGTCGACGCGTTCGACCGTGGCGTCGACATCCACACTGCGACCGCGGCGAAGGTGTTCCACAAGGCGGAAGCGGATGTGAATTCCGAGGACCGCCGCTTCGCGAAGGTCGTCAACTACGGCCTCGCGTACGGCATGGAGGCCTACGGCCTGAGCCAGCGCATGGACGTCGCGGTCGAGGAAGCGCGCGGCATCCTCGACGACTACTTCGCGGCCTTCCCGAACGTGGCTGCGTTCATGGAGCAGACGGTCGAGGAGGCCAAGGGACGCGGGTACACCACCACGATCTTCGGGCGGCGGCGCCAGATCGCCGAGCTGTCGTCCGACAACTTTCGCATCCGCCAGATGGGGGAGCGCATGGCGCAGAACGCGCCGATCCAGGGCTCGGCGGCCGACATCTTCAAGCTCGCGATGATCGACGTCGACGCCGCGCTCGACGCAGGTGGCTTCGAGACCCGCATGCTGCTGACCGTCCACGACGAGCTCGTCTTCGAGGTGCCGATCGACCAGCGCGAGCGTGTCGAGCCGGTGCTGCGGGAGACCATGGAGTCGGTGACCGAGCTGAACGTCCCGCTCGTCGTCGACGTCGGCTTCGGCCCCAACTGGGCGACGGCGAAGTAGCGCGCTGAGCGAAGCGGCGGAAGGGCCCTGGTTCAACGAGGTCGCCCGGTTCCTCGGGACCGCGTACCTGCGCAACGCGTTCACCAAGGGGACCGAACAAGAGGTCGACTTCATCGTCGACGCGCTCGGACTCACGTCGAGTGATCGCGTGCTCGACGTCGGGTGCGGGCCAGGACGTCATGCGCTCGCGCTCGCTGCTCGAGGGATCGAGACGGTCGGCGTCGACCTGTCGCCGGACTTCGTCGAGCTCGCGACCGCCGCTGCCGCGGCGAAAAGTGTGCCGGCGACGTTCTCGGTGCTCGACGTTCGGGCGCTCGCGTTCGACGGGGAGTTCGACGCCGTGATCTGCCTGTGCCAGGGCGGGTTCGGCTTGCTCGGCGGCCGCGCCGAGGTGAACGTCTTCCATCGGATCGTGCATGCGGTTCGCCCCGGTGGCGGCCTGGCGGTGTCCGCGTTCCACGCTCCGTTCGCGATCCGTCACCTCGAGGAGGGCGAGACGTTCGACCCGGCGACCGGCGTCCTCCACGAGATCGCGACGGTCCGCAACGAGGACGGGCTGGAGCAACCGTTCGATCTCTGGACCACGTGCTTCACGGCCCGCGAGCTCGAGCTCCTCGCGGCGACTGCCGGGGTCGCGGTCGACGGGATCTACGGTGTGACCCCCGGCGCCTACCGCGCGGCGCCACCCGACCTCGACGCGCCGGAGCTGCTGCTGGTGGGGCGCTGCGGGAACTGAACGGATAGCCTGGATGTGCAGTCCCCGCCGGGGGCTGCGTCGTCCGTGTCCGCGTCCTGACCCCGACCTTGGTGGGAGTCCCGTCGCCGTGCGGGCGACCAGGGTTCTCGAGGAGTCAGCAGTTGTCGGAGCAGGACGCGACGGTCGGCGCAAGCGCCACCGTCCTGGAGCAGGAAGTGGGGGACGCAGGCGCGACGCCTGCCCCCGAAGCCACCACCGAGGCCAGCACCACCGCGCCCGTGGAGGAAGCCACCGCACCGGTTGCCGAGGTGCCAGTCGCGGAGGCTGAAGAAGCTGAAGAAGAAGAGGACCGTGAGGTCGACATGGACGCCCCCGTGGTGTTCGACGACCTCGGCGGCCAGTCGTTCTCCGATGCCGTCGACGCCACCATCGTGGCCTTCGACGACGGCGACATCGTCACCGGCATCGTCGTCAAGATCGACAGCGACGAGGTGCTCCTCGACATCGGCTACAAGTCCGAGGGCGTCATTCCCTCGCGTGAGCTCTCGATCCGCAACGACGTCGACCCCAACGAGGTCGTCAGCCTCGAGCAGGAGCTCGAGGCCCTCGTCCTCACCAAGGAGGACAAGGACGGTCGTCTCATCCTCTCCAAGAAGCGCGCGCAGTACGAGCGCGCCTGG
>JBBQFJ010000189.1:0-4970 GCA_038321755.1 Acidimicrobiia bacterium | reverse complement strand
GTAGAGGTTGAACTTGGGCATCGCGATGTAGTCCTTGAACCGCCCCGCCACCGGCTTCCACGTGTCGTGGATTGAGCCGAGCGCGGCGTAGCAGTCCTTCACCGAGTCGACGACCACACGCACGCCGACGAGATCCTGCACCTGGTCGAACTCTCGGCCGCGCACGATCATCTTCTCGTAGATCGACCAGTAGTGCTTCGGTCGCCCCTGCACCTGCGCCTCGATGTGGACGTCGGCAAGCCGGTCCTTCACCTGCGAGAGGACGATCTGCAGGTGCTCCTCGCGCTCGGGCTCGCGCGTCGCGACCATCTGCTCGATCTCTGCGTACCGCTTCGGGTGGAGGACGGCGAACGCCAGGTCTTCGAGCTGCCACTTCACGTCCGCGATGCCGAGTCGGTGCGCGAGCGGGGCGTACACGTCGAGCGTCTCTTGCGCGATCCGCACCTGCTTCGCCTCCGGGAGCGACGCGATCGTGCGCATGTTGTGCAGACGATCCGCGAGCTTGATCAGCAGCACGCGGATGTCGCTCGCCATCGCGACGAGCATCTTCCGCAGCGTCGCGGCCTGCTGCTCTTCCCGGGAGTCGAACTTGAGCCGGTCGAGCTTCGTGACGCCGTCGACGATTCGGCCGATCTCGCTCCCGAACTGCTCCTCGAGCCCGGCGATCGTCAGCGCCGTGTCCTCGACCGAGTCGTGCAGGAGCGCGGCCGCGATCGTGACGTCGTCGAGTCCCAGCTCCGCGAGGACCACGGCGACCCCGAGCGGATGCGCGATGTACGGCTCGCCCGACCGACGGACCTGGTCGGCGTGGGCATCCCGCGCGACTCCGAACGCTTCCTCGATCAGCGCGGTGTCGGCACGACGGTGCACCTTCTGGTACGCGCCGAGGAGGGGCGCGAGGTCGTCGTCGACCTGGTGGCGTCGCCACGGGAGTGGGAGTCCGGAACGGCGATCCGGGCGCTCGGGGCGCAACTCGAGGGTGCTCATCTCCCCCACCATCGTAGGCGGGGGTGCGCGTCCGCTCAGCGACGCTTCCGGCGGCGCTGCTGCCGCGGTCGAGGTGCCACTGGCCCGTCCGCCGGCGTCGGGCGGTCCGTGCCGGGTGCCGGCGCAGGAGTCGCGCTCGGCGCGGCAGGAGACGCCGATGCCGGGCCAGGCTCGCTGGAGGGCGGCGACGGCAGAGTCGACGGGCCGGTCGACGGGCCGGTCGACGGGGGTGCCGCGCCGACGCTCGCGGGTGCAGCACCACGGGCCAGCTGCGCCGCCGAGCGCTCGCGCAGCGCGACGTTCCGGGGCTCGCGCTCCTTGAGCCGGGCCAGGATCGGCGTCGCGACGAAGATCGACGAGTAGGCCCCCACCAGGAGACCGACGAACAGCGCGAGCGCGAAGTCGCGCAGCGTGACTGCACCGAGGATGCCGCTCCCCACCACGAGCAGCGACGCGACCGGGAGCAACGCCACGAACGTGGTGTTCAGCGACCGCATGAGCACCTGGTTCATGGAGCGGTTCACCATGAGGGAGTAGGTGTCGCCACGTTCCGTGCCGAGTCCGGGCGTGTTCTCGTCGATCTTGTCGAACACCACGACCGTGTCGTAAAGCGAGAAGCCGAGGATGGTCAGG
The DNA here is from genome assembly GCA_038321755.1 of Acidimicrobiia bacterium. Classification (GTDB taxonomy): domain Bacteria; phylum Actinomycetota; class Acidimicrobiia; order IMCC26256; family PALSA-555; genus JALHSW01. Next base: position 3,350 of record JBBQFJ010000189.1, on the reverse strand, counting down.
AAGGCGACGACCGTCCCTGGTGTGACCTCGAACCCGAAGATCGCGTACACGCCGACCGTGATGATGATGTCGTGCAGCACGGCGATGATCGCCGCGACCGCCATCTTCCACTGGAATCGGAACGTGAGGTACGCCGCGATCAGGATGAAGAAGAAGATGAGCGCAGTGAGCGCCTTGCGGCTCACCTGGTCGCCCCACGTCGGACCCACGGTGACCAGCGACACTGCAGACGTGTCGATGCCGGCGTACTTGGCGAGTGCGGCGGTGATCGCGGCCTGCTGCGCAGGCTTGAGCTCCTCCGTCTGCACGCGCACGCCGTCGTTCCCGAGGACGAGGATCTTCGCGCCGGTCGCGGCGGTCGTGCTCAGGGCGTCGCGCACTGCAGAGGTGGACACGCTGCCGCTGGCGACCTTGACCTCCCACTGCGTGCCGCCCTCGAAGTCGATCCCGAGGTTCAGGCCCGAGTACACGAGCGCGAACAAGGAGATGAGGACCGCCGTACCGGAGATCAGGAGCCAGATGCGTGAGCGACCGATGAAGTCGAAGTGGGTGCGCTCGTGGTAGATGTCGGCGAGCGTGCCGCGAATGCCACGACGACGCTGCTGCACGGGAGCCATGGCTGCGGTCATGCCTGCACCTCCGGCGCGTCGAGGCCGGCGGCGATGCCCAAGCCGCGCATGCGGACGAGCGACGGGCGCCGCGCCATGAGCGAGACGAGTGGGTGCATGAAGAAGTACGAGACCAGGAGGTCGAGGATCGTCGAGATCCCCAGGAAGAACGCGAACCCACGCACTGACCCGATGGCGAGGAAGTAGAGGACGGCGGCACCGATCAGCGAGACCAGGTCGGCCGCGACGATCGTGCGGAAGGACCGCTTGAAGCCGCGGTCGACCGACGAGCGCACCGTCCGACCCGTTCGCACCTCGTCCTTGAGTCGTTCGAAGTACACGACATAGGAGTCGACGGTCACGCCGACGGACACGATGAGGCCGGTGACGCCCGCGAGCGTGAGCGTCAGGCCGATGCTGGTCCCGAGATACGAGATGAGCGAGTACACGAGCGCCGCGGTCATGAGCAGACCAGCGACGACCACGAGACCGAGCAGCCGGTAGTACACGACCATGTAGAGCGCGACGAGGAGCAGACCGATCAGGCCTGCGGCGATGCCGGCGTCGAGCTGGTCCTGGCCGAGCGACGGCGACACGTTCTGCACGGTGAGCTGCTTGAGCTGCACGGGCAGCGCGCCATAGTTGATGATCGTCGCGAGGTCGCCCGCTTCGGAGGGCGAGAAGCTGCCCGTGATCTGGACGTCACCCGAGAACGACGAGGTCCGGAACGCCGGCGCCGACTGCACCTCACCATCGAGGACGATCGCGACCTCGTTCTGCGGCGCGGTCTTGGGGAACGACGCCGCCGCGAGCGCATCGAACTGCTTCGCACCGGTGTCGTTGAACTTCACCGTGACGGCATACCCCTGACCTTGCGAGAACTGCGACTTCGCCGAGTCGACCCCCTTGCCGGTGAGCGCCGTCGGGCCGAGCAACAGCCGTGCGGCCGCGCCCTGCTGCTTGCGGACCGGGAGCACGACGCACGCGTCGCGCTTGTCGTCTGCCGTCGTGGTGTCGGGAACCGGCGTGCCCGCTTGGAGGAGGGCCGCGACCTGGTTCGGATCGCACGAGGCGACGGCGGCCTTGGCGGCCGCGTTGTCGGCGGCGAGCGTGGTGGTGGTGGTCTCCGAAGCCCCCGTGACGGTCGTGGTGGTCTGCCCCGCGACCGTCGTCGTGGTCACGCTCGTGTCGGTGGCCGCGGGGAGGTCCGCGATCACGGGACGGAAGCGCAGCTCCGCGGTCTTGCCCACGACCCGGCGCGCCTTGTCACGATCCTTGACGCCGGGCAGGTCGACGACGATGTTGTCGCCCTGGCGGCTGATCTCCGGCTCGGCGACTCCCAACCCGTCGACCCGGTTCCGGATGATGTCGACCGCAACGTCGACCGCGCCGGGCTTCACGTCACCGATCGGTGCCAGCACGACCGAGATGCCACCCTGGAGGTCGAGGCCGAGCACCGGTTCGTTGCCGCTCGCGATCGTCGCGCCGAGCGTGACCACGACCAGCAGGATCGAGCCGATGAGATACGTCTGCATGCGCCGGACGGACACGGGTCAGGCGGCCTCGCTGTCGTCCGTCGCGGGCGGCGCGACGCGAGCCGAGATCGCGCCACGCGCGACCTTGACGACCACGTTGGGTGCGATCTCCATCTCGACGATCTCGTCGTCGAGGGCACGGATGCGGCCGTGGAGACCCCCGGTGTTCACGACCTCGTCCCCGACCTGGAGCGCGCTCATCAGTGCGCGGTGGCCGGCCATGCGTCGACGTTGGGGCAGCACGATCAGGAAGAAGAAGGCCGCGACGAGGACGAGCAAATAGATGACGATGATCATTCAGGACCTCTCCGGAGCCGGGGGTGATCGTAGCGGAGCGGCCCCGAACCGCCGTGGCGCGGGCGGGTGACGACCGCCTGATCGACGTGCCGTGATTTCGGACTACTCGGTGAACAGCTCGGGCGCGCCGGTGGCCCCGGACGGCCCCGGCAGTCCGAGGTGGGCGAACGCGGCCGGCGTCGCGACCCGCCCGCGCGGCGTCCGGAGCAGCAGTCCCTGCTTGAGCAGGAAGGGCTCGTAGACGTCCTCGACGGTCTCGGTCTCCTCGGCGACCGCAACGGCGAGGGTGCCGAGACCGACCGGTTGGCCGTGGAAGGTCTCGCACAGCGCGCGCAGCACCGCCCGGTCGACCTTGTCGAGGCCGAGCTCGTCGACCTCGAACAGGGTGAGCGCGGCGCGGGCCGTCTCCGCGTCGACGCGACCGTCGGCGCGGACCTCGGCGTAGTCGCGCACGCGCTTGAGCAGGCGATTCGCGATGCGCGGCGTGCCGCGCGCCCGTCGGGCGATCTCGACCGCACCTCCGGCGTCGACCGGCACGCCCAGGATCCCTGCGGCGCGGTCCAGGATCGTGACGAGCTCCTCCGGTTCGTAGTAGTCGAGCCGGGCGACGAACCCGAAGCGATCCCGGAGCGGTCCGGTGATCATCCCGCTGCGCGTCGTCGCACCGACGAGCGTGAACCGCGGGAGATCGAGCCGGATCGAGCGCGCCGAGGGGCCTTTCCCGATGACGATGTCGAGCTGGAAGTCCTCCATCGCCGGATAGAGCACCTCCTCCACGGTCCGGGGCAAGCGGTGGATCTCGTCGATGAACAGCACGTCGCCATCGTCGAGGTTCGTGAGGATCGCCGCGAGATCCCCCGCACGCTCGAGCGCAGGGCCACTCGTGACCCGGAGTGCGACCTCGAGCTCG
>JBBQFJ010000188.1:0-5057 GCA_038321755.1 Acidimicrobiia bacterium | reverse complement strand
GACGCCCCCCCCCCTCGGCCGCACCCACCCTTTGGGTCTGGGCGTCTCCCCCGCCGGACTCGAGGTGTTTTGGCGCCCCACCGCCGCTCCCCCGCGGGTGTGTCCCACCCCAAAACACCTCAGGGGTTAGAGGGTCGGGGTCTCGATGAGCTCGAGGATCGTGCCGTCGGGGTCGGGGAAGAGCAGGGCGCGCAGACGGGGGAGGCCGGGGCCCATGTCGAGCTCTGCGGGCGGGGTGATGCAAGCGACGCCTCGAGCGGTGAGATCAGCGTGGTCGCGGTCGATGTCGTCGGTCATGAGCGCGAGGCGGAACGGTCCGAGCTGGTTTGCCGCGGCAGCTGGGTGCCCGGTCGGTCCCGGGCGCTTCCACTCCACGAGGTCGATCGCGAACGTGCCGTTGCCGCGCGGGTCGTCCAGGTAGGCCATCTCCCACTCGGCGTCTGTCCCGAGCCCGAGCGCGGTCTCGTCACGCGGGCCGGGTGCGAAGCGGACGCGTGGGTGGAAGCCGAGCACGTCGAAGTAGAACTCGACCGAGCGGTCGAGGTCGGAGCAGTTGATCGCGACGAACGAGAAGCGCTCGGCGTCGCCGCTCACGAACTCGATCGCGGTGCCGTCGGGGTCCGCGGCGACGAACGTGCGCATCGTGGGCGCACCCTCCATCGTGACGGAGTGCGGGTCGGTCACCCGGCTCGCGCCGCCGAGCTCGTCGACCACATCCCGCACTCGCGCGTGGGTCGCGTCGAGGTCTGCGGTGGTGAACCCCAGCCGGGCGAACCCGAGCTGGTTCGGGAGCGGGGGCGTGCCGACGGGAGCCGGCTGGAGCCACTGGAGCAGGTCGACGGCGACGCCGGCACCGATGCCCCGGTCGTCGTGCAGGATCCACGCGTCCCACTGGGCGACGTCGAGCGCGAACGCCGCCCCGGGCTGGGCCGGGGGCGCGGTGTGGGTGCCGGCGCTCAGCCCGATGGCGTCGCGGTAGAAGGCCAGGGACCGCCCGAGGTCGGAGCAGTTCACGTTGAGGTGGAACACGTTCGAGGCGCCGATCGGCATAGGGCGGGACGGTAACGTGCGCCCGTGCCTGACACCAGCAAGCCTGATACCAGCAAGCCTGATACCAGCAAGCCGGACAGGAGCGCCCGCACTGCCATCGAGCACATCGTCTACGGGTACGCCGAGCGGATCGACCTCGGTGATCTCGCCGGTGTCGCCGAGCTCTTCGCCCACGCCCTCTACAAGGGAGGTGGGCCCGACGATCCGGGTGTGAAGGGATCGGCACCGGTGCAACAGATCCTGGAGACGATGGTGCGCCGCTACGACGACGGCACGCCGCGCACCAAGCACGTGACGACGAACCTCGTGATCGACGCCGACGAGGGAGCCGACACCGCAGCGGCGCGCTCGTACTACACGGTGTTCCAACAGGTCGACGACACTCCGCTCCAGCCGATCATCGCCGGCCGGTACCACGACACCTTCGCTCGTGTCGAGGAGGAGTGGCGGCTCGTCGAGCGCGTCATCTTCTGCGATCTCGTCGGTGACCTGTCTCGTCACCTCACCGTCGATCCGTTCGGGGGTTGACGTGCTCCGCATCGATGATCATCCCGACGGCGCCGAGCGGGTCCGGCTCATCACCTTCGACCGGCCCGAGGCGCGCAACGCGTTCGACACCCACCTCTACGGCGCGGTTGCCGACGCTCTCGGCGAGGCCGCCGAGAGCGACGACTTCGCGGTCGCGGTGCTCACCGGCGAGGGCAGTGCGTACTCGGCCGGTCAGGATCTCGCCGAGATGGGTCGCCTCGGGCAGCCGTCGGCCCGCGCCGAGGCCCGCGGCGGTGTCGACCGGAGCAACGATGCCGGCGAGTTCGGGTTCGTGAAGTTCATCAAGACGATGGAGACGTTCCCGAAGCCCATCGTCGCTGCGGTGAACGGCGTCGCCGTCGGTGTGGGCACGACGATGCTGCCGTATTGCGACCTCGTCCTCGCGTCGAGCGAAGCACGGTTCCGGTTGCCCTTCGCGAGCCTCGGGGTCGTCCCGGAGGCCGGGAGCAGCTGGACGCTCCCGATGGTGATGGGGTGGCAGGCCGCTGCGCACGTCCTCTTCACGGCCGAGTGGGTCTCGGCGGCCGACGCCCTGGCGTGTGGGCTGGTGTGGAAGGTGGTCGAGCCCGAGGCGTTGCTGAGTGAGGCGCTCGACCTCGCGGCGAAGATCGCGAAGATGCCCATCGTGTCACTGGTCGAGACCAAGCAGCTGCTCCAGGCCACGCGCCTCGATGCCGCTCGTTCCGCTCGTGGGCGCGAAGAGGAGGTCTTCTCCCGCCTCACGGGGGCTCCGGCGAACCGAGAGGCCATCGCGGCCTTCCTGGAGAAGCGTGAGGCCGACTTCACGAATCTGCCCGATGAGTGAACTTTGGCACATGAGTAGGATCGCAACCGGTTTCCCCGAGGAGGCGTGATGTCCTGGAAGGTCGTCGTCGATTTCGACGTCTGCGAGAGCAACGCGATCTGCATGGGCATCGCGCCCGAGGTCTTCGAGGTGCGCGACGACGACTTCCTCTACGTCCTCGAGGAGCATCCGTCCGACGAGCTGCGCCCGAAGGTGGAGCAGGCCGTGCGGCAGTGCCCCAAGCAGGCGATCTCGATCGTCGAGGAGTGACCCCCCCGTCCTCCGAGCATCCGTCCGGCGAGCATCAGTCCGGCGAGCATCAGTCCGGCAACGCCGAACCCGGCATCGTCGATGGGCACGGCCCCGATGCCGCCCACCCGCCCGGTCCCGAGCTTCGTCGCCTCGCCGATGCCATGCGCAGCGTGACGGACCGTATGGTCCGCACCCACGCCGACCCCGCCGCGCTCGACGAAGCCGCCGCGGCCGTGGAGCGGGCGATCGCGATCCTCGAGCCGTCGACCCCGCCGTGGGAGACCTCGGTGCCTGCGATGCCGCTGACCGACACCGATCCGCACGAGTTCTTCCCGTTCAGCCCGATGATCGGGTGGTACAGCCCGCTCGCACCACCGATCGCCTGTGAGTTCCACGAGGGTGCGGTGCGAGCGCACGGCACGTTGGGCGCGGCCTACGAGGGCCCGCCCGGATGCGTGCACGGGGGGATCATCGCCGGGATCTTCGACGAGATGCTCGGCGTCGCGAACATCGCAGCCGGCGTGGGGGCGATGACCGGCACGCTGACGATCGTGTATCGCAGCCCGACGCCCCTCTACGCCGAGCTGCGCCTCGCGGCGCACACGGAGCGGGTCGACGGTCGCAAGGTGCACACGGTCGGCACGCTGCACGCCGGCGACCGCCTCTGTGCCGAGGCGAACGGCATCTTCATCCTCGTCGAGAGCGGACGTTTCATCGACCAGACGCGCCTGCACGGTGCGGGAGGCCAGGCATGACCGAGCCAAGCTCCAACGAGCGGCGCGTCGCGCTCGCGGGGCCCGTCAACTTCCGCGATGTCGGCGGCTACGCAGCGGCGGGCGGTCGGCAGGTCGCCTGGCGTCGGCTGTACCGGAGTGACTCGCTGCATCACCTCGAGGAGTCCGACGGACCGCTGCTCCACGAGCGCGGCATCGCGACGGCGATCGACTTCCGCGCCGACGACGAGCTCGACCGGATCGGGATCGGTCGGCTCGGCGAGCTCGACATCCACCACCTCCACCTCCCGACCGTCGACAAGGCGCTGCATACCGTGCGGCCGCCGGGATGGAAGCCGCCGGAGTCGGCGGCCGAGGTATACCTCCTGATGCTCCGCAGCGGAGCGCGCGCCTACGCAGCGACGTTGCGTGCCCTCGCGGAACCGGCGACGCTCCCGGCCGTCTACTTCTGCATGGCCGGCAAGGACCGCACCGGCGTGTTCTCGGCAGTGGTGCTCGGACTGCTCGGCGTGAGCGACGCCGACATCGTCGCCGACTACGTGCTCACCCACGAGGTCGTCGACGCCATCCACGAGCGCGGCAAGCGCGACTTCCCCGACGCGGCCGACACGTGGCCCGAGCTGCCGCCGGCGATGCTCGGCGCCGAGGCCGGGACCATGGAGGGCATGCTCGAGCGGATGCGCGAGGAGTGGGGGAGCTGGGACGGCTACGCCGCCGACATCGGCGTCGAGCCCGACGTGGTGGCGGCAGTGCGAGCCGCACTCCTCACAACTCCCTGACGCGACCTTCACGGCTTCCGGGGTGCGCTGGGGCACCATGATCTCCGTGCGCCCCCGCCTCCTCGCGAGCCTCACCATCATCCTCACCATGGTCCTCACCATGGGACTCGCGGCGGTCGCCGCCACGGTCGGCACGTTCGCGGTGCCCGCCGGTGCGTCGCAGACTCACGGCAAGTGCAGCGACTCACCCCGCGCGGTGCGAGACGTCCCGTACGACTCGGTCGCGGGCGTCGACCCGAACCTGCTGTCGCTCGACGTCTTCCTCCCCGCCATGAAGGTGGACAAGGCCGGAGCTTGTGCGCCGGTGCCACTCGTGGTGGGTGTGCACGGTGGCGGATGGCAGAAGGGCGACAAGCAGGGGTTCACCGGCGACAAGGCCAACCTGTTCAACGAGCACGGCTGGGCGTTCGCCAACGTGAACTACCGACTGAGCGGACCCGACGTCTCGCCGCCGGTGCAGTACCCCGCGCACGACCAGGACGTCGCGAACGCCGTCGGCTACCTGGTCGACCACGCGAAGCAGTACGGACTCGATCCGAAGCGGGTCGGCCTCCTCGGCCACTCGGCGGGCGCGGGGATCGTGGCGGCGATCGCGACCGACGAGCAGCTCCTCGAGAAGGCTGGCCTGGGCCTCGGCTCGCTGCAGTGCGCGTTCCCCGACGACATCAACTTCGACATCGCCGACGGCATCGCGATCGGCGGGAACCTCGCCGTGATCTCTCGCCAGGCGTTCGGCGACGACCCGAAGGTGTGGGAGGAGGCGTCGCCGATCAACCACGTCGAGCACGGCAAGCACATCCCCCCGATGCTGCTCACCCGGCGCGCCGGGCCCTGGTGGCAAGCGCAGATGGACAAGTTCGCCACCGCCCTGCGAGATGCGGGTGTACCCGTCACGATCATCGACGCCAC
>JBBQFJ010000187.1:0-5132 GCA_038321755.1 Acidimicrobiia bacterium | reverse complement strand
AGAAGGCAGCGGCGAAGAAGGCTCCGGCCAAGCGTCGCAAGAAGGCAGCGGCGAAGAAGGCTCCGGCCAAGCGTCGCAAGAAGGCAGCGGCGCGGAAGGCTCCGGCCAAGCGTCGCAAGCGCTAGTCAGCTCCATCGAACGCACACGAGGGGGCCCTTCGGGGCCCTCTCGTCGCGTCCGGACCCGATCAGAGATCGCTGAGGAGCTTGAACGCCTCGGCGCAGGGCAGCCCACCGGGCTCGCCGGCGGCGGCGGCCTCGTCCCGGACGCGCCGCACGAACTCGGCCTGCTGGCCCTCGATCGTGTCGGCGTCGACGCCCGGGTCGTCGGCGTCGATGCCCATCGTCGAGCGCCACTGGCTCCGATGAGCGAAGAGCGCGGTCACCTTGGCGTCGATCGTGTCGGCCACGTCCTCGAGGTGATCTACCACCTCTGCCTCGAAGAGGAGGAGGTGCTCGGGCCGGTGCGGGGCGCCCGCGCCCGGGAAGAAGTGTGGGTCGCGGGCGGCCACGATCCCGTCGATCGCCAGCTGCCCGGCGTGCACATGGTCGGGGTGCAGGCGGTAGCGCTTCCACGGATCGTGGCCGAGCACGACGTCGGGACGGGCGAGCCGGATGATCTCGCACACCAGTGCCCGCATCTCCCGGTCGTGGTCGAGCTCGCCGTCGACGGCCTCCAAGAAGTGGACCGTCCCGATCCCGAGTGCGTCGGCCGCGGCGCGCTGCTCGTGTCGGCGCAGCGCGGCGAGCTCGCTGACGTCGACGTCGGGATCCCAGGATCCCTTCGAGCCGTCGGTGAGGACGAGGAGCTGGACCTCGGCGCCCGCCTGCGCCCACTTCGCGAGCGTCGCCCCACAGCCGAACTCGACGTCGTCGGGATGCGCCCCGATGGCGAGCGCTCGAACGGGCGGCGGGAGGTCGATGCCCACCGTCATGTCGGTGCCGGAAGGGTGAGGCGCTCGAGGTCGCTGGGGATGTCGACGTCGAACGCGAGGTCGGCGCGGCGCACCACGCGCAGCCCGAGTCCCCGTCGTCGGGCCTCGGCCGCGTGGCGTCGGAACGATCCCGGTCCGTAGGCGAACTCGAACGGCACGTCGACGGGGACGGCACACACGTTGGTGCCGTCGTCGCGGTGGCACGGGACGAGGACCACGATCGGACGAGCGAGGTCGCGTCCGATCGACGCCAGGGACGCAGCGTACGGGAGGTCGGCGTGCGCGACGATGACCCGAGCGCAGCCCAGGTCGGCGGCCCGCGCTCGCCCCGCATCGGCAGCGCCATCGAGCCCGCGACCGGGATCAGCGACCACGTCGAGTCCACGGGCCTCGGCCCACTCGCCGACCTCGTCGGCGGCGGTGACCACGATCACCTCCAGGGGCGCGGCGGCCTCGACGACCCGGGTCGCGAGCTCTCGGGCGAAGTCGGCTCTGCGATGCTCAGAGAGGTGCTCGGCGAGTCGAGCCTTCGCCGCGACGAACGAGCGGATCGGGATCACGACCCCGGAGCGTGCACGCTGGTCAGGCACGGGGTTCGGACACGGCATCGTGATGCATCGGGCTGCGTATGCTACCGGCGTGGAGCCCCTCTACGACGCGGCTCGTGCTGCACTGCTCGGACCGATGCGCCTCGGTGTCCGTTGGACGATCGAGGGAGCGCACCGCATCCCGCTGCAGGGGCCGGCGATCGTCGCGAGCAACCACGTCTCGTACCTCGATCCGCTGGCGCTGGCCTACCTTGCTGACGCGCGTCACCGCCGGGTCCGCTTCCTGGCGAAGGCGGAGCTGTTCGACAAGGCGGGGCTCGGGTGGGCGTTGCACCAGATCCACCAGATCCCGGTGCAGCGGAACACCGCGGACGCCGCGGGCGCGCTCGGCCCCGCGGTGGACGCGCTGCGTGCAGGGGAGTGCGTCACCGTGTTTCCGGAGGGGACGATCTCGCTCGACCTCGAGCCGATGGCGGGCAAGACCGGCACCGCGCGGCTCGCGGCAGAGAGCGGGGTCCCGGTCGTCCCGGTCGGCATGTGGGGCCTGCACCGAATCCTCTTCAAGGGACGGCGTCCGCACTGGCGCTGGGGTGTGGCCGAGGTCATCGTCGCCGGGAAACCCGTCCCCGTCGCGCCGGGCGACGACGTGCATGACGCGACGGACCGGATCATGGCGGCTGTGGCTGCCTGCGTCGCGCGGGCGCGCGAGATCTACCCGCAACGGCCGGCGACCGAGGAGGACGACTGGTGGGTTCGCGCACCCGAGACGGCGAAGCTCCGGCCGGCCGCGAGATGAGCCCCGACGAGCGAGTCGACGCGTCGACGGGCGATGGCCTCCCCAACGTCGCGGTCGTGGGCGCGGGATCGTGGGGGACCGCCGTCGCCGCGATCCTCGCCGAGCATGCCGACGTGCAGCTGTGGGTCCGCGATCCCGACCTGGCCGCGCGGATCGATGCCGAGCACGAGAATGCGCGCTACCTGCCCGGGATCCAGCTGCCTTCGCGCGTCCACGCGACGCCTGATCTCTCCCGCGCCTGCACGGGCGCGGAGGTGGTGGTCGTGGGCGTCCCCTCGCACGGCTTCCGGAACGTGCTCTCGGACGCGGCCGATCTCATCGGCGACGACGTTCCGGTGGTGAGCCTGTCCAAGGGAGTGGAGCAGGAGACGCACCTGCGGATGACCGAGGTCGTCGCCGACGTGCTCACGTCGCATCGCGTCGACCGCATCGGCGTGCTCACCGGTCCGAACCTTGCGAGCGAAGTCGCAGAGGGACAGCCCACCGCTTCGGTGATCGCAATTCCCGACCCCGAGGTCGCGGCGGCGCTGCAGCAGCTCTTCATGACGCGGACGTTCCGCGTCTACACGAATCCTGATGTCGTCGGGTGTGAGATCGCCGGCGCGCTGAAGAACGTGATCGCGATCGCGACCGGGATCGCTGCCGGGCTGGGATACGGCGACAACACGAAGGCCGCGCTGATGACGCGCGGCCTGGCGGAGCTCGCTCGTCTCGGTGTGGCGCTCGGCGGCGACTCCCTGACCTTCTCGGGCCTCGCGGGGATGGGTGACCTCGTCGCGACCTGCACGAGCGAGAAGAGTCGCAACCGGTACGTCGGTGTCGAGCTCGGACGCGGCCGTCGCCTCGACGACATCGTGACCGAGATGCAGATGGTGGCCGAGGGCGTCAAGAGCACGCGCGCGGTGCTCGAGCTCGCCAAGCAACGAGGCCTCGAGATGCCGATCGCCGCGATGGTGGGGGCAGTCCTGTACGAAGACGCCAAGGCGGCTGATCTCGTTCCCTCGCTGATGCTGCGCGAGGCCAAGGCCGAGCTGTACGGCATCCGTTGACCAGGTGAGCATCAGCAGCGGCACGCTGATCGGCACCCTGGGCGGTCGCGGCCGCGCGCGAGTCGACGCACACGGGGGGATCACCTCGGACCAGCTCGGGTGGTCGTTCGAGTGGTGGATCGGTGGAGACGACCGTTGGTACGTCCCGGAGCGCGAGGCAACCGTCCGCCAGACGTTCGTCGGTGACGCGCCAGTGGTCCGCACTGCGGTCCGCGTCCCCGGTGGTGACGCAGTGCAGTACGCGTACGGCGCGACCGCCCCGGGTGTTCCGGACGGGACGATCGTGGTCGAGTTCGAGAACGACTCGCCGGCCCCGTTCGTCGTCGCCCTGGTCGTGCGCGAGGCACGCGCCGTCGGGATCGAAGGGTCATCGGCATACATCGACCGTCGACGAGCACTCGTGATGCCGCGCGCTCCGTCGCGATGGTCCGTCGCGAAGCATCACTCGACCGACATCGAGGTCTGCAGCGGCGCGGCGCGCGAGGGCGACTTCCCCTCGACGACCGACCGCGGCGGGCGGATCGAAGCGGCGTTCCTCCACCCGGTGCCACACCGAGCGCGCCTTCGCGTCGCGATCGCACTGGGCGACCAGGCGCCCGATCCCGGGGATCTCGACCGGATGCCCTCCCCGGATGCCATCGGTCGAGGTTGGGCGGCGCAGCTGGATCGCGGCATGCGCGTCGAGGTCCCGGACGATCGGTTGGTCGGCGCAGTGCGTTCGGCTCGCGCCCACGTGCTGTTGGCGGCCGGGCTCCGCCGCCCGAGCGGGAACGTCGTCAGCGCGCTCGAGGACTGGGGGTTCGACGCCGAGGCGGCCGCCGCGTGGCCGAAGCTCTCGGGCCGGGATCGTCGACGCGCCGGAGCCCGACCGCAACGGCCGGCCAGATGGAAGGAGGTCGAGGCGCTGCTCGACCTGAAGGATCCGGCGCTGCTCCTGCTCGGGGTTCGCGGGTTGCTGGCGTTCGACGACGGGGACGAGGTCTCGCTGCTTGCCGACCTCCCACCCGGGTGGCTCGGGCAGGGCATCGAGGTGCACGACGCGCCGACGCGGTTCGGCCCCGTGTCGTACGCGGTGCGCTGGCACGGCGATCGCCCGGCACTGCTCTGGGAGGCACCCCCCGGCGTGGTGCTCTTCGCGCCGGGACTCGACCCGAGCTGGTCGAGTGACGAGCCGGCAGGCGACGCGCTCCTGACCGGGCCGACGATGTGATGCCGCGAACGAGATGACGAAGCTGCCGACGCCGGGGCAGCTCGAGGCCGCCGGCCTGTACGACCCGGAGTCGGCTGATGCTGCCGAGCGCCTCGAGCTGCTGCAGATGGCGCTCGAGCACGGCGCGACCTATGACGAGATCCGCCGTGCGATCACGGAGCACCGCTTGCACGCGGTCGCCGCCGAGCGTCTGCTCGTCCGCGGCACCGAGCGGATGACGCTCACCCAGGCGATCGAGCGCAGCGAGGTCGACCCGGCGTTCGCGGCGCGCGTCTGGCGGGCGCTGGGGTTCGTGGTCCCCGAGGAGGACGAGCTCGTCTGCACCGAGGACGACGTCGAGCTCTTTCGGTTCTTCGAGCTCGGGACGACCGTCTTCAGCCTGGAGTCGAGCATCGCGCTCGCCCGTACGTCGGGGAACGCGATGGCGCGCCTGGCCGACGCAGTGATCTCGGGTGCTCGCGCCCTGCTCGAAGCGCCCCTCCGCTCGGACGGCGGGACGAGCGTCGACGTGGCCCGCACGTTCGTCGGTGTTGCCGAGGAGGTCGTTCCGCAGATCTATCCGATGCTCGAGACGGTGCATCGTCGACATCTGGTC
>JBBQFJ010000186.1:0-5144 GCA_038321755.1 Acidimicrobiia bacterium | reverse complement strand
CAAAACGCCTTGGCAGTGCTCGTGTCCTCAGGTGAGGAGACCGGGGAGCGATTCCTCCCGGGCGGGCATCGCGCCTTCGTGCGCCAAGAGCCAGCGCTTGCGGTCGAGCCCCCCGGCATACCCGCCGAGCGAGCCGTCGGCGGCGATCACGCGGTGGCACGGCACGACCACGCCGATCGGGTTCTGGCCGTTCGCCGAACCCACGGCTCGGAACGCGGTCGGGCGCCGCACCCGACGGGCCAGCTCGGCGTAGCTGATCGTCTCGCCCACCGGGATCCCCTGGAGGGCGCGCCACACCTGCTGCTGGAAGAAGGTCCCCCGGTCGAAGCGCACCGGGATCGCGGACAGCACCCCGAGATCTCCCGCGTAGTAGTCCCGCAACCGGGCCCGGATCCCGCCCGGGTCCGCGGCCACGTCGTCGGGTGGCGCGGTGCTCATCTCCACGAACTGGTGGGAGACGAGCGCGCCGCCGACGACGCCGACCTCGATGATCCCCGTGGGTGTGTCCATCGCGGCAAGGTCCATGGATGCGTTGTACCGCACTGCGAGCCCCCGGATCGGCCGCATCCGGACACGCCGGATCCATGTCCGGATCCGTCCGAACCAGGCGACCGGGGTGGGCTACAACGAAGGCGTGCCCCTCTCCGCCGTCACGACCACCGGGATCTACTGCCACCCCGGCTGCTCGGCGTCGCCGAACGCGTCGAACGTCCTCGAGTACGAGAGCGCAGCCGCCGCCGAGGCCGACGGGTTCCGCGCGTGCTTGCGCTGCCGTCCGTACCGGACGCATCACGCCGATCCCTGGGTACAGGGCCCCGAGCTCGTGTGTCGAGCGGTGCGCCTGATCCTCGACGGCGGGCTCGACGACGCGCTCGAGGCGGACCTGGCTCGGCGACTCGGCGTGAGCCCGCGCCACCTCCGTCGCCTCTTCCTGGAGCACGTGGGCGCGACGCCGGACCAGCTCGCACGTTCCCGACGGGCGCACTTCGCGCGTCGCCTCCTCGACGACACCGACCTCTCGATCGCCGACGTCGCGTTCGCGGCCGGGTTCGGCTCGGTCCGCCAGATGACACGCGTGATGCAGGACACCTTCCGCGCGTCGCCCACCACGCTCCGCGCCAAGCGGCGTCGCACCGATCGACTCGTGGCCGACGGTGGCCTCGACACCCGACTCACGTTCCAGCCGCCGCTCGCCTGGGAGGACCTCCTCTCGTTTCTCGCCGCGCGCGCGATCCCCGGCGTCGAGGTCGTGTCCGACGGCACGTACCGACGCACGATCGAGGTCGACGGCTTCACCGGTGCCCTCGAGGTGCGCCGTGACGGCGACCAGCTCATCGCTCGCTTCCACCTCCCCAAGTGGGACGGCCTCATCCACCACGTCGCGCGCGTCCGGCACCTCTTCGACCTCGACCACGACCCCGCCCTCGTCGCCGCGGAGATCGGGAGCGACGCGACGCTCGCGCCGTGGCCCGCGGGGTTGCGCGTCCCTGGCTGCTGGGATCCGTTCGAGACGGGCATCCGCGCCATCATCGGGCAGCAGGTGAGCGTGGCCGGTGCGACGACGACGCTCGGCAAGATCGTCGCCGCGCACGGGACTCCAGCGCCTGGGCTCGACGCGCTGGGTCTCAGCGCCCGATTCCCAACGCCGGTTGCGCTCATCGAGGCCGACCTCCCACTGCCGCGCCAGCGAGCAACCGCAGTGCGCAGCTTCTCCGCTGCCGTGGCCGACCGACGCATCGCCCTCGACGGGTCGATCCCGATCGACGAGCTCGAGCGGCAGCTCTGCGAGCTGCCCGGCATCGGCCCCTGGACCGCGCAGTACCTCGCGCTCCGTCTCGGGTACACCGACGCGTTCCCTGCCTCGGATCTCGTGCTGCGCAAGCGGCTCGACGGCGCCTCCGCTCGCGAATCGGTCACGCGGTCCGAAGCATGGCGACCCTGGCGGGCGTACGCGACCGTCCGGCTCTGGGCGTCCTGAACCGACGTTCGCGAACCTCGGTACCGTTCCCGGATGGCCCGCCCCAGCAACCTGTCGATCGACCAGGCGCGCCGCATCGCGCTCGCCGCCCAGGGCTTCGGAGAACGTCGGCCGCCAGGTCGGGTCGACCGCCGACACGTCCGCAAGACCTTCGACCGCCTCGGCCTCGTGCAGATGGACTCGGTGAACGTCCTCGTCCGCACGCACTACCTGCCGCTGTTCTCCCGACTCGGTCCGTACGATCGGTCGTTGCTCGATCAGCTCGCGTACCGCGACCACGAGGTGTTCGAGTACTGGGGTCACGAGGCCTCGCTGCTCCAGGCCGACCTCCAGCCGCTGATGCGATGGCGGATGGACAGCGAGCACAAGTGGGCCGGCATGCGGGCATGGGCCGAGGCGCAGGACCAGACCGCGACCGAGGCCCTCCTGCAGGCCGTGCTCGCGAACGGTCCGGTCAGCGCGGGCGAGCTCGATGGAGCGGATCGGAAGAAGGGGCCCTGGTGGGGTTGGGGCGACACCAAGAAGACCCTCGAACACCTCTTCTACGTCGGCAAGGTCGGTGCCGTGCGCCGCAACACCTTCGAGCGCGCGTATTGCGATCCCGCGCTCGTGGTCCCACCGCACGTGCTCGAGCATCCCACCCCGACACCCCGCGAGGCGATGGTCCAGCTCCTCGACCATTCTGCCCGTGCATTCGGGGTCGGCACCGCGAAGGACCTCGCCGACTACTTCCGCCTCCCGATCAAGGAAGCGCGACCACTCGTCGAGGAGATGGCCAACGAGGGCCGACTCGAGCGCGTTCGCGTCGATGGCTGGAAGGCGCCGGCGTTCCTGCACCCCGAGGCGAAGATCCCCCGGAAGATCGAAGCGTGCGCGCTCGTGTCACCGTTCGACTCGATCATGTGGGGGCGCGACCGCGTCGAGGAGCTCTTCGGCTTCAACTACCGCATCGAGATCTACGTCCCGAAGCCGAAGCGCACGTACGGCTACTACGTGCTTCCGTTCCTGCTCGGCGACCGATACGTCGCACGCGTCGACCTCAAGGCGGACCGCGCCGACGGCAAGCTGCTCGTGCAGTCCGCGTTCCTCGAACCTGCGGCCGACCCGATCGAGGTTGCGGAGCACCTGGCCGAGGAGCTGCGTCTCATGGCCACCTGGCTCGGCCTCGACGACGTGATCGTCGTCGAGCGCGGCGACCTCGCGCCGAAGCTCCGAAGTGCCCTCAAGTCTTGAACTTGACGACCGGGTCAAAGAGCTCCCGGCCGGTCGCCGGGATCGGCAGGACGCTGACGACGTACTCGCTGGCGACCGGCACCTCGACCTTGGCGAAGCGGGAGCCGATGCGCTTCAACGTCGAGTAGTCGGTGGAGCCCTTCGGCGGTTCGATCGTCAGGGCCGCACCACCAGACGCCGGCGTGATCGTCACCGAGAGACCTTCGGGCACGCCGAGCCAGAGCGACTTGCCCGAGCCTTCGTCGGCCTGGCGCCCCTTGCGCGCTTCGTCGTAGTTGATCTTCAACTTCCCGGCCGGCAGCACGATGGTTGCATCGCCAGGGATCGAGACCTCACCGACCGTCTTCGAGAAGAGCGCCATCGGGCCGTGCGCTACGAGCAGCCGCTGGTCGCGCCGCAGGACGGGCAGGCGTGGCACGAGCCCGCACGCTGCATGATGTCGCCGCAGACGTAGCAGAGCACGACCTCGGCCTCCCGGGCAACCGTCGGCGGGGTGACCGCCGGCGGCGCGGCGACCTCCTCGACCGGCAGGGGCGGGGGCAGCAGCGCGTCGGCCGGCGCACGGTCCTCGAGCGGAAGCAGGTCGTGTCCCGCGCTCGTGGGCGTGGTCGACTCCTCGACGCCGGGCAGCGTGGGCTCCATGCGCTCGTGCACCGTGAGCACACCCATGTCGCTGCGCTCCTCGAAGCTCATGTACTCCACCGCGAGGCGCTTGAAGATGTAGTCGACGAGGCTCGTCGCGAACCGGATGTCGGGGTCGTCCGTCATGCCCGCGGGCTCGAAGCGCATGTTCGTGAACTTCTCCACGAACGCCGCCAGCGGCACGCCGTACTGCAGCCCCATGCTCACCGAGATCGCGAACGCGTCCATGATGCCGGCGAGCGTGGAGCCCTGCTTCGCGACCTTCAGGAACACCTCACCCGGTCGTCCGTCCTCGAACTCACCCACCGTGGCGTAGCCGTGGCAGTCGGCGACCCGGAACGAGAACGTCTTCGACGAACGCACCCGCCCGAGCTTCTGGCGGACGGGCTGCTGAACGATGACGGTTTCGACGATGCGCTCGACCTCACGCCCGAACTCGTTCGTGAGCACATGGGTGGCGTCGACGGTCGTGGTCCCCTTCTTGTCCGCTTCCTTCCCCGCTTCCTTCTGGGTCGAGAGGGGCTGGGCGACCTTGCAGTTGTCGCGGTAGAGCGCCACGGCCTTGATCCCGAGCTTCCAGGACTCGAGGTACAGCTCCTCGACCTCCTCGACCGTCGCCTCTTCCGGCATGTTCACGGTCTTGCTGATCGCCCCGCTCAGGAACGGCTGGGCCGCCGCCATCATCCGGACGTGGCCCATGTAGTGGATCGTGTTGTCACCCATGGAGCACGCGAAGACGGAGAGGTGCTCGGTCTGGAAGTCGGGCGCACCGATGATCGTCTTCTTGTCGTTGATGTAGTCGACGATCTTGATCGTCTGGTCGTCCGAGTACCCGAGCTTGCGCAGCGCACGCGGGATCGTCTGGTTGACGATCAGCATCGTGCCGCCACCGACGAGCTTCTTCGCCTTGGTGAGCGCAAGGTCGGGCTCGATGCCCGTGGTGTCGCAGTCCATCATCAGACCGATGGTGCCCGTCGGTGCGAGCACGCTCGCCTGCGAGTTGCGCACACCGTGGATCTCGCCGACCTCGACCGCCTCGTCCCACGAGCGCTGCGCGGCGCCGAGCAGGTCGACGGGGACGAGCTCCTCGTTGATCTTGGCGACCTCGGCCCGGTGCATGCGCAGCACCTTGAGCATCGGTGCCTCGTTCTCCGCGAAGCCGGCGAACGGCCCCATGCGGCCGGCAGTGCGAGCGCTCGTGGCGTACGAGTGGCCCGTCATGAGCGCGGTGATCGCACCGGCCCACGCCCGACCCGACTCGGAGTCGTACGCGAGACCCTGCGCCATCAGG
>JBBQFJ010000185.1:0-5185 GCA_038321755.1 Acidimicrobiia bacterium | reverse complement strand
CGGTGAGCTGCGGCTGGTCCAGGCCGCCGGGCACGAGCTGCGGCACGACCCCCGCGCGATCGCGGCGCTCCTCGGTTGGATCGATCGCCTCCCTTAGCGGTCGGCGGTGAGCGTCAGCGCCCCGCGACGCGGTGGTAGAGGTCGACGAACTGCGGGCCGGCGAGGTCCCACGTGTAGCGCTTCACGCGCTCGGTCCCGCGCGCGACGAGCGTCGCTCGCAGGTCGGCATCGCTGACGATCGTGCGGAGCGCATCGGCGATCGAGTCGTCGTCGAGCGGGTCGGGGAGCAGGGCGGCGTCCCCGAGCACCTCGGGGATCGGGCCCGTGTCGGCCGCGACGACCGGGATGCCCGACTGCATCGCCTCGAGCGGCGGGAGCCCGAAGCCTTCGTAGATCGACGGGTAGGCCAGGGCGGTTGCGCCCGCGAGCAGGTCGGCCCGCTCGTCGCGGGTCACGTAGCCGATCCGGTGGACGCGGTCGGCGTGGTGCGCGGCTGCGAGTGCCTCGTGGAACGCCTCGACGCCCCACCCGTCGGGCCCGACCATCACGAGATGGAGGTCGGGTTCCTCGGCCGCGACCGCATCGAACGCCCGGACGAGCGCAGGCAGGTTCTTGCGCGGCTCGATCGTGCTCAGCGTGATGAGGTACCGGTCGGCGCCGGCACGGGCGCGTCCCCGCGCTGCATCACCCAACTCGACGGGCTCGAGGCCGCAGTAGATCTGCGCGACCTGGTCGGGTCCGAGCCCGAACTCAGCGCTGATCTCGTCGACGACGTAGTGGCTCGACGAGTGGATCACCGCACCCGCGTCGATGGCTCGGTGCAGATGTGCGTCGAACGTGAGCGTGTCCGCCGTGCACATCTCCGGGAAGCGGAGGAACGTGAGGTCGTGCACGGTCACCAGCACCGGAGCGCGTGACGGTGGTGCGACGTAGTTCGTCGCGTGCACGAGATCGACGGGACCGGTCCAGTACTCGGCCCGGGGTCGGCCGACGGTGGGCCAGAGATGGCGGGCGAGACGGGCCGGGAAGGCGCGCGGAGATGCGCGCACCCCGGCGGGAACCTCATCGGGCAGGTCGCGCCGGCCGCGCCACGTGACCGCGAACGCCTCGATGTCCAGCGTGGGATCCGCGTCCAGCGTCGCGAGCATCGCCGCGGTGACGTGCCCGATCCCGGTGCGCCGACCCAGCAGCGACGTCGCGTCATACGCGACGCGGAGCGGTTCTGAGCTCGGCACGCGGTCAGATCTCGAGTGGCTCGTGCTCGATCTGCTCCACGAGCGAGGCGAGCCCGTCCTCGGGGATCCCGTCGCGCACCTGGAGGTAGAGCATCAGGCCCATGACGAGGGCAGCGGCACCGGTGCCGGCGATGTAGCCGTACTCGACCCGTCGGAACAGGTCGTGACCGGCGACCGCGGTGACGATGCAGAACATCGCGAGCCCGATGCTCCAGGCGATCACCGCGCGAGCGTGGCCGAGCAGTGCGATGAGCGCCTGCGCGAGGGTGAGGGCGAGGATGAACAGCCCGCTGCCGGCGGCGAGCAGCGCCAGGTCGACGTTGCCGAGCTTGAACTTCGAGCCGAACAGGATCTCGCCGACGGTCGGTCCGAGCGTCGCCGCGGCGATCACGCCGATGATGCCGATCCCGACGACCACCGCGATGAGCTTTCGAACGCCCGATCGGAAGTCGTCGTGCTTGCCGGAGCCTGCGAGATGGGCGAGCTTCGGGAGCAGCGCGGCTTGCACGGCCTGGAACATCAGGATGGGGATGCGGGCAAGGAACAGGCCGACGATGAAGTCGGCGACCGCGTCCTTCTCGCCCGGCTTCGCGAGCACCTGCGCACCGATGAACGGCGCGTAGCTCAGCGTCTGGGCCAGGAGCGAGCCGGCCAGCAAGAAGCCGAGGTTCGAGGAGAGCTCGGACCACGGTGCGTCGGGTCCGGGTGCGAGCAGCCCGTGCTGCCCGTAGAGCGAAACGAGCGCGCCGAGCACCGGCGGGACCGCGAGGCAGAGGCCGTACCAAACGGGGTTCGACACGCCGGCGACAGCGAGCGCGACGCACGGGACGAACCGGATGATGCCCTCGGCGCCGAGGATCGTCCCGTAGGGGCGGAAGCGTCCGTTGCCCGAGAGCGTCCCGCGGGTGACGTGCTGGAAGCAGTACGTGAAGAGGGCGATGATCAGGCAGACGACGAGCCCGGCGCTGCCCTCGAAGAGGTGGTCGATGACGTTCGTCGTCACTGCGAGGACGATGGTCGCGGCGGCGAGACCGCACGTGAGCCACAGGCCGAGCACTGCCGCGCGGCGCACGACGGGGCCGCCACCCACGTTGCGGGAGCGCCGGTCGGCGACTGCCCGTCCGACCTCCTGCTCGAGGGGCAGGAAGAAGCCGGGTGCGAGCACGAACACGAACACCCAGAGCGCGTTGAGTGCGGCGTAGTCGGCCTTGCTGAGCGAGCGGAACGAGAGGATCTGGAACGCGTAGGCGGTGACGCCGGCGATGACGAGCCCGGCTCCGACCACGAACGTGCCCTCGGGAAGAGCCCGCCTGGTGGCATCGACGAGCCGCTGGGTGCGTTGTGCCATGGATCCGGGGTCCGAACGGAGGCTCAGTGGGGCTTGGGAAGCATAATGGCGGAACCTTATGAGCACCCGAATGCTCATCATCCTCGCCGCGCTCCTCCTGGTCGCGATCCTCGGCGCGTCCGCGCTCCAGATCCTCATGGCGCGCTAGCCCCCTGCCGATACCCGCGAGTGCGACAATGAAGCACCCGCACCGAGGCGGTGCCTGGAAAGGTTGGGAAGCTGTGGCCGAGCACTACGACGTCGTCGTCCTGGGGGGCGGTCCCGGGGGATACGCCGCTGCGCTCTACGGGGCAGCGGCCGGACTCCGCGTCGTCATGATCGAAGAACGGCGTGTGGGTGGCACCTGCCTGCACCAGGGCTGCATCCCGGCGAAGGAGCTCCTCCAGACCGCCGAGATCCTGCGCACCGTGCGGGGGGCGAAGGAGTTCGGGGTCGACGCCGGTGAGCCGGTCCTCGACCTGCGGGCGAGCCAGAGTCGCAAGCAGCAGGTCATCGATCGCCTCACGAAGGGCGTCGAGTCGCTGCTCAAGGGTCGTGAGGTCACCACCATCTCGGGTACCGGCACCATCGTCGACGCCGCCGCGCACCGCGTGCGCGTCGACGATGGCACGGAGGTCGAAGGCAACGCGCTGATCATCGCGACCGGCTCGTTCGCGAAAGCGCTTCCCGGACTCGACTTCGACGGGACGCGCGTCCTGTCGTCCGAGCACGTGCTCGCGCTCGAAGAGGTCCCCCCGCGGGTCGCGATCATCGGTGCGGGTGCGATCGGCTGCGAGTTCGCGTCGATGCTCACCGACGTGGGGAGCGAGGTCACCCTGCTCGAGGCGTTGCCGCAGATCCTGCCCGGGGTCGATGCCGATGCATCCGACGCACTCGGACGCGCGTTCCGCAAGCGCGGGATCGCCGCGTACGCCGACGTGCGCGTCACGAGCATCGAGGGGACTTGCGAGCTCACGATCGGCTTCGAAGGTCCCGACGGGGCCAAGGACGTCACCGTCGACAAGGTCATCGTGAGCATCGGCCGCGGGCCGCGCACGGACGCCGCGGGGATCCCCGACAGCGGCGTGGCGCTCGACGAGCGCGGGTTCATCACCGTCGACGAGCAGATGCGCACGAACATCGCCGGGGTGTACGCCGTCGGTGACGTCGTCCCCACTCCACAGCTCGCGCACGTCGGGTTCGCCGAGGCGATCGTCGCGATCAAGTCGATCCTCGGCGAGGCGGTCACCCCGATCGCGTACGACAAGGTGCCGTGGGGGATCTACTGCCACCCGGAGGTCGGCTTCGCCGGGCTCACCGAGGAGCAGGCGCGCGAACAGGGCTACGACATCGTCGTGTCGAAGCACCGCTTCATCGGGAACAGTCGCGCGCTGATCATCGGCGAGCCCGATGGGCTCGTGAAGA
The DNA here is from genome assembly GCA_038321755.1 of Acidimicrobiia bacterium. Classification (GTDB taxonomy): domain Bacteria; phylum Actinomycetota; class Acidimicrobiia; order IMCC26256; family PALSA-555; genus JALHSW01. The sequence continues at coordinate 1,198 of JBBQFJ010000185.1, read as the reverse complement.
TCGTCGCGGAGAAGGACGGGCCGGTGCTCGGCGTGCACATCGTCGGTCCGTGGGCGACCGAGCTGATGGCCGAGGGGTACCTCGCCGTGAACTGGGAGGCGACGCCTGAGGAGATCGGCGCGCTGATCCATCCGCACCCGACGCTGAGCGAGCTCTTCGGCGAGTCCGCGCTCGCGATGACCGGCCGCGGGCTGCATGCGTGAACGAGCTCGAGCGGCGTTCGATGAGTCGGGGCGTTCGATGAGTCGGGGCATTCGATGAGGAGGATCCTGTGGACGTGACGATGCCCCAGCTGGGCGAGACGGTCACCGAAGGCACCATCACGCGGTGGCTGAAGAAGGTCGGCGATCCGGTGAGCGCCGACGAGCCGTTGTTCGAGGTCTCGACCGACAAGGTCGACTCCGAGGTGCCCGCACCGAGCGGCGGGGTGCTGTCCGAGATCCGCATCGCCGAAGGCGACACCGCGCAGGTCGGCACGGTCCTCGCCGTCATCGCTGACGCGCCGGTCGGCGTCGCCCCGGAGCCGGTCGCGCCACCCGTCGCGCCGCCGGTCGTTCCGGTGCCGACGCCCGCGCCCGAGCCGGTCGCGCCCGCGCCGATCGTGAGCGCGCCCGTCGTGAGCGCCCCGGCCCCGATCGTCCCCGTCCCGCCGGCCGCGCCGGCACCCGTCGAGCCGGAACCGGTTGCGCCCGCCGTTGTGCGTGAACCCGTCGTGTCCGCACCGGAGCCGGGGGTTCCGATCGTGGCGGCGGCAGGCGCCGGAGCGCTGACGTCACCGGTGGTCCGTCGTCTCATCGCCGAGCACGGTCTCGATCCCGCCTCCATCACCGGAACCGGCGAAGGCGGGCGCATCACGCGCAAGGACGTGCTCGACGCGGCCGGGCACGCGCACGACGAGACGCTCCCGTCGGTTCCCGCGATCATGTTGGTGCCCGACGCACCGTCGGCACCCGAGCCCGTGGCGGAGCCCGCACCTGTCGCGGCCGCTCCGGCTCCGGCTCCCGCTCCGGCTCCGGTGCCCGCGCCGATCCCGGTGCCGGCCGCGCCGGCCGCACCCGCCGCGCCGGCTGCCGCGTCGCGCGGTGATCTCGTGATCCCGTTCTCGAACATGCGCCGACGCACCGCGGAGCACATGACGCGGTCGAAGGCGACGAGCGCGCACGTGTACACGTCGGTCGAGGTCGACTTCGAGCGCATC
>JBBQFJ010000184.1:0-5341 GCA_038321755.1 Acidimicrobiia bacterium | reverse complement strand
AACACGCCGAGCACGGCAGCGACGACGGGGTAGAGGGGCGTCATCGGAGTGGCGAGTGGGAGCGTCAGGCTCACGGCGAGGACGACCACCGCGTACAGGAGGATCTGCTGCGTCGCGACCTTCGTGCCCTTCACCACGGGGAGCATCGGGATCCCGGCAGCGGCGTAGTCCTCGCGATACTTCATGGCCAGCGCCCAGAAGTGCGGCGGCGTCCAGCAGAAGACGATCGCGAACAGGATCCATGCCGGGAGCGCCAGGCTGCCGGTCACGGCGGCCCACCCCACGAGCGCCGGCACCGCGCCGGCTGCTCCACCGATCACGATGTTCTGCGGGCTCCGGGGCTTCAGCCAGATCGTGTACACGAACACGTAGAAGAGGGTCGCGCTGACCGCGAGCGAGGCGGCCAGCAAGTTCGCGGCCGACCAGAGGAACGCGAAGGCGACGACCTCGAGCACCAACCCGAAGACCAGGGCCCGCTTCGGGTCGACGTCCCCCGACGGGAGCGGCCGGTGGCGGGTCCGCTTCATCAGGTGATCGCGGTCACGCTCGATCCAGCAGTTGATGGTGTTGGCGCCCCCGGCCGCAAGCGCACCCCCGAACAGCACCGCAAGGATGAGCCCGATCCCGGGCATGCCGTCGTCGGCGAGGATCATGGCCGGCAGCGTGGTGACGAGGAGCAGCTCGATGACTCGCGGCTTCGTGAGCAGGAAGTACGTGCGGAGCGACGCGCCGAGTCGGCGCGTGCGGCTGCGCGCGACCGGTACCGAGGTGGTGGTTGGGGCGACGAAGTCGGACACGGTGCTCCCAGGGAGAGGCCGAGTGACGCGAAATGTAGCCGAGCCCCCGGATCGGGCCGGAAGCGGGTGCTCAGGGGGCCCGGCGGTAACCTCGCCCGCATGCCAACGGCGGATGACCGTGACGTCAAGCACTCGATCCGGATGATGGCGGACCGGGTCCTCGCCCGGCCTTCGGACGAGATCGGTGAGCGCAAGTCCCGGGCGGGAATCCTGATCCCGGCCACGGCGAACCTCGACCGTCGGCTCAGCTGGGCTTCGGTGGTGGCGGTGGGACCGACCGTCCGCAACGTCCAGGAAGGCGACCGGGTGCTCTTCGCACCCGACAGCGGTTACGAGGTGGAGATCCGCGGCGAGGACTACCTGATCCTCCGCGAGCGCGACGTGCACGCCACCGCCTCGAGCCGCTCCGACGCCGAGACCGGGCTCTACCTGTGATCGATCCGGCGAGCGCGCTGCGGCTCGACGATCGGGTCGCGTTGGTGACCGGTGGAACCCGGGGCATCGGTCGGGCGATCGTGGACGTCTACGTCGCCGCGGGCGCGTCGGTCTGCGTGCTTGCTCGCAAGGCCGACGAGCTGGCCGAGACCGAGGAGGCCGTTCGGGCCTCGGGTGGCCAGATCATCACGGTGGCCGGCTCCGCCGGCGACCCCGAAGTGATCGAGACGGCGGTCTCGCGCTGCGTCGGCGAGCTGGGTCGCCTCGACGTCCTCGTGAACAACGCGGCCACGAACCCGGCGTTCGGCCCGATGATCGAGACCGAGCCGGCCAAGGTCCGCAAGGTGCTCGAGGTGAACCTCGAAGGCGCGCTCCTCCTCGCGCAGGCGTCGTGGCGTACCTGGATGCGCGACCACGGCGGGAGCATCCTCAACATTGCATCGGTCGGCGGCCTGCGAGCAGCACCCTTCATCGGGATCTACAACGCGTCGAAGGCAGCCCTCGTCCATATGACGAAGCAGCTCGCGCTCGAGCTCGGACCGGATGTTCGGGTGAACGCGCTGGCGCCGGGGCTCGTCAAGACACACATGGCGCGGGCCTTGTGGGAATCCGATGAAGCGGGGATCGCCGCGCGGCACCCGATGCGACGCATCGGCGTCCCCGACGACATTGCGGGAGCGGCGCTCTACTTCGCCTCCGACCTCTCGGCCTGGCTCACCGGCTCGGTGCTCGTCCTCGATGGTGGGCTGTCGCTCGTCTGAGCGCGCGAGAGCCGTCGGGACCGACCGCGGTCCCTACCGGCGCGTCGCCTTGAGCTCCACCTTCTGGGCGGGGTGCAGGATCGGCTTGGGCCGAGCCCGCACCAGCTCATCGAGGTAGGCGACGACCTGGCGGTACAGCTTGTTGCCGAGCATCTTGCGGAGCTCTTCGCCGAGGCTCACGTAGACCGGCTCCTTGCCGACGAAGGCTTCGGGTGCTTCGGTGCACCACCACGAGAAGTCGTCGCCGCCTTCACCCCACCCGTCGCGGGCGAACTCGGTGAGCGTCGACACCACGCTGCCGTCTTCCTGCTCCTCGTCGATGCGGCGGAGCGGCAGCTGCCAGCACACCTCGGGCTTCACATCACTGTGGTGCTGGCCCGTGTTGGCAGCATGGATGTGCAGTGCGCAGCCGACTCCGCCTGCGAATCCCGGCCGGTTGAGGAAGATGCACGCGTCGTCGGCGAGGCGCGTGCGCCACTCGACCTTGCCGTCCTCGTCCTTGCCGGCCTTGGCGTAGATGCCCTTCTTGCGACCAGCGGCGGCGAACTGCCACTCGTCGTCGGTGAGATCGCGCGCGACCTTGACGACGTGATCGCGATCCTTCTTGTCGGAGAAATGCGCGCCGTAGGAGCAACAGCCCTGCACGAGCTCAGGTGCCGGTGCGGTCAGGACGCCCTGACACCCCGCGCCGAAGATGCACGTCCACGACGACAGCAGGTACGTCACGTCGATCTGCCACCGTCGCTCTTCCTTCGGATCGTCGAACGTGACCCACTCGCGGGTCGGTCCGGCCATCTCTGTCCTCCTCTTCGCCACGTCCCGATTTCCTGTTGTCCGGCTCGTGCTCCGTGGCGAGCGTACCCAGGCGCATCGGTATTCTTCGGCAATCGCCTCCGATCAGCACCTCCAGCGCGAGCAGCGAGACGCTGCCGACGACCGAGCGCTCCTGGCCGACCTCCAGTCGGCGCTCGGACACGATCGCGCTCGCGCCGAACCGCTGGAGCTCTCGCTGTACGGGCGCGACGCCGGCCACGAACGAGGCGATGCCGCCGTCGTGTGCTTTCCCGAGCACGCGGCGCACGTCGCCGCGGCGGTCCGCGTCGCGGCGCGCCACGAGCGCCCGTTCGTCGCGCGCGGGAGCGGGACCGGGCTGGCCGGGGGCGCGACTCCGAGCGACGGTGCCGTGCTGATCGTCACCACGCAGCTGAATCAGATCGTCGACGTCGATCCGGTGCAGCGTGTCGCCTGGGTGGAGCCCGGGGTCCTGAACCTCGATCTGAGCCGGGCCGTGCACCACCACGGGCTCCACTACGCGCCGGATCCGTCCTCACAGGCCGCGTGCACGATCGGCGGCAACGTCGCCACCAACGCCGGGGGACCGCACTGCCTCGCCGCCGGCGTCACGACGGCCCACGTCCTCGCGCTCGATGTCGTCCTCCCGGACGGCAGCGAGGTCAGACTCGGCGGGCTGGAGCCCGACCAGCCCGGGTATGACCTGCGCGGATGCTTCGTGGGCAGCGAGGGAACGATGGGCGTCGCGACGCGGGTGGCCGTTCGCCTGACCCCTGATGCACCCGACGTCCGAACCCTGCTCCTCGACTTCTCGAGCATCGAGGACGCGGCGGAGACCGTCAGCGGGATCATCGCTGCGGGGGTGGTCCCCGCCGCGCTCGAGATGATGGACGCACAGATCACGCGCGCGGTGGAGGACTTCGTCGGAGCCGGTTACCCGCGCGACGCTGCCGCGGTGCTGCTGGTGGAGCTCGACGGACTCGAAGGCGGCGTCGCGGCCGAGGTGGCCGAGGTGTCACGGATCGGGCAGCGCACCGGTGCGCGCACCATTCGGGTCGCCGCCGACGATGCCGAGCGCAACCTCCTGTGGAAGGGGCGTAAGTCCGCGTTCGGTGCGATCGCCCGCGTCGCTCCCGACTACTACCTGCACGACGCGGTCGTGCCGCGGACGCGACTGGTCGACGTCCTCCGTCGCGTCGGCGAGATCGCGGAGGAGCAGCGCCTCACGATGATGAACGTGTTCCACGCCGGGGACGGCAACCTGCACCCGTTGATCGCGTTCGACGCACGCGAACCGGGCGTCTGGTCGAGAGTTCGCGATGCCGGCGATGAGATCCTCGAGGCGTGCCTCGATGCCGGCGGCGTGCTCTCGGGCGAGCACGGCATCGGGCTCGAGAAGCGCGACGCGATGGCGAGGTACTTCGACCGGGACGATCTCGACGCGCAGGCGAGGCTCCGCGATGCCTTCGATCCGTCCGGACGGTCGAACCCCGACAAGGTGCTCCCGCGTGGAAGCCGCTGTGGGGAGCTCCGGTGGACCTGATCGATGCCGAGCGGGAGGTTGCGCGAGCCGTCGGTGCGGCGGATCGCGTCGATCCGACCGGGTCCGGGACGCACCGGTGGGTCGGCGGCCCGCCACCGACCGACGCGACCGTCGTACGCGCACCGGCAGGCGTCGTGGCATACGACGCCGCCGACCTCACCGTTGCGGTCGGGGCGGGGACCACGGTCGCCGCGCTCGCAGCCGTACTGGAAGCGGCGGGGCAGGAATGCGCGCTGGATCCACGCGACGAACGCGCAACGGTCGGTGGGACGATCGCGAGCGGCCTCTCCGGACCGCGCCGCCCGCGTGTCGGTCCACTTCGCGATCAGGTGCTCGAGGTCCGCTTCGCGACGGCCGACGGTCGTCTCGTGCGCGCCGGAGGGCCGACCGTGAAGAACGTCACGGGGTACGACCTGCCCCGTTTGCTCGTGGGATCCCTCGGGACGATCGGGGTGCTCACGCGTCTGATCCTCCGATGTCGGCCCAAGCCGGCGCGCTCGTGGTGGGGCGCGAGCTCGGACGCTCCGGACACCGTTCGCAGGCGCTGTCTTCGGCCCGCCACCGTCGCGTGGGACGGCGAGACCACCCGCGTCCGTCTCGAGGGGCACCCGGCCGATGTCGAGGCGGAGGCCGAGGCCGCGGGTCTCGAAGCATGCGCGCCGATGACGTGGCCCGAAGGAGAGCATCGCGGACGAATCTCGGTGGCGCCGGGCGCACTCGTCCCGCTCGGCCGGGCGCTCGCCGGCACCGAGGGGGTGCGATGGATCGCGGAGGTCGGCGTCGGCACTGTCCACGTCGCGACCGATGTGGAGGTGGCGCTCGGCGCCGCGCGGGCGGAGGCCGCGCGACTCGGTGGATGGTTGCTCCGTGAGGCCGGAGCCGCAGGGCTCGACGGCTTCGGGGTCGCGTTGGCGAACTCGGCACTCGTCGATCGCGTGCGGCCCGGCTTCGATCCGACCGGCAAGCTCGCACCTGGGAGACTCCCCTTCGCGCCGGTCGCACCCGGACAATCG
>JBBQFJ010000183.1:0-5508 GCA_038321755.1 Acidimicrobiia bacterium | reverse complement strand
GACGGGCGACGACACCCTCGGCGTCACGATCTTTGGAGGAAAGCACTTCGCGAGCCTCGGCGTCACCATCGAGGGCGCGACGCCGACGACCAAGCAGATGCGCCGCCTCGGGAAGATCCTGGCCGCGAACGTCTAAGGGCGCCCGTTCCCGCCGACGTCAGTAGGAGTTCTTGCTCCGCAGAACTCCGTTGTCGAAACAGAACTGATACCGGTCGCCGAACTCGCCGCCAGCCTTGTTGTAGTAGATGCACGATGAGCGCAGCTCGCTCTCGTCGACCACTCCCTTGGAGACGAACTCCTGCGTGTCTTCCGGCTCCTTGCCGACCGCAGCGATGACGTCGTCCTGGGTCGTCCCGATCGCGACAGCGTCGAACTGCGCCTGCGTGATCGCGTGTCGCTTCTGATCCGCGTTGAGGTTCTCGACCGCCTTGTCGACCGCGGCGACGAAGATCGCGGTGCAACCGCCGAGACCCACGAGGACGCAGAGCGCGAGCACCCACGGCCACTTCTTGCCCTTCTTGGCCGGTAGTCGTGCTCCGGCGGGCGGCGATGACGGTGCTGCGTAGTCGCTCGTGATTGCATCGGTGCTCTGTGCACCCGAGACCGAGACGTGGTCGGTCCACCCAGCGCCGTCCCAGTACCGAAGCTCCTTGCGACCCGTCGGATCGGAGAACCACCCAGCCATCCCGCCCACCTGCCCCCGTGTTGCCCACCGACTCCGAACTGAAGCCGGATCGCACCGTAGGACCAGGGTGGGACATCGTCTGTAGGTCGAACTACTCGGCGCGAAGGTAGGGCTACCCCCACCCTTGAGACACCAGCCCGCCGGATTCCGCTGCGGCATGCAGCTCCGTACGTTGCCCGCATGAGCATGTTGATGATGGATCTGATGGAACTTCCCGTACCCACCGACTTCCAGGAGCAGCCCGTCCCCCCGGCCATCTCCTGGTGCGGCAGCTGCGCGACCAGTCGGGCGCCCGGGTGCTGCAGGGCATCGGCGACCTCGCGGTCCTCACCACCGAGCCGAAGACCGACCCGACGGGCGACGACACCCTCGGCGTCACGATCTTTGGAGGAAAGCACTTCGCGAGCCTCGGCGTCACCATCGAGGGCGCGACGCCGACGACCAAGCAGATGCGCCGCCTCGGGAAGATCCTGGCCGCGCGGCTCTCGGCGAACCGGTCGATCAGCCGGCGAAGCTTGGCGTGACTTCGATCGCCGAGATGACGTTGTAGGTGATCCGGACCGAGCCGTCGCCGGTCCGCACGCCGTCGCCGTACACCGCGCCGGCCGGGCCGATGCTCGAGCCGCCCCCACCACCGGCACCGAACGAGCCGCTCGGCGCGAGCGCGCCGCCACCGCCACCGCCGGCGCCGAAGAAGCCGCCACCGCCACCGCCACCACCGAGGCCGTTGCCCTGAGGAGTGGGGCCGTCGCCACCGTCGCCACCGACACCTGCGACCGTTCCGCCGGTCCCAGCCGTCGCGCCGCCGGGCGCGGCCACGCCACCGCCACCGCCGTTGTCGCCACTGAGGCCCGGTCCTGCACTGCCGGACTGCTCGCCGTCGAAACCGGTCTGGCCACCATCGCCACCGTCGGGGGACGCCGAGTTCGATCCGCCACCGCCCCCGCCACCACCGGCCACGATCACGCGCTCAGCCGGACTCGTGCCGCCCTGGCGGATGTCGGACGCGCCGCCACCGGCACCCGCGGCGTTGTCGCCACCGTCGCCGCCGCCGCTGAACCCGCCAGTACCACCGGAGCTACCCGAGATGCCGTCGCCACCCTTGCAGCCGACGTTGATCTGGATCGTCTCACCCGGCGTCACCGGGATCGTCGCGGTCACGCTGGCACCCTGGCCGCCGAAGCCACCGGCCTGGAAGCCCTGCTTCCCGCCTTCGGCGCCGAAGACCTCGAACGTCGCTTGGGTGACCCCGGCCGGGACGACCCATTCCTGGGCCGCGCCGGTGCACACGAAGGTGGGCACCGCGACGATCTCAGCGCCGGCGACGCCGGTCCCGAGGGACCCCGCGGCAGCTGCGCTGACGAGGGCCACAATGCCGACCATGGACATGACGAATCGCCGGGTGCTCCGCATCGGAGGAGACTAGCAAAGAGTTGCCGAAGCGCTGGGGTTCCGAGGGAGGGCTGACCCCCACCGCGCGGCCCGGCACTGCTCGACGCCCCGACGCCGGTTGGTCGCGGACTCCCGGAGGGCAAGGACTCGATACGGGGATTCGTCGCGATGTTCCGGGGGGCGTTTCCCGACCTCGAGGCCAAGGTGGTTGCCACGGCCGTCGACGGCGACGAGGTCTGGGTCCAGTCGGCCGTGACCGGCACCCACCAGGGCGAGCTCAACGGCGTCCCGCCGAGTGGCAAGAAGATCTCGATCGCGTTGTTCGACCGCATCAAGACGCGCGACGGCAAGGCGGTCGAGCACTGGGGTCTGAGCGACAACCTCACCATGATGATCCAGATCGGCGCGATCCCCGAGTAGGCGATCCCCCGTCAGTCGGGCGAGACCGCCACGCCGAGCGAGTCGGCCACGAGAAACCTGGGTGCGCCCTTCTCGTAGAAGCGGTCGACCTCGTTGATGGTGAAGCCGGCGTTCGTCAACAGGTCGACCGACGAGCGGGTGAGATGACAGCCGCCGAACAGCCGCTTCTGCAACGGTTCGAGCCGGTGCTGCCAGCGCTCCACGTTCTCGTCGGGCGCGAGCCCGTGCTCGATGAAGTGCACCGTGCCACCCGGCTTGAGGACGCGGCGCAGCTCACCCAGCGCGGCGTCGATGTCGGGGATCGTGCACATCGTCCAGGTGGACAACGCGGCGTCGAAGCTGTCGTCGGGGAACGGCAGCTTCTGCCCGTCGAGCCCCGACCGCTCGATCGGGACCGTCGCCTCCGCAAGGCGCTTCCCCGCGAGCTTCCAGCCGAGGTCGGCCGGCTCGACCGCCGCCACCTTGGTGACCGTGTCCGGGTAGAAGGGGATGTTGAGCCCCGAGCCGAAGCCGATCTCGACGACGTCGCCGGCCAGGCCCGCGCACGTCCGCTCCCGCAGCTTGTTGTTCGCCTTCATGCCACACGCAACGTTGATGATGCGCGGGAGCACGTGATCGCCGTAGACGCCCATGACCGCCTCCTGCCGCGGGGGTATGAGAAGACGCTACGCGGCTTTGCCCAACACCAGTGCGCTCGTGGGGACCATCGTCCCGGCCGTCACCAGGACGTGTTCGACGCCTTCGGGCTGGTTCGTCGACGTTCCCCGGATGAGGCGCGCGCCTTCGGCCACGCCGTTCATGCCGTGGATGTACGCCTCGCCGAGCTGACCGCCGTTGGTGTTGATCGGCAGGCGGCCGCCGAGCTCGATGTTGCCGTCCTTGATGAAGTCCTTCGCCTCGCCCCGCTTGCAGAACCCGAACTCCTCGAGCTGCGGGAGGGCGAGGGGCGTGAAGTGGTCGTAGATGATCGCGGCCTGGATGTCGTTGGCGCTCAGGCCCGTCGTGTTCCAGAGCTGCCGCGCGATGAGGCCCATCTCGGGGAGACCGCTCATCGGGTCGCGGTAGTAGCTCGTCATCATCTCCTGGTCGGTGCCGGCACCCTGCGCGGAGGCCTTGACGATCACCGGCGGGTTGCGCAGGTCACGCGCCCGCTCGGGCGTGGTGACGACGATCGCCTGTCCCCCGTCGCTCTCCTGGCAGCAGTCGAGCAGGTGCAGCGGCTCGACGATCCAGCGTGAGTCCTGGTGGTCCTGGAGCGTGATCGGCTTCTCGTAGAACCACGCCTTCGGGTTGTTTGCGGCATGCTTGCGGTCGGCGACGGCGATGCGGCCGTAGTCCTCGCTCGTCGCACCGAACTCGTGCATGTAGCGCGTCGCGAACATGGCGACCCACTGTGCGGGGGTGAGCAGACCGTGCGGCGCGTACCACGCGAAGTGCGAGCTCTCGGCCGTCGCGGACGGCGGGCGGTCCTGCACGCCGGTGCCGAAGCGGTGCCCGGAGCGCTCGTTGAACGCGCGGTAGCAGACGACGTAGTCGGCGACGCCCGCGTTGACGGCGAGCACCGCCTGCTGGATCGTGCCGCACGCCGCGCCACCACCGTGGTGGATGCGTGAGAAGAAGCTCAGCTCACCGATTCCGAGGTTCTTGGCGATCTCGATCTCGGGGTTGGTGTCGGCGGTGAAGGTGACCATGCCGTCGATCTGGCTCGGCTTGATCCCCGCGTCGTCGATGGCGGCCTCGCACGCCTCGATCGCGAGCTGCAGGTCCGAGCGGCCGGACTCCTTGGAGAACTCGGTGGCGCCGATCCCGACGATCGCGCCGGCGTCGACGAGACGATGCTTCTCGCTCACTTCGCACCCTTCTTCTTCTTCGCCGACTTCTTGTCCTTCTTCTTCTCGGCCTTGTCGCCCTTCGCGGCCTTGCCGCCGGCTTTCCACGACACCGGCGCCGCAGGCAGCTCCAGCGTGACCGTGCCGGTCACGTGATCGCCGAGGCTGTTCGAGCCCTTCAGCGCGACGGTGATCTCGCCGTCAGCCTTCTCGGTGACGGCACCGGTGAACACCATCGTGTCGCCTGGGTAGTTCGGCGCACCGAGGCGGATCTTCACGCTCTTGAACACCGCGTTCGGGCCGGCCCAGTCGGTGATGTAGCGGCCGACGAACCCGTTGGTCGTGAGGATGTTCATGAAGATGTCCTTCGACCCGCGCTCGTTGGCCAGGCCCGGGTCGTGGTGGACGTCCTGGTAGTCGCGCGACGCGATCGCGGTGGAGACGATCAGCGTGCGCGTGAGCGGGATGTCGAGCTGCGGCAGCTCGTCACCCACCTGCACGTCGTCGTAGCGCAGGCCCTTGGTTGCTGACTCGGTCGCGGTCATCGTGATGCTCCCGTACTCGTGAGCTCGGCGCCGAGCCGTGCGAGCGTCGCACTGGCCCCGCCGAGCGTGTCCTCGATCTGCTTGCCCCACAGGAAGTACCGGTGGACGGGGTAGTCGATGTCGGCGCCCATCCCCCCGTGGAGGTGCTGCGTCATGTGCACCGCGTGCTGGCCCGCCTCGCTCGCCCACCACTTCGCCACGAGGATGTCGGCCGACGCGTCGCGCCCCTCGTCGAGCTTCCACGCAGCCTGCTGCGTCGTCACCCGGATGCACTCGGTGTCGACGTACGCGTCGGCCGCCTTGATCTGCGCGCCCTGGAACGTGGCGAGCGGCTTGCCGAACTGCTCCCGGCCGTTGGTGTACTCGGCGGCCATGCGCACCGCCTCCTCGCACACGCCGATCGAGATCGCGGCGAGCCCGAGCAGTGCCCGGTCGAGGATCCAACGGGTGATGCGCTCCACCGATGCCAGGTCGCCGAGCGGCTCGGCCGGCGCCTTGGTGAACGTGACGTGGCCGACGAGCGAGCGGTCGGTGGTGATCGCGGACTCGTGCGTGACGCCGGTTGCGGTGGTGTCCACCAGGAACACGCCGACGCCATCGGGCGTAATCGCCGGCACGATGAGCGCGTCGCAGATGG
>JBBQFJ010000182.1:0-5578 GCA_038321755.1 Acidimicrobiia bacterium | reverse complement strand
GACGTGCGCCGACGCCTTGAAGTCGGCGGGCGGCGGGAACGACCGGTCCTCGCCGAGCAACGATTCGATCGCGTCCGACATCTGCGCTCTCCCCCGTGTCCGGTGTCGCACTCCCACACGATTGCGTTCAGGAAGCGGCGTCAGGCTACCGGCCCGGACGCGACACGCCCGCCGGGCGGACCCGACGGGCGTGCGGTCGAACGACGGACGCGTGACTCAGACGAGCGCGGCTGCCTCCTTGCCGGCGTGCCGCAGGCCGAAGGCGAACACGATCTGGCTGACGCCGCGGAACATCGCCATCAAGCCGACGTAGAACAGGAGCAGCTGCCCCTTGGCCGGGACGAGCTGCTGGGAGGCCCAGAAGGCGAGGATCAGGAACAGGATCCCGGCGACGAGGCCGAGCCACCAGGCCGGGTTCACGTCCTTGGTCGCCACGGCGACCATGATCTCGAAGAGCCCCATGAGCAGCAGCAGGAAGCCGAGCACGGACGCGAGGGCCCAGAACGCCTGCTCGGGCTGCACGAACGCCCAGATCCCGGCGAGGATGAAGATCACGCCGAGCAGGCCATGGAAGATCTTCCACCCGGTGCCGTCGGCCGCCATCATCAGGAACTCGCTGAACGCCCCGATGATGAACACGATACCCATGATCACGCCGACCGTGGTGATCGAGCGGTCGTTCATCCGGAGCACGACGAGCGCGATCGCGAACCAGATCAGCCCGGTGACCAGGAACAGCCACCAGGACTTGGCCGCCTGCTTGATGTCAGCGGCGTCCACTCGAGTGCCAACCATGTGTGCTTCCCCCCTCCGTGCGAGCCCGATGGCCCGCGAAACCGGTCGGGACGCTAGCGGAGGATCCGCTCGAGCGTGATGACCCGATGGGCACCGAGCCCCGCGGGATCGACGAGCGTGGCGGCTTCGCCGACCCGGCTGCGACCGGCGATCGCCTCGAGATCCCCCAGGTGCGCGCGCTCCCTCCACACCGCCCGACCCGCTTCGACGAGGTCATCCACCCCGAGCCCGGCGAGCCACGCCGCCTGCGACGCCTCGTCGGCCACGGCGAACCCGGAGCGCACGGCGACCGCACGCAGATACTCGAGCGGGATGTCCACGGTGATGTCCTGGCTCCCCGGCGCGTCGAGGGGGTCGGCCCCACGCCCGTGGAAGCGGTAGGTGCGGAGCCAGCCGTCCTCCTGCTTCGGCTGGCGCCGGACGAGGCCGGCGCCGTCGTCGGCATAGTCGACCAGCAGCACCTCGCCTCGCCGGAGCACCGCGGCCACCGACGCGAGCCAGTCGGCGATCGCCGTCGGGACCGGCAGTCGGACGCCGGGTGCGGGCGTTGCCCCCGCGGCCACGACGTCGGCCTCGTCGCTCAGCGTCGGGTCGGCCGCGACGAGCAGCTCCGCCAGCCCCTCGGCTCCAACCTCAGGGCGGGCGAGGCCGATGCGGACCTCGGCCCAGCCGTCCGCAGTTCGCTCGACGATCCGGACGGGGAGGTTGTCGAGGAGCTCGTTGGCGAGCACAACACCCTCGAACGTCACGCCCGGCAGCTCGTCGATCGACGCCACGATCGGACCCGTCCCCGGCACGAGCTCGTCGTCGTCATCCGGATCGAGGCTTCGGAGGACCGGTCCGAGCGCTTCGTCCGCCGGTTCGATCGCGAGGAGGTCCCGCTGCTCGGCCCGAAGTGCCGCGGAGCGTTCCACCAGCAGGTAGCGCAGCGCGGACGCACAGGACGGTGTCGATCGGAGGACATCGGCCGCCAGGCGACCCCGGCCCGCGCCGACCTCGACGACGACGAACGGGTCCGGCGCACCCAGTCGATGCCACACGGCATCGAGGTGCCGGCCGACGAGGGCCCCGAAGAGGGTGCCCACCTCCGGGCTGGTGACGAAGTCTCGTCCCACGCGCCCCGCACCGCCACCCGTGGTGAAGAAGCCGCCGTCCTCGTCGTAGAGCGCGGCGTCCTGGTACTCCGCGAACGTGATCGGCCCGTTGCGCCGGATCCGGTCCGCCAGGCGTTGCGCGAGCTCGTGTGTGTGCACCGACCTGGGTTCTAGCCCCGGTCAGTGCACAAACAAAGCCCGATCGGGGGATCCGATCGCCGGATCCGGTCGCCGGATCCGGGTCGGGGTACGGGATCAGCCGCGGGTGAAGGCGAGCTCGCCGATGCGCGCGACGACCTGCGGCGCGACGCCGCACACGATCACGACGGCGGTCGAGATGAACATCGCAGCGGTGAGCGCGACCGGGACCGGGGACGAGGACGCGGGCACCACCGGCTCCTCCGCCGGGTGGAACCACATGCGGCGGATGACCGTGGAGTAGTAGTAGAACGCGATCACCGAGTTGATGGCCGCGATCACGCCGAGCACGACGGCCGACGTGGTGCCCGCGTCGAAGACCGCGCGGAACATCACGAACTTCGCGAACCATCCTGCGAACGGCGGGATCCCCGCCAGCGAGAACAGAAAGATCGAGAGCAGCACCGCAGTGCGCGGGTCGGTGGTCCCGAGCCCCGAGAAGCTCTTGATCTCGGCCGAGTGGGTGCGGCGGGCCACGGCGATCACCGCGGCGAACGCGCCGATGTTCATCGCGCCGTAGATGATGATGTAGATCACCACGGCTTCCCACGCCGAGTTGCCCACCACGTCGCCGGCGACTGCGAGCGGCACGAGGATGAAGCCGCCCTGGGCGATCGACGAGTACGCCAGCATGCGCACGACGTTCGTCTGGCGCAACGCGGCGAGGTTCCCGAGCGTCATCGACGCCGCCGCAAGGATCCAGAGGATCGGCTCCCACGAACCGTCGGACGGGAAGAACCCGAACTTGATGATCGTGAGCAGGGCGACGAAGCCGCCGGCCTTCGACGCGACCGAGAGGAACGAGGTGACCGGGAGTGGTGCTCCCACGTAGGTGTCAGGAGCCCAGAAGTGGAACGGCACCGCGCTCACCTTGAACGCGAAGCCCACCAGGGTGAGGAAGATCGCCACCGCGAAGAGCGCCGGGGTGTCCCCGACCGCGTAGGCCCGGATGTGCAGGAGCTGCGTGTCCGCGGCCAGCCCGTAGATGAGCGACATCCCGTAGAGCATCACCGCAGAGGACAGCACCCCGATGAGGAAGTACTTCAGGGCCGCTTCATTCGACTTCGTGTCGTGCTTGCGCCAGCCGGCGAGCACGAACGTGGGGATCGAGATCGTCTCCAGCGCGACGAAGATCGAGACGAGGTCGCGGGCCATCGCCATGACCAGGAGGCCGAGCACCGACGTGAGCATCAGCACGTAGTACTCACCGCGGTAGTAGTCGCCCTCGCCGATCTCGTCGAACGAGAGGAGCAGCGAGAGGTACGCGACCACCAGGAAGAAGCCCTGGAACGCGAGCGCGTAGTTGTCGACGACGATCGCACCGCCGAACATCGAGCGATCGGCACCGTCGGCTGCGAGCGTGAGCACCGGGATGAGCGCGCCCAGCACGCCGAGGCTCGCGATGCGCGCCACGAGCTGCGGGCGCGACGGGACGAAGAGATCGACGAGCAGGCAGATGATGATCGTCGCGGTGACGACGATCTCAGGCGCGAGCGCGTGGTAGTCGATCGAGGGGTTCACGTGCTAGCCCCCGAACGCCTTCGCCACGTTGCTGACCGCGCCGTCGGTGATCGAGAAGAGCAGGTCCGGGTAGAACCCGAGCACGACCGTGAGGAGGAGCAGCGGCGACCACGCGACCCACTCGAGCACGTGGACGTCGTGGATGTGCGCGTGCTCGAACTCGGGCTTCACCTTGCCGAACGCGACCCGCTGCAGCATCCACAGCAGGTATCCCGCCGCCAGCACGGTGCCGATCGCCGCGATGACCATGAAGGTGCGGAACGTCAGCAGGTTGTCCGAGCTGAACAACCCTTCGGCGAGCTTCGCCGGGCTGTACGCCGACAACACAGCAGGGAACTCGCCCCAGAATCCCGCGAGGCCCGGAAGGCCGAGCGATGCCATGGCCGTGAAGCCCAGGATCCAACCGAGCTTCGGGGCCTGGGTGAGCAGTCCGCCGAGGCGGCCCATCTCACGGGTGCCGTACCGCTCCTGCACCGATCCGGCGAGGAAGAAGAGAAGGCCGGTGATGAACCCGTGGGCCACCATCCCGAAGATCGCGGCGTTGAGTCCGAAGCTGGTGAGCGTCGCGATGCCGAGCATCACGAACCCCATGTGCGAGACGGACGAGAACGCGATGAGGCGCTTCATGTCCTTCTGCGCGAGGCAGCACAACGCCCCGTAGATGATGCCGATCACCGCGAGCAGACCGATCCACGGCGCCCACTGCTCGGCGCCCTTGGGCAGGATCGGGAGCGCGATCCGGATGAAGCCGTAGGTACCGAGCTTCAGCATGATCGCGGCCAGCAGCACGGAGCCGACCGTCGGCGCTTCGGTGTGCGCGTCGGGAAGCCACGTGTGGAACGGGAACATCGGCACCTTGATCGCGAACCCGAGGAACAGACCGGCGAACAGGAGGACCTGGGTTCCCTGGGTGATCCCCGCGGCACCGAGCTTCGAGAGCGTGACCATGTCGAACGTCTGGACGTCGGACACGAAGTAGATCGCCAGGAAGCTCACGAGCATCAGCGCGGAGCCGAACAGCGTGAACAGGAAGAACTTGATGGACGCGTACTCGCGGTTCGGGCCACCCCACACGCCGATCATGAAGAACATCGGCAGCAGCACGAGCTCGAAGAAGATGAAGAAGAGGATGAGGTCCTGCGCGACGAACGTCCCGTTCATCCCGACCTCGAGCAGCAGGATGAGCGCGAGGATCGCCTTCGGGTTGTGCGGCTCGGGGAAGTGGTCCCACGAGTAGATCATGCAGAGGATCACCATCAGCATCGACAGGATCAGCAGCGGTAGAGAGATGCCGTCGATGCCGAGGTGGTAGCGGCTGTGGATCAGCGGGATCCAGGGCTTGTTGATCTGGAACTGCAGCTTCCCCGAGTGGCCGTAGTCGAAGCGGGCGAGGATGCCGATGCCCACCGCCCCCGTCACGATGGCCGTGAGGAGCGCCGTCGACTTGATCAGGGTCTCGTGGACACGCGGGATGAGCAGCACCAGCGCCATGCCGACGAGCGGCACGAACACCGCCAGCGTCAACGCCGAGTCGTCGAACCAGTCCATCGCTCCGTAGCCCTTCCGATGACGATCTAGAGGACGTTCGTCAGGAACAGGATGAGGCTGAGCAGCCCCACCGATGCGAACAACAGCAACGCGTACCGCTGTACCTGTCCTGTTTGGATCTTGCGCAGCTCTTCACCAGCCGCCCCGGTCTCGGTCGCGAGCGCGTTGACCGCTCCGTCGACCACTCGCTGATCGAAGGTGTTGTACGCGACCTGCCCGACCGCACGGGCACCGCGGCCCGCACCGTTGACCACACCGTCGATCACGTGCTGATTGACCCAGTACGAGGCCCGCGCGACGGGTCCGCTGATGCCGTCGACGATGACGTTCTCGTAGAGGTGGTCGAGGTAGTACTTGTTCTCGAGGAACGCGTACCCGGCGTGCGCGGCCCGGTTGCGCTCCGTGAGCCCTTTCAGCTTGCC
>JBBQFJ010000181.1:0-5597 GCA_038321755.1 Acidimicrobiia bacterium | reverse complement strand
CGAGCAGCCGCGTCCCCGCGGCGCTCGACGAACGCCAGGAGCCGTCGGGCTCGAGCACGGTGATGATGTCCGAGGACTGTGCGATCAGGGCGCGGAACTCTTCGTCGGCCCGCCGCAGGTCGCCCTCGGCGACGCGCAGCTCGGTGACGTCGTCGACGAAGACGTTGTACTCGTCGATCGAGCCGTCATCGCTGGCGATCGGCGCGACCGTGATCCGCAGCCATGCCACGCTGCCGTCACCTCGGCCGAGGCGCGACTCGACGTGCAGCTCGGGGATCGCGAGACCTTCGTCGCCGATGGCGAGCTCCGGACGGTCGGGGAACAGCTCGGCGAGACGCAGGTTGATCAGGTCTGCATGGTTCCGCTCGACGAGCTCACAGAACCGGGAGTTGACGCGGAGGAGCCGACCGTTCTCGTCCAGCAGCGCACGACCCACCGGTGCATGGTCGAACGCAGCTTCGAAGCGCTGCTCGAACGTGCGCCGGCGTTCCTCGATCTCGGGGCGATCGCTGACGTCGCGTGCGCCGAGAACGATGCCGCGCACGGCGGGGTCGTCGAGCAGGTTCGTCGCGACGAGCTCGAGCCGGAGCCAGGAACCGTCGGCGTGGCGAACGCGGATGTCGATGGGGACCTTTCGGCCGGGCCCGGTCGCCGTGGTGCCCCCGAGTGACTCGACCGCGAAGCCCACATCCTCGGGATGGACGAGGTCGAGCACGTTCGTCCCGATGAGCGAATCACGGCTGCGCCCCAGCGCGTCTTCCGCGGTGGCGTTCGCGTACACGAGGTGGACCTGCCGGTCGATGACGATGACGAGGTCGCTGCAGTGCTCGAGCACCGCACCGAGAAAGACCCCGTGCGGCGCGGAGCCGTCGGGCGACGGGATGAGGTGGCTCGTGGTGGGGTTCGTCATGTGGGCTTCGTCATGTGGGGTTCGTCATGTGGGCTTCGTCATGTGGGCTTCGTCATGAGGGTGGCTGGTCCCGAACCGGTCGGAGCCGCTCCTGGAGTATTTCGGATGGAAAGCGGTGTGGCCTGAGGAGTGATTTGCCGGCTCTCAGGTGGTTCTCAGGGACGACCCAGCACCGCCCTCAGCGCCGAAGACCACGACGCGCCCACGCCCCCGGTCCTTGGCCTGGTAGAGCGCGACGTCGGCGTCCCGCAGCAGCGTGTCGATCGTGACGTTGCCGCCGCCCCCGATCGCGACGCCGATGCTCACGCCGACCTGCACGGTCTCCTGTGGCAGCTCGACCGGTCGCGAGATCATCGTCAGGAGCCGATTCGCGAGGTCGAGCATCTCGGGCTGGCCGGCGGGGTGCTCGCACAGGACCACGAACTCGTCGCCACCGAAGCGGGCGACGATGTCACCGCGGCGCACCGCGTCGCGGAGCCGGTCCGCGGTCTCGCGGAGCAGCGCGTCTCCGACCGGATGGCCGAAGGAGTCGTTCACGCGCTTGAAGCGGTCGATGTCGAGGAAGAGGACCGCAACGGTCATCCCGCCGCGATCGGCACGGGCCAGGGCCTGCTCACCGAGCTCCTGGAAGAAGCTCCGGTTGGGAAGCATCGTCAGCGGGTCGTGGCTGGCCTGGTGGGCGAGGAGCTGCTGGGCCTCACGGAGGTCGGTGACGTCGCGTGAGAGCAACACGTAGCCGTTGACCGCGGGATCGTCCACGAGGTTCCGGACCTTCACCTCGGTCCAGCGGATGGATCCGTCGGCGGCTTGGACGCGCACGGTGAACGCCTCGTCGGGATCTGCGTCGGGCGCGGCGAGCTTCGCGAAGCCGATGAACGCCGCGTCGTGGTCTTCGGGGTGCACGATGCTGAGCACGCCGGCCGCCTCGCCCGGACTCTCGGTCGGGTCGTATCCGAACATGCGACGGAGTGCGCCGAACGTCGCCCGCCATCTGCCGTCGGGTTCGAGCACGGTGATGATCTCACCGGTGCTGTCGAGCAGCGCGCGGAGCTGGGTCTCGGCCCGCTCACGAAGCCGTTCCTGTTCACGGAGGGCGGTCACGTCGTCGAGCTCGACGCTCAGGTACTGCGGCTCGCCATCGGCATCCCGAACGAGGGAGACGGTGCCTCGGGTCCACAGTTCGTGGCCATCGGCGTGGCGGAGCCGCCGTTCGAAGTCGACGTGTTCGATGGTGCCGGCGACCAGGAGCTCCATGTCGCGACGGTCGAGGTCGGCTTCGTCCCCGATCCGCAGATCGGGCGCGTGCAGGTTGACGAGCACTTCACTCGGGTGGCCCGTCAGCGCGGCAGCAGCCGGGTTTGCCCGCATGATGCGTCCGTCGGTCGCGATGAGGACGCGCGCCTCTGGCGAGTGGTCGAACGCGCTCTCGAACCGTCGACCCGCGCTGCTGAGGCTCGTCTCGACGACGTCGTGTTGGGTGACGTCGCGCCCGCTCACCACGATCCCGCGAACGAGCTGGTCGTCGAGCCGGTTGGTGCTGACGATCTCGAGCGCGTGGACGCTGCCGTCCGTCGCGACGACTCGCAGCGCGGTCGGCTCTCGAATGCCCGGCCCCTTTGCCGTCGTCTCGCCGAGCGATTCGATCGCGTGGCCGCGGTCGTCGGGGTGGACGAGGTCCAGTGCGCTCGTGCCGACGAGCGACGCGGCGTCTCGTCCGAGGATTCGGCCGCTCGCTGCGTTCGCGTAGCGGAGGCTGCCCATCGCATCGACGATGAAGAGGATGTCCGGCAGGCCGTCGACGAGCGAGCGCCAGTCGACGGCGTCGGGCGGCTCGACCGCCGATCTGCTCTCTGCTGTGAACCCCGACTCGGGTTCGCGTCCTGTTTCCACGCGACCCTCCCCGGTCGACAAGAATACGCCCGTGCCGATGCGAACGGACTGCCGTCACTATGAGAGCCGCACGTACGCCTCGGGTGAGGTCGTGCGGAAGTGCCGCCTCGACGCCGCCCCGGAGGCACCCTGGCGGTGCCCGGACGACTGCCCGATGTACGAGAAGCGCATGATGGACGCGGGGTGGCAGGTCGGGACGCTCGAGCAACCGTCCCAGGCACCGGAGCCGGAGCCCGACGGCGAGGCGATCGGTGCGCTCCTCGATGACGCCGAGGACATCGTGAACTCCGCGGCGCCCGACATCCTCGCCGAGTTCGAGGCGAGCCAGAACAAGGGCCGCTTCCGCCGCAAGAAGAAGCGCAAGTAGGCCGCACTTTTTCCGGTGCAAGCGGCGGGGTGCGAGCGGAGGGAATCGAACCCTCAAGCCCCGAAGGGCACCGGGACCTAAACCCGGCGCGTCTGCCGATTCCGCCACGCTCGCGCTGCCTCCAGGCTACGCGTCGAGCATCTTCACCGGCTCATGGTCTTCGGCCGACCAGGAGATCCGCGGCAGGCCGACATCCGGCGCGCGGTCCGCGAGCTCGCGCGTCGAGCTGCTTTCTGAGGCGGACTTGCGCTCGAGGGCCGTCAGGTCGAGAAGAAGATCAGGGCCGAGATCGGGGCCGAAATCAAGGGAGGGCGGTTCGCTCGGCGCCGTGACGACCGCGGGATCGTCGCCCTTGCCCTTCCGCCGCCGCGGGACCGCCGCGATCTGGAGGAAGGCGAACGAGCCCATCAGCCCGGCGAAGATCGCGAGCGCGAGCTTGGAGTGCACGAGGCCGAAGACGGCGCCGGCTCGCGGCAGCAGGAACCAGCGCTTGCCGACGATGTCGTCGGGGTGCGGGTGCCACGGGTCGTTCGTGTCGTTGTTGTCGCCGCGGGTGACGAAGCCGTGGCGAGCGTCGCCGCCGACGATGCGGTGGATCACGTCGGCGCCGTAGCCCACCTCACCTTTGGGGATCCGGTAGGCGACGATGTCGCCGGGTCCGTACGACGACTGACGTCGGAGCAGCGTGACGTCGCCCTTGTGCATCGTGGGCTCCATGCTCTGGCCGTTGACCTGGACGTAGCTGACGGCGCCGCCGAGCGGCGTCGGCCACAGCAGCGGGACCAGCGCGAGCAGTGCGACCGTCCCCATGACGTTGAGGACCAGCCGAACTGTCGATCGGGGGGGCGTGTCGGGATCACGTCGCATAGACCACGACCAGGGTCGGGCGCCCGGAGGTGAACTCCCGGGCGTTGAACACGGCGAGCCGCGCGGTCGCCGAGCTCTCGGTGACGTCCTTGACCCGCCAACCGAAGTTCGTCGCCGGTGTGGTGACGAACGCGGCGGCATCCGTGGTGACGGTCCAGCTCAGGATCACTCCCGCGGTCGTCCCGGACGCCACGGTGGCCGTGGCTGCCCCGGCCGCGGGCTGGACGTTCCACGTCAGGGACGTCTCCGCCCAGGTCGCGCTGACCTTGTCGGCCTCGAGACTGCGCGACGCAGTCGGGGCTGTGGACATCGTGAGCTTCAACGTCGCCAGCTGCACCCGTGCGGTCGTCGGGATGGCCGAGAGGTCGAAGCGGACGAACGAGCGCCGGTTCCCCGAGGTCGCGGAGCGCACGTTCAGGGTCGTCGCGGTCCCGAAGTTGCTCGTCGCCGCACCCTGGTCGGCGTACGTGTCGGCGACCGCGGTGAGGGTGACGGTCGTCAGGGTGACCGGAACGTTGGCGGCGGTCAGCTTCTTCGTGGTGACGGTTGTCGGCGCGGCCACGGCGGTCGCGACCATGCCGACGGCGGCGGCGCCTGCCAACAGTGAGAGCAGGATGCGTCGCACGTCAGGGCCCCACGATGACGACGTGGACGTTGGTGACCGAACCGGTCGCCGGCGCGGGGCTGAGGGTGACGGTCGCGGCCCCGGTCGCGACGGCGACGGGCCCGCCCGCGCCGATGGACGTCGTCCCGGAGGTGACGGTGGCGCTCAGCAGTCCGGCGTTGCACGTCGTCGGGATGCTCGTGAACTTGAGGGTCGTGACCGTGCCGGACGAGATCGTGTAGCCGATCACCATCGACGCGAGGTTCCCGCAGGTGGCGACGGCGGTGACGCCCGATCCGACCGTCTTCGACGTACCCGAGACCGGTCCCGCGATCGCGACGCCGAGCGCTCCGAGGAGGAACGCGGCCACCACGATGGTGAGCGCCGCCGCGCGACCCGAGGTCGCGCGGCGGCACTCAGTGATCATCGTCTGTCGCCTTGTTCGATGTGCCAGTTGGTCCGATGTGCAAGCTGGTGGATCAGCCGCTGATGACGACGGACACGCCGAGCACGCCCGACGCGGCGATGTTCGACACCGTGAAGTCGGGGCTCGCCGCGCCGGTTGCGTCGAGCGAGCCGGTGACCTCACCGAGCGACGTCGAGCCGGTGCCGGTGAGAGTCACCTTGTACGCCTTGGTCGCACAGCCGACTGCGCTCGTGACCGGTGCGGTGGTGACCTTGTAGCCGGGCACCGTCGCCGAGTAGACGGTGTTGTAGGTGACGGTCGCGCTGGCGTTGCACGCGGACACCGAGGCGTTCCCGGCACCGAGGCCCGAGCTGCTCACGCTCAGGGATGCGGCGAACGCGTACACCGCTCCGAACACGACCGCTCCGGCGAGCAATGCCAGTGCAATTCGCTTCATCTGAATGGCCTCCCGGGGCCGCGCGCAGACCCTCGTGGCCTGCTGACTCCTGCGTGTCGACCGGCTCGCCGGTGGGGTTGAGTACCGGGGGGCCCA
>JBBQFJ010000180.1:0-5680 GCA_038321755.1 Acidimicrobiia bacterium | reverse complement strand
TGTCGAGGGCGTGCGCGAGGAAGGCCGGAACCCCGGAGAGGGAGACCGACTTGTCGGCAAGCGCCGCTTCACTCGCGATTCGCACGTCCACCAGTAGAAACTCGTGGGCGGTTCCGGGGTCTGCGATGAAGGCGACGCGCCCATCCGACTCGCGAACAACGACATCCGTGCCCGCGGAAACGGCGACGACTCCCGAACCTCTGCCAACATTCGAGCGGCGACTCCGGTGGATCACGAAAGCGCCAAGGGCGATCCCTACGACCAATGCTGCGACGATGAAGACGACAATCCAGGTCATGCGCAGTCCCACAATTCACGATCGATACTGGGCAAGGCGTGCACTGAAGAAGCGGCGGCGGCGTGCCGCCCGAACTTGCTCCGGTAGAAGTCCGGTAGAAACCGAGATTCACGGCGGCTCTGTTGTACTCGCTGACCTGCACGTTCGCTGTGGGCGAGGGGGGACTTGAACCCCCACATCCTTTCGGACACAGGCATCTGAAGCCTGCGCGTCTGCCAATTCCGCCACTCGCCCTGGGTGGAAGCGCAAGCCTACCAAGCGCCTTTGCGCGCACCGCTCGGCGGCCGCCTCAGCCGTACAATCGCGGAAATGGGTATGCAGGGTTTCGAACGTAGGTTGGAGCGTCTCGTGGAAGGCTCGTTCAGCAAGGCATTCCGCAGCGGGCTGGAGCCGGTCGAGGTCGGCCGACGGCTCACCCGTGTGCTCGACGCCGAACGCACCATGGGCGTCGACGGCATCCCCGTCGCGCCGAACAACATCGGCGTCTACCTCTCTCCCGACGACTTCGACCGGTTCGAGTCGTTCGCGGACGCACTGGCTCGCGAGCTCGCCGAGACGGCACGCGAGCACGCTCAGGCCGAGGGGTATCACTTCGTCGGCCCGGTCACCGTCACGCTCGTCGCGGATGATGAGCTGCGCGCCGGAGAGTGCGACATCGCTGCAGAGATCCACGAGGGGCTCCGCGTCGGATCACTCGTGCTCCCGGACGGCCGGCGGGTGCAGCTCGGTGAGCAACCGCTGGTCATCGGCCGTAACGCCGACTGCGGCGTCGTCGTCGCCGACGCGCGCGCGTCGCG
The DNA here is from genome assembly GCA_038321755.1 of Acidimicrobiia bacterium. Classification (GTDB taxonomy): domain Bacteria; phylum Actinomycetota; class Acidimicrobiia; order IMCC26256; family PALSA-555; genus JALHSW01. The sequence goes on along the minus strand of JBBQFJ010000180.1, from coordinate 4,585 downwards.
CCAGCACGCCGAGATCCAGGCGCAGGGAAACGGGTTCGTGGTCCACGACCTCGACTCCATGAACGGCACGCTCGTGAACGGCACCGCGATCCGCCAGCACCCACTGGCCGACGGCGACGAGATCCGCCTCGGCAACACCGTGTTGCGGTTCGAGGCCTCGTAGCGCGGCGCGGTGCTGCCCGCCCTCGTCACGCCACTGGCGGACGCCGTCCCCGAGGCGGCGCTCACCGCACTGAAGTTCGGATTCCTCGCGCTCGTCTACCTCTTTCTCTGGCGCGTCGTGCGCGTCGTGCTCCAGGAGCTGCGGGCCCCGGCACTCGTCGGCGCGACGGCCCCTTCGAGCGGCGAGGCCGAGAAGCGCCCGGCCAAGACCGGAAAGCGCGGGGCGCGGCTCCGGATCCTGGAACCGCCGTCCCACCAGGGTGAGACCTACCCGCTCGGGGACGAGATCACGGTCGGACGAGGTGGAGGATGCGGCATCGTGCTACCCGAGGACGGGTTCGTGTCGACCGTGCACGCAAGGGTCTTCCGGCGCGGTGACGAGGTGCTGGTCGAGGACCTCGGTTCCCGCAACGGCACGTTCGTCAACGGCGAACGGGTCGTCGCCCCGACACGTCTCCGCCGCGGCGATCAGGTGCAGTTCGGTGAGACGGTCGCCGAGGTGTCGCGATGACGCTGCGCCTGCGAGTCGGCGCGGCCACCGACGTCGGGCAGGTGCGCGACCACAACGAGGACGACTACCTCGTCGACGACGACCTCGGGCTGATCGCCGTTGCCGACGGCATGGGCGGACACCGTGGTGGCGAGGTCGCCAGCGCCGCGGCCCTCGAAGCGCTGCGCGTCGCGTTCGTCGCCGGTGCACCGATCGACGAGGCAGTCGTGGTGGCCAACGACGCCGTGCACGAGCAGTCGGTCGCCGATCCCAACCTCCGGGGCATGGGCACGACGCTCACGGCAGGCTCCTTCGACGATTCCGGCCACGTGGTGCTGGGCCACGTCGGCGACTCGCGTGCGTACCTCGCCCGTGACGGCAGCTTCGAGCGGGTCACCACCGACCACAGCCTCGTCGAGGAGCTGATCCAGGCCGGCGAGCTCACGCCCGAGGAGGCGGAGCGCGACCCGCGGCGTTCGATGATCACGCGAGCACTGGGACTCGAGCCCGGTGTCGTCGTCGATGTCATCGAGCTCGATCTGCGCGACGGTGACCGACTCCTTCTCTGCTCCGACGGTCTCACCGGGATGGTGAGCGAGCCCGACATCGCAGCGCGGCTCGCCACCGAGCCCGACCCCGCGACCGCGGCGGTGCAGCTCATCGATGCTGCGAACGCCGCCGGCGGCGTCGACAACATCACCGTGATCATCATCGATGTCGTCGACGACGGTGTCGATGCGATCGAGGTCCAGGCCGACGACGACGATGACGCCGCCGCGCGCGACGACCCCGGAGCTCCCGACGAGCCCACGCAGCTCATCGCGCAGACCAAGCCCAAACGTCGATGGTTCGGGAAGCGCCGGTGAGTGCAACGACGCATCGGCGCAACGTCGAGCTCCGCCTCGGCCTGTTCGCCGTCGTCATCACGATCTTCGGGTACACGCTCGTCCAGCTCGCCGACAAGCCGAACCTCCCGCCGGAGCTCTGGCTGTTCCTCGCCGCGATGATCGGGATCTACGTGGTCGCGCACCTCGCCGTGCGCCGATTCGCGCCCCAGGCCGATCCCGTGCTGCTGCCGTTGGCGGCGCTGCTGAACGGCGTCGGGTTCATCACCATCGCCCGGCTCGACCGCGACCTCGCGCAGATCCAGGCCGGGTGGACGGCCGCTGGCGTCGCGGCGTTCGTCGTCACCCTCGTCGTGGTTCGCCGCATCCGCACGCTCGAGCGCTACCGCTACACGTTCCTCTTCCTCGGCATCATCGCCGTCATCCTCCCGCTGCTCCCGGGCATCGGGAAGACGATCAACGGCGCGCGCCTGTGGGTGGGCGTCGGACCGTTCAACTTCCAGCCCGGCGAGGCGGCCAAGGTGCTGCTCGTCATCTTCTTCGCGGCGTATCTCGTCGACAAGCGCGAGCTGCTCGCGAGTGGGAGTCGGCGCATCGGGAAGATGCTGCTCCCCGACCCGAAGCACCTCGGGCCATTGCTGCTCGCGTGGGGGGTCTCGATCCTGATCATGGTGCAGCAGAAGGACCTCGGGTCCGCGTTGCTGTTCTTCGCGGTGTTCGCCTCGATGCTCTACGTCGCGACCGAGCGCGGTTCGTACCTCCTCATCGGGTTCGTCCTCTTCATCGGTGGCGCGGGGATCGCGTACCAGCTGTTCGGCCACGTGCAGGACCGCATCAGCATCTGGGTCGACCCCTGGTCGGTGTCGCAGGGCAAGGGCTTCCAGATCGTGCAGTCGATGTTCGGCTTCGGCACCGGCGGTTTCTCCGGCACCGGGCTCGGGCTCGGCAACCCGCAACAGATCCCGAACGCCGCGACCGACTTCGTGTTCTCGGCGATCGGTGAGGAGCTCGGCCTGATCGGCACAGTCGCGGTCATCGTCGGCATCCTGCTGTTCGTCGGTTCCGGCTTCCGCATTGCGGTGCAGTCCGAACGGCCGTTCTCCAAGCTCTTCGCCGCGGGACTCACGACGATCATCGGGGTGCAGAGCTTCGTGATCATTGGTGGCGTCACCCGGGTGATCCCCCTCACCGGGATCACGCTCCCGTTCATCTCGTACGGCGGCTCGTCGCTCGTCGCGAACTTCGTGATCCTGGCGCTCTTGCTGCGGATCTCCGACGACAACGCTCGCGCCGGCACTCGCGGCCGGTCGGGCGCAGCGGCGGCGGCGCGCGGATGAGCGGGTCACGGTGAACCGCGCGATTCGACGCGTCGGCATCGCGGTCGTCGTACTCATGCTCGCGCTCATCGCGCAGCTCACCTGGCTGCAGGTGATCGACGCCGACCACCTGCAGAACGACCCGCGCAACACTCGCGGCGCGCTGCGCGACGCGAACCGTCCGCGCGGCCCGATCGTGACCGCCGACGGTGTCGTGCTCGCACGGTCCGTCCCGGTGAACGACGGCACCGACTTCAAGTACCAGCGCGAGTACCCGGAGGGTGCCGCCTTCAGTCAGGTCGTCGGCTACCAGTCGTTCGTCGTGGGCAACACCGGTGTGGAGAAGACGTACAACGATGCGCTCGTCGGACGCGACGCCGACCTCCAGATCCAGAACATCCCCGATCTCGTCGACGGCGGGGGCGCGACGGGGAAGGTCGTCCTCTCCATCCGCGCCGACATGCAACGTGAAGCCGTCGCCGCGCTCGGATTCCAGCGCGGCTCGGTCGTGGCGATGGACGTGAAGACCGGGAAGATCCTCGCGATGTACTCGAACCCCTCGTATGACCCGCAGCCGCTGGCGAGCCACAACACCAAGGAGGTGCAGGCCTACTACGAGGCGCTCACCACCAACCCCGACAAGCCCGACCTGCCGCGCGCGTACCGGGAGCGCTACCCACCGGGCTCCACGTTCAAGACGGTGACCTCTGCCGTCGCTCTGGACAACGGCATCGCGACGCCCGACAACCCCGTGTACCCGACCCTGCGCGAGCTGCTGCTCCCACAGACCAACACGACCCTGTCGAACTTCGGGCGCGGGTCGTGCGGCGGCACGCTGGCCGAGAGCTTCCGCGTCTCGTGCAACACGACCTTTGCCCAGATCGGTCTCGACCTCGGCAACTCGTTCGTGCCCGGCATGGCGCGCTTCGGCGTCGGGACCGACGCGCCACCGCTCGACGTCGCGCCGGGAGCGGCCTCGAGCGTCGGACCGCCGGAGGGCAGCTTCGATGACAACAAGCCGCTCTTCGCCCAAGCCGGGATCGGCCAGGGCGACGTGGCCACGACACCGCTCCAGATGGCACTCGTCGCCGACGGTGTGGCGAACGGCGGCGTGATCATGGAGCCGCACGTCGGCGCCGAGATCCGCGACGCGAGCGACGACCTCGTTCGGCGCATCGACGACAGGCAGTGGAAGACCGCTATGAGCCCGACCTCCGCCCAGGCCCTGAACTCGATGATGATCTCGGTCGTGGAGCGGGGAAGCGGCACCGCGGCGAAGCTCGCCGGGGTCACCGTGGCCGGCAAGACCGGCACCGCACAGGTCGGCGACGGCGGTCCGCCGCACGCCTGGTTCATCGCTTTCGCGCCGGCCGAGGCGCCCAGCGTCGCAGTGGCGGTCATCGTCGAGCGAGGCGGCAACGCCGGGAACGAAGCCACCGGTGGGGCAGTCGCAGCACCGATCGCGGCCCGCATGTTGCGGGTCGCGCTCGGACGGTGACGCTCCATGACCCGAGAAATCCACGTCATCGCGGTACCGTGAAACCTCCATGTTGCAGGTCGCCTCGGTGAAGGTTCCGACGTCTCAGGGTGCCCAGGTTCAGGGTGCCCAGGTTCAGGGTGCCCAGGTTCAGGGCGGGCGATGACCCAGGTGGGTGACGTCCTCGTCGGCCGGTACGCGATCGAGGGTCCGATCGCACGCGGTGGGATGGCCGATGTCTTCCTCGCGCGCGACCAACAGCTCGACCGCCCGGTCGCGGTGAAGGTCCTGTTCC
>JBBQFJ010000179.1:0-5742 GCA_038321755.1 Acidimicrobiia bacterium | reverse complement strand
CTGGAGGCGCGGTTCGGCGAGCACGATCGACGCGAGGTCGACGACGCGGCGCGTGCCCGTCGACAGCTCGGCAACTCGGTGGTCGCGGAAGCGACCGAGCCCGAACGCTTCGATCACCTCGGCCACTGCGGCCCGCTTCGCGCGCTCGACCCTCCAGGCCCTCGGGAGGTGCAACGTGGTCGCGAGCACACCGGCCGGTCGCCGTGCGTCCTCCGAGACGAGCAGCGCCTCGGCCACGCTGAGCTCGGGATAGAGCCGGCAGTCCTGGAACGACCGCACCAGACCGAGCTGGGCGCGGTCCTCGGGAAAGTGATCGACGAGGTCCATGCCGTCGAGCAGCACGGCTCCGCGAGTGCATCGCACCTGCCCCGAGATCGCGTCGAGCAACGTCGTCTTGCCCGAGCCGTTCGGGCCGATCAGCCCGATCACCTCCCCCACGCCGAAGTCGTGCGTCACGCCGTCGACTGCGTGCACACCGCCGAACCACACCGCGACGTCGCGCACGGCGAGCGATGCCGCGCTCATGCCTCGACCGCCGGGGCCAGCGAGTCCGCAGGTGGGGGTGGCGCCGCACCCCGGGCCCGCCACTTCTCGATCACGGTGGCCACGCCGTCGCCGGCCCGGTGCAGCAGCTCCGCGAGTCCCCCCGGCAGGTACAGGAGGAAGATGAGGACCCCGAAGCCGCTGGTGATGAACTGCACGGTCGACGTCGAGCCGACCGCGGCGGGGAGGCCGACCAGGTAGAGCGCGCCGAGCACCGCTCCCTCGACCGAGCCGAGCCCCCCGATCACGACCATCGACAGCACGAGGATCGACTCGGTCACGGAGAAGTCACCGGGCTTGATCCGCTCGAGCGCGAACGCCAGGCACACGCCCGCGACGCCGGCCATGAAGCCGGAGAGCGCGAAGGCCAGCAGCTTCGTACGGACCACGGGGATGCCCATCGCGGCAGCACCCGACTCGTTGTCCCGCACCGCGATGAGCCGCCGGGCGATGCCTCGGTCGCGCCACGTGCGCACGACGAACAGTGCGACGAGGAGCACCCCGAGGGAGAACCAGGCGAAGTCGGCATCCGACGCGAGGCTCCAGCCGAAGAAGCTCGGCCGGGCGACCAGCGTCGACGCCGGGTCGGGAAGCCCGGTGCACACCTGGCCGCCCACCAGGGGTGCGGTCCAGCACGGTGTCGACAGCACCGACACCTGCATGAAGAGCGCGAACCCGAGCGTGGTGACGGCGAGGTAGAGACCACGGATCCGCAGCGCCGGCAGCCCGACGACGATCGCGACGAGCGCGGTGACCGCCCCGGCCACCGGGAGGAGGAGCGCGAGGTTCCAGTCGGGCGCGCGCGCGGCGATCAGCGCGCCGACCGCGACCAGGCCGAACTGGCCGAGCGAGACCTGGCCCGCCCAACCCGTGAGCACGGTCAACGAGAGCGCGATCACCGCAAAGATGCAGACGCGAGCGAGCAGGAACGAACGGCCCGGCGAGAGGACAGTCGGGAGCAGCACCGCGATCGCCAGCGTCGCCGCGACGCCGGAGCGCCCGACCCAGGCGCGTGTCCGATCGATCGATCTTCGGACTGCTTCGCCGCCCGCTCCCCATGACGACCGCTCCTCGCCGCGCGGTCCGCGCTGCAGGCGGCGCACGCGCACGATGAGGATGACCAGGATCAATGCGAACAGCGAGAACGTGATGATCGAGGTCTTGTTGGGGTCGCCGACCAGGTTGTAGTTGACGACCTGCTCCACGATCCCGATCGCGATCCCCGCGGCGAACGCCACGGTGAAGCTCGTCATCCCGGCGATGAGCGCGGCCGCGAGGGCGCGGAGGAGCAGCCCCGGAGGCAGGGCCTCCTTCAGCGCGCTCGCCTGCCCGGGTGCGTCAAGGATCGCGGTGATCGCCGAGAGCAGGCCGGCGATCGCCCAGGCGAGCGTCGACATGCGCTTGACCCAGACGCCGGAGAGGCGGGCGGAGTCGGAGTTCTCGGCCATCGCCCGCATGCCGAGACCCCACGGCGAGTAGCGGAGGAACGCGGCGAGGCCGATCGCGACCAGCGGCGCGACGATCAGCGTCGCCACCTCGCCGGGTTGGAGGATGCCGCCACCGATGTGCAGCGTCCAGCTGAACGGGAGCGGGTACGGCACGAAGAAGTCGTCGGGCGCGACGAGCGGGAGCAAGGTGAACAAGAAGAGGATCTGGGAGAGCCCGATCGTCGCCACCATCACGATCACGCGAGGTCGATCGAAGAGCCGACGGAGCACCAGCTCGCAGAGCGCGCCGAGCGCCGCTGCGAGCGCGAGCACCAGGAACATCGACGGCCAGTAGAAGATGCCGAGGTCTCGCGTCAGCTTGAGCAGGAACACTGCGGCCACGACCCCGAGCTGGCCCTGGGCGAAGTTGAGGACGCGGGTCGTGCGATAGAGGAGGACGAGACCCAACGCCAACAGCCCGTACAGGAGCCCGGCGACGAGCCCCTGGACGACGCTGAAGAGCGTGATCTGCACTACAGCCCGTCGGGTTCGGTGAGGAAGACCGGTCGGAGCAGGTCGTCGCGAGTGAGCAGCTCGGCCGTCGGCCCGTCGAAGCGCACCTCGCCGCGCTCGAGGAAGAACGAGTGCTCGGCGAGGCTCAGCGCGAGGTTCACGCTCTGCTCGACGAGCAGCACCGTCGTGCCGTCCGCGTTCACCCGTCGCACGATGCCGATGAGGTCTTCCACCGTCTTGGGTGCGAGCCCGAGCGTGAGCTCGTCGATCAGCAGCAGCTTCGGGCGGGTGAGCAGCACGCGTGCGAGCGCGAGCTGCTGCTGCTCGCCGCCCGAGAGGTTCCCGCCCGGCTGCTCGAGACGGGCCTCCAGTGCAGGGAACGCGGCGAGGGCCTCGTCGATCGCCGCCGTCGCACGACGGCGATCCTTGCGAAACGAGAATGCCGCGAGCCGGAGGTTCTCCCGCACGCTGAGGGAGGGGAACGTCATCTTGCCGCCGACGAGCAACCCACAGCCGAGGGTGAGCACCTGCTCGGCTTCGAGCCAGGTCGTGGTGGTCCCGAACAGCCGCACGGCACCGCGTGTCGGGTGCTCCAACCCGGCGACCGCGCGCAGCAGCGTGCTCTTGCCGGCACCGTTGGTCCCGAGCAGCGCAGCGATCTCACCCTCGGCGACCTCGAGCTCGACGTCGAAGAGCACCTGCTGCGTGCCGTACGCGAAGTCGAGGTTGTGCACCTGCAGTGCCGGGATCGCGCCACCCGACTGTCGTCGTTGGGTCTCCTGGTACCGCTCGAGCACGTCTTCGATCACCAGGGTGATGTCTCGGCGCACCCACCGCGCGCCCAGCATCAGGAGGAATCCGCCGAGCACGCACACCGGCAGCATCGTGGTGAGCGCGACGCGGGGTCCGTCGTGATGCCCGGCCGCGTTGCTGATCGCGCCGAGGAGCACGGCACCCGCGAAGCCGCCGATCACGAGTCCGTAGACCCCGAAGAGCGCGAGCGACAGCGTCCGCATCTCGGCCGGCGCCGTCGCGGTCACCGTCTGGAAGATCGCTGTCCCGAGCGGCGCGAGCGTGCACTCAGCGAGGAACCATCCGAGCACCACCATCCAGAGCGACGAGGCGTACAACGATCCGACGTAGATGAAGCCGAAGGCGATGAGGCACCCTCCACCGAGGTAGAGGACCGACTCGGGCTTGCGACGGAACATCCGGTCGCCGACGAAGCCCGCGACCGGGATGATCAGGAACGCCGAGAGCCCGATGATGAAGTAGACGGTCGTGCGCTCACCGGTGTCGAGCCCCCACTCCCGGTCGAGGTACAGCGATCCGAAGAGGGGGATCCCGACGCCGACGAACCCGAGGACGGCGACGGCCATGAGCTGGAAGTAGAGGCTCCGGATCTTCATCAGTCGCTGGACGGCCGAGCCGAGCAGGATCCGGGGTGTCCCCGCCGGCTGCTCGTCGACGCTCAGGCCCGACTGCTTGAGGATGTGACTCGACTCGTGCTCGCCCTTCGAGGGCTCCTTGAGCCGCAGGATGAGGAAGACCACGGGGATCCCGACCAGTGCGAGCAAGGTCGCCCAGCGCCAGCTGCCGGCCGCGACGGCGATCGCACCCATCACGGCGACACCCAGGGTGCGGGCGACCGGTTCGTGGCCTCGCTGATACGCGGCGATCCGCGCCCGGGCTTCGGGTGGGTACCAGTCGGAGAGGTAGGAGAGATGGGTGGTCTGGTTGGGCGCCTTCCCGACGGCCGACACGATGCCGAGGAACGCGAACACCCACACGCTCACGACGAGGCCCTGCAGGGGCACGACGATGGAGAAGACGAGCAGGCAGAGCGCGGCGACCCGCACCCGACTCCCACGATCGCTCGCGAGTGCGACCGGGAGTCCGATGGCGATCTGCGCAGCCGACCCGACGAACAGCACGGCACCCAGCTCGGCGTCGTTGATGTGGAACGACCGTTGGATGTCCGGCGCCAACACGCCCGTGAGCCCGCTGTCGAGCGTCGCCACGACGAGCGCGGCGAGCGTCATCACCGTCACCGGCGCCCAGCCGAAGCCCTTGAGGATCCCGAGGATCGGGGGCGGCTTGCCCTCCCCCACGCCGGGCATGAGCTGGAGGTCGGCGACCGCGTCTTCGGCGTTGCTCGCGATGACGGCCTCGCGCAGCAGGTCGTCCGGGACCGCGAACGAGAGCAGCGGCTCGGTCGGTGCGCCCGGGGGTGCGCCGGTGCCGCGCGCGTCCCCCGGCGTGATGCCCCCATCGGCCATGCGGCCGCCACCCTCGCCGAGGTCGGCTGGTACCGTCAAAACGCTCCGCGGTCGTCGGATCTGGACAGGGGAAGCGATGCAGGTCGGATTCGTCGGACTGGGTGCGATGGGGCTCCCCATGACTCGGCACCTCGTCGAGGCCGGACACGACGTGACGGTCGCGTCGCGCAGCCGAGGACCGATCGAGGAAGCCGTCGCGTTCGGTGCACGCGAGGGCGACGGTCCCCGAGGAGTCGTCGAAGCGAGCGAGGTCACGATCCTCTGCGTCCCGAACTCGCCGGAGGTCGTCGAGGTGCTCGACGCCGCGCTCCCCGCGCTGAAACCGGGCAAGACCGTCGTCGACACCTCCACCATCGATCCCGAGGTGGAGCGCGCCCAGCACGAGCGCGTGAACGCCACCGGCGCGCTCTACCTCGAAGCACCGCTCTCGGGCGGGACGGCCGGTGCGCAGAAGGGGACGCTCACCCTCATGGTGGGGGGCGACGAAGTCGTGCTCGCCGCGGCACGCCCGGCGCTGGAGCCGTTTGCCGGGTTGATCGTGCACGTCGGCGGCCCGGGGAACGGCCAGGTCGTGAAGCTCTGCAACAACCTCATCTACGCCGCGCAGATGCTCGCCACCGCCGAAGCAACCGTGATGGCCACCAAGGCCGGCGTCGATCTCGCGCAGCTCTACGAGGTGATCACGCACTCGACGGGCGATTGCGTCGCGGTCCGCACGCGCCTCCCGGCGGAGGGCGTCGTCCCCGACAGCCCGGCCTCGAACGACTGGAAGCCGGGGTTCATGACGGATCTCATGGCGAAGGACCTCGACCTGGCGATCGGTCACGCGTCGAAGGCCGGCGCTCCGCTGTTCACCGCCGGTCTGGTGCGGCAGATCCTCGGCGCGGCGAGCGAGGCCGGGTACGGGCGGGAGGACTTCTCCGCCCTCGCGAAGGTGGTGCGCACGCTCGGAGGGCTGTGACCGTCCTCACCCTCGACCT
>JBBQFJ010000178.1:0-5775 GCA_038321755.1 Acidimicrobiia bacterium | reverse complement strand
CTCGGCAGGCGGTTCGAGACCCTTCGGGTCCAGGGGGGTGACACCCGATCGGGTTTCGCCAAGCAAGTGGAGTGGCGATCGATCTTGAGAGACGCCGACGTGCAACCCTCAGGCGCGGGCTCTCTGACCCGACGGGTAGACATGGGGCCAACGGATCAAGCCAAAGGGGAACCAGGGTGGAACAACACGGGGTGTGCGGTGACCGAGCGTCGCACAACGAGGATGACCTGTTGTTTGGCGTGACAACGTGACCGCCGTCGTCACGACGACTGTGGATCTGCCTGCGGTCGGCCAACTGGTCGGTGTCGGCGGCCGCCACTGGGTGGTCACCGACAGGGATGAGTGCCGGCCGAGCATGGGGGAGCGCGCCCGGCGGGACCAGGACGACGACGCTGACCGGACGACCTGATGCCCAGATCGACGATCTGGCCGCTCAAGCCACATACGGCTGCGAAGCACCAGATCCTTCGGGAGTATCTCAAGGGATGGTTTCCGATCCTCGGCCAAACCCGTAATCGCATCCTCTTCCTCGATGGGTTCGCCGGCCCAGGTGTCTACGCAGGCAGCGAACCTGGCTCGCCCATCGTTGCGCTGGAGGTTCTCCTCGACCATGGCTACTTGGAGAGGCTCTCGACCTGCGAGTTCATCTTTGTTTTCAACGAGCGTGATCCTGGCAGGTATGAATCGCTGGCCGAGGTTGAGCAAACATTGAGGGAGGGGCGCGGGGGCTACCCCACGAACGTCAAGGTCGAACTGCGGAACGAGCCTTTCGGCGAGCTGGTCGACGGCGTTCTAGCCCAACTGGAGCAACAGAAGGCCCGTCTCGCTCCGACGTTCGCCTTTGTTGACCCCTTCGGTTACAAGGATGTTGACATGAAGCAGATCGCTGACCTGTTGAGCTACAACGGATGCGAACTGCTCATCTACTTCGACTTCAACAGCGTCCAACGGTTCTCCACGAGCGCAGTGGTCGACGCCGCGTTTCAACGGCTCTTCGGTACTGACGAGTTCGCGTCCGCTCCACCCTCGGGCGACCCAACACGCGGACTCTGGCTTGCGAACCTGTACGAGCGTCAACTGAAGACCGTCGGACGATTCCCTTACGTCCAGCGATTCAAGATGACCGGCGAGAACGGCTTGACGATCTGCTATATGTTCTACTGCACCCGCAATCTCAAGGGTCTGAAGGTTATGAAGCGAGCCATGTGGAGCGTTGCTCCAACTGGGGACTACCACTTCTCCGACAGGCTCGCCGGTCAGGATGTGCTCTTCGGGCCCGAGCCCGACATGGGCCCTCTGCGTATGGCCCTCCTCAGAGAGTTTGCTGGCGCCCGCGCGACGATCGAGGCAGTGGAAGAGTTCACCTTGGTTCACACGCCGTATCACGACGGGCACATCAAAAGGGCGACACTTGCCTCAATGCAGAATGAGGGATTGATCAGCTCGCCCAACCAGCGAAGGCGGAACACCTACCCAGCCGGGACGTTGATCGACTTCATCAAGCCACCCGGGTAGGCATCTCGTCCCAGAGGCGCCCGTCAAGCTCACGACCGAGCGCCTTCGGTGATCGCCCGCCCCACTGCTTGAAGAAGAACGGCACCGACGCGTCCAGGCACACGTCACGAATTGACCGAGCCCAGGCAACATCCATCGGCCGGTAGTTGGGTCCAGACTCCCCGCCGGCGATTACCCAACCGATGCCATCCAGGTTGATGCGATCCAGCGGCCCGAGCAGCGGTTCGCAAGACAGGAACCGCACCGCGGCCGGGATCCGCCGCAGCTCGTCGACGCGATGCAGCACTGCTGCTGACTCGACTGAAACGCCAAGCCACAGGTTGGTCGGCCAGTCCAGCTGATCCCCCAGCTTGCGGGCGCGGACCGCACGCTTGGTGAGGACCTGGTAGGTGTGCTGCGGGGTTGCTGCAATGACGTCAAACACATCGCGGATGAACGAAAGCGGCACCTTGGCGTGGAAGAGATCGCTCATCGAGTTCACGAAGATCACGCGTGGTGTGCGCCAGTGCACTGGCTGGGCAAGGGCCTCGGGGTGAACGGTCAGTCCGAACCCCGGGCCGGACGTCACTGCGTTGCCGTCGTTCTGGTACTTTTGGACGCCCATGGCTTTCAGTCGTTTCGACAGGGTCAGGGCGTAGCAGTTATCGCAGCCTGCCGAGATCCGGTCGCAGCCGGTGACCGGGTTCCAGGTCGCTTCCGTCCACTGGATTCCGCTCTTGTCTGCCATGGACCTCAGGCTAACGCAATAGAACAAGTGTCCGTAACAAATTCGGATCCGTGTCGCACCGTCGTCAACACCGGCGATGCAGGTGGTGTGGTGCCTTGACCGCTACCTACGACAGCTCGCTCGCGTAGCTCTCCTCATCTGCAGTGACAGACGTTGGCAACCACCGCCTGGGCCTCGCAGGCGAGGCCGCGCGAACGAGGGCGCAGCCCGAGAGCGCCGCAACCGGAGAGCGACGACGCACAGCCCGCGGGTCGTTTGCTGCGTCGTCTGGCCCGGCTGCCGTCCGTTCTGCTGACAGTGCTTTCGGGTCGCACCATGCCCGACGCCGGCCGGTGTCCGAGGCGACCCCGCCCGCATAACGTGCAAACCATGAAGGACGACGGGCGGTCCGCCGACATCGAGGCTCACCGCGCACGGGTACACGACAGCATCGACCGCATGCTGGCGAGGTGGGCCGACGCTTTGGCGCGACTTCGCACCGAGTGAGGGAGGGCCCGGCCAGCCGGATCGGGAGCACGATGGGCGCGCATCGTGGCACCTCATATGCGTCGTCAACGAGCGGTGTCGGTGCCGCCGCCAAGTCTCCGGCGAGTGAACTCGATTCGTTCGTCCCTGAGTTTTCTGACCCTTGTGTCAGCGGCATTTTCACTGTGCCCAGAACACATTGGTGCCTCGTCAGCGGTGCGGTGCCGAGGGTTCGCTGACCTGGGAAAATGCCAAGTGTCAGGGTCTCGGAACTTGGGGAGCGACCGTCGACCCCACGTCCTTGCAGGAGCCTGTCGAGGTCGCCGACGCCGAAGGATAGGGTGATCAACACAAGGGCCCCGCCTTCTTGCCGGTGGGATCAGCGCATTGAAGGGGGAACGATGGCCAAGCGTGGGTTCTTTGCGGAGATAAATTACCAGGCTCAACAGGCTGAGAAGAGGAGCCGACAGCAGCAGGCGACCGCCTTCCGCGCTCGTGCCGCGGCGGAACGGGAGGCGGAACGCTCGCGCAAGGCCGCCGAGCGTGCCCGCTCGGCGACAAGCCGTGCGTCCGCAGCGGAGCAGAAAGCGGCGGAGAAGGAGGCTGCCCGCCTGTACGACGAGTCTCAGCTAGCCGACGTCGCGTCGCTGAACGCAGCCCTCGCTCACGAGCTCGATGAGGTTGATGGCCTGCTCGCCTGGACTCTTGAAGTGGACGACTACGTCGACCTCGAGGCGCTAAAGATCAGCCAGGTGATGCACCCGCCGTTCGCCCCGGGTGCGCTCGGCGTCCCCGCGCCGACGATGCCTGACCTGGTGTATCCGCCCGAGCCGGCGTACCAGGAGCCACCAGCGCCTAGCGGTTTGGGTGCCGCCTTCGGAGGCAAGAAGCGACACGAGGAGGCCATCCGGAAGGCCCTGGCGGCACACGACGTTGCGAAGCAGCAATGGCACTCGCATGCGACCGCCATGCACGCGAGCTACGTGGCGGAGCAAGCAACGCGCCAGGGCTCGGAGAGGGAACGGCTCGCGAAGCTTGGAGCTGCGGAGACGGCGTACAAAGAGCAATGCAAGCAGCGCGAAGACGAGGCCGCTTCACGCAACCAAGAGGCTGCCAAGTTCATCAACGAACTGGCGTTCGATGTCGAGTCTGCCATCCAGGAGTACGTCGGCATCGTCTTGTCGAACTCGGTGTACCCGGAGGTGTTCCCTGTCAGCCACGACTACGACTTCAAACTGGACACTCGTGAGTTGGCCCTAACTGCAACTGTTCCCGAGCCCTCGACGATCCCGTCGGTGAAGGAGTACAAGTACGTCAAGGCCAAAGACGAGATCACTTCGACCTCACTCCCCGTGAAGGCGCAGAAGGACCGGTACGCGAACGCCGTCTGGCAGGTCGCGGTCCGGACTTTGCACGAGGTCTTCGAAGGTGACCGCGCCGGAAAGGTCCGTTCGATCTCGCTGACCGTGGGGGTGGACCGGATCGCGCCTGCTACCGGGCTGCCGGAGACGGTGCCCCTGGTCGTTGTCGCGGCTGACCGGGAGACATTCGGCGGGTTCGACTTGGCCAACGTGGTCCCGCAGGCAACGCTGACTCATCTCGGGGCTGCGATGTCGAAGTCCCCGTTCGACCTCAGCCCGGCTGACACGAGTAGGGGTGTACGAGTCCGGGGCCAGCAGTGAGATTCAACTCCCCGCCGGGTTGGCCCACGCCCCCTCCGGGATGGACGCCGCCTCCGGGATGGACGCCCGACCCGTCGTGGCCAGATCCGCCCTCTGGGTGGCAGTTGTGGATTGCGGATGACGACACCCCCTCTGTGATTCCGGCTCGAGTGCCAGCAGTGACAGAGCCAGCAGAGGCGCGGCCGGAAGTAGTGCCCACCGCAGAAGTCGCTCCGAGTACCTCCACGGGCGAGGACTCGAAAGCACTGCTGCGTCGCATCGCCGCGCTCGAGGCGTCCTTGGCCGCCGCAAGATCGGGAGCCGAGGGCGCTATCGAACTCGACGACCAGAAGGTGCTGCAAGACGTTGGCATCTACCGCTACCACCACCCCCTGGAGGACGCGGTTGCGTTCAAGGACCGCCTCCGCGACCTGGATGCGCAGATCGACTCGGTCGTGAAGGCCGGTGACGCGGTGCTCGCCGCAGACATGTTCACCTTCGACGGGTCGTTGGCGAAGGGTCGACGGATGGTTAGTGACCTCTCTCGACTGATGCTGCGCGCCTACAACGCGGAGGCCGACAACTGCGTCCGATCGTTGCGTGCGGGCAACATCAGCACCGCAACGAAACGGCTTGAGTCCGCTGTGACTGCGATCGAGAAACTGGGCACGATCATGGAGATGCGGATCAATCCCGTCTTCCACTCACTCCGGCTGGTCGAACTGGAGCTCACCGCGGACTTTCAGATGAAGGTCCAGGAAGAGCGCGAGAAGGCGCGCGAGGAACGCGAACTGCTCCGCGAGCAGCGCCGCGCGGAGCAAGAGCTGGCAACCGAACGGGAACGCCTCGAGAAGGAGAAGTCCCACTACGTCACCGTGCTCGAGTCGCTTCGCGCGAGCGGAGACGATGCGGCTACCGACGAGCTGGCCAATCGCTTGGCACAGATTGACAAGGCCATCGAGGCCAACGACTACCGGATCGCAAACATCCGTGCCGGGTACGTCTACGTGATCTCAAACGTCGGAGCCTTCGGCCCCAACGTCGTAAAGATCGGCATGACGCGGCGGCTCGAGCCTCGGGACAGGATTCGGGAGTTAGGCGATGCGTCGGTCCCGTTCCGCTTCGACGTGCATGCACTGTTCTTCTCCGACGACGCCATCGCACTGGAGGGCGAACTGCACAAGGCCTTCGCGGACCGGCGGGTGAACTTCGTGAATGAGCGCCGAGAGTTCTTCTTCGCGGAGCCGGCGGAGGTGCGAGACCTGCTCGCCGAGAAAGTGGGCGGACTCCTGGAGTTCACGGACGCTCCCGAAGCGCTCGAGTACTTCCAGAGCCGTGGACGCTGGTCCCGACCGGCACACCCGCTGAACAACCTGGCCACGGCCAGCGAGACGAGAACGTGAAAGG
>JBBQFJ010000177.1:0-5796 GCA_038321755.1 Acidimicrobiia bacterium | reverse complement strand
GCCATGATGGTGGACGTGTTCTTCCGCAGCCTTCACTCCCTGAGCATGACGTGTGGAGGAACGCGGGACGGCCGCCGCTCGGGCTCTGTGTCACACCCTCCTCGTACCGTGCTCGGGCATGAGGGGATCGCGGCACGACGTACGCCGAACCGGGTTGCAGCTCCGCCTGTTGGGGGCCGACATGGCTGACGCTCCGCGACCTGTGGACCAGAAGCGGGCCGCCTTGGTGAAGGGTGGTGCGATCTCGCTCTTCTCGGGGGCTGGAGGACTCGACCTTGGGATCGAGGCTGCTGGGTTCCAGACGCTCGCGGCGGTCGAGTGGGACGAGGACGCGGCCGACACGATGGAGAAGAACGCCCCAGCATTCTTCCCAGCGTTGAAGGAGGTCCTGCGCGCAGATCTCTACCCGCTCGCCACGGGCGACGGAGTCGGTATGACCACGAGGGATCTCCTCCGTGCTGCCGGACTCGGCGCGCGAGAGAAGCCGGACCTCCTCGTCGGTGGTCCGCCATGCGTCGCGTTCTCCAAGTCAGGTTTCTGGCTCGAATGGAAGCGTGACGCTGTCGACCCAGCAGCGAGCCTCCTCCAGGCGTACACGAAGGTGTTGACCGAGGCTCGGCCGCGGTTCTTCATCCTCGAGAACGTCTACGCGCTGACGTTCGACAACAAGGCCAGCAGGCCGGCTTTCACGCGGCTTCTCGCAGAGATCGAAGCTGCCGGTTACAAGTTCAACTGGCAGGTGCTGAACGCTGGTGACTACGGCGTTCCACAGCTACGCCCTCGCCTCTTCATCGTCGGCGCTCGCAAGGGTGATGCGGTCCCCGAGCTTCCCGCGCCGACCCACTTCGGAGACTGGGAACGCCGGACGAATCAGGGCACCGGTCCACTCCCGCACGTCACCACTGGCCAAGCTCTCACCGGCCTCGTCACCACACCCGAGCCGGAGGAAGTAGTCCGAGGTCAATGGGGCCACCTCCTGCCTGGAATCCCGCCCGGCGACAACTACCTCTACTACACCGCGAAGCGCGGGCACCCCGATCCGCTGTTCGAGTGGCGCTCGCGATATTGGTCGTTCCTGCTGAAGCTCGACCCGAACCGGGCTGCACCGACGATCCAGGCGCAGCCCGGACCGAACGTCGGTCCGTTTCACTGGGACAACCGGCGGCTACGGGTACCCGAGCTCCGCCGGCTCTTCACCTTCCCCGACGAGTTCGAGTTCGTCGGCAAGCGGATCTCGGTGCAGGCGCAGGTCGGCAACTCCGTGCCCCCGCTCCTCGCTCAGCGCGTCGCCGAGCAGGTCGCCGCTCAGCTCTGAGGGCCGCCGCGCAGCAGTTCATCGAACGACTGCGCCCAGCTTGTATCGATGCGTTGGACGGGCTTGATCCGCGCGTGATCGGTGGGCCAGGGCTCGAGATCCTTCGTCCAACGGAACCGGTACTCCCAGACCCCCGTCGCGGAGAACAGGCAGGCAGCGAGGACGTCGAACTGATCGAACGTGTACTGACGCCCGGCGCCTGAGTCGCGGGTCTTCTGCGCCTCCACCTTGAACGCACCGTCCTTGTACCGGTGTGCGCTGGCGGTCTTGCACTCGATGAGGATCTCACGACCGTCGGGCGTGACAACCTGGAAGTCGGGTTGACCATCGGCATCGATTGGAGTGGCCGACGAGACTGATGGATCACTCCTGAGAACTCGCTCTAGGTGCCGCTCGGCGACACCGCCGCGCACTGCAACACCGAGACGGAAGTTCGATTCGATGATGTCGAGGATCTCCTTGGAGCCGAGACCGAAAAAGCCTTCGAGGCGATGTGGCCCCGTTGGAGACGTGAGGAACTCGCGCGCCAGCGAGCCGCGAAGCGCCGGGTTCAACCCGAGAGCGCTCGCACGCGCTTCGAACCTCACGTAGTCGAGCAGCCGATGCGGACGGAACCCGACCATGGTCTCCAGCTCGACGATCCGCGAACGTCGGCTTCCCCCAGTCTTGTCGCGCTCCCACACCGCCCACCCGTGTTCGTCGGCCTCGGTGACGTTGTGGTCCCGGTAGTACACGGAGATGCCCATCGGAAGGTCCTCGTACACGAGCGGGTCCAGGCCGACGATGAACTTCAGCTCGGGGTCGACGGTGAGGACGAGAGTGACGTCGACGCCGGCGACGTCACGCGCGATGGTGTTGCTCTCGTTGCGTGTTCGCGTCGGGTCGCTGAGGCGGATCTGCGCTCGGTGCTCGTCCACCGGCCGGCCGCCGGTCAGCCGCTTGGTCGCGCGAAATGGGTAGATGAGAAGCCCGTAGCGCGCGCCGGTCCCATCTTCGGCTCCGATGTAGATCGGCGCGACACGTTGGTCGCGAAACGAGCTGTAGACGACGCGCCCTCCGCTCGCCTCGACCCCGCTCTCCAACAGCTCAACGACCGACGCGCGCTCCGCGTCGATCTTGTAGAGCTTCGGGACGTAGAGCCGACCTGCAAGGGAAGTCATCCTGCTTGGCCTCCTTCGGCCAGCGAAGCGAGGTCGATAGGCACAGGTCTCGACAGAACGCACCTCGCATTGAACGCGCGGCAGTCAGTAGTCCTAGAGGACAAGAGCGTCCAGCTGCGAGCTGCACCAGGTCGCGATGTCCGCGTGTAGCGCATGTTCAATCGGTTCTGCCTCCTCTAGCAGTTCGCACAGGCGAACACGATCCAGGATCAGGTTCACGTCGTAGTGCATATCATCCCAAGCGTCGCTGTTGGTCGGGATCGAATGGGGAACGACCAGCGCTGTGATAGGTGACGACCCGAACGAGATCCAGTCCTTCCACTGCTCGCGAGAGATGTCCTTCGCCTTCGGCACGAATGTTCGCGTCACGGTCGTCTGCGCAAGGATCACGAGAAACGCTCCGGCGCGGTCGTGGAATGGGCGCCACACAACCACGTCGACGCCGCCATCCTTCTTGTTCGGGCTCCGGCGGCCCGAGCCCGTTGGAAGATTCAATTGGTCGGCCAACCACGAGATGGCCTCGGGAAATTTGGTCGGTCGCCGGCCCGGTCCCTTTCCAGGCGGCCAAGCGAATCTGACTCCAAGGGCAGCGTCACCGAGGTACGCCTTCAGGGCCGCAACGGCGAGCAGGTCGAGGCCGAGCTCAACCCGTGCGAATTTGCCGGCCTTCCGAAACGGCGCCTCTTCGAGCGCCAAGAGGAGTAGGTAGCAGTAGACCGTTCCATCCGTGCCACTACGTACTATGCGTGTCGCATCAACGGTGTATGGGTAGATCGTCGCCGACGCAGCGCTTCGCCGACGCACCTCGGAGAACAACAGATCCAGTTCTGTCTCGTCGTGGCTGAGAACGTCGCGAAGCCGAGTTCTGAGAGTTGACCGCGACAGGACCTGGCGTTGCTCGATCTCCATGAGCGCCTCAGCCCAGTCTGCAAGGGTGTGCGCGTCGCTCTGGGTCGGTTGGCTAAGTGCGCTTGAACGGGTCATGTGGGAGTTCGGAGCGCAGCTACGACCTCAGCGCACTCGTCGAGGAGGTTTCGCACGGTCGTCTCCTCGCGAAAGCGATCGATGTCGGTGGCTGCAGCACGAAGAGCGTTCCGCGCCTGCGTGAGCCGCGCCAGCAATCGGGCCAGTGGTCCACCGGCCGCCTCGTCAGCGACCTCAAGGTTGCCGGTGTCCCGGAGCACGTCGATGCCGTCCGACGATGCCACGACGCGGCCCAGAGTTGTGATGTCTCTTGACTCCGAGATCACCTTTCCTGACGCGTTGCTGTCGCCGAAGATCCATGTGATCAGTTCGGCTGCGGCGGCAGCTTTCGGCTCGGGCAATGGCCGGCCGCCAATCTCGACCTCCGAGGGTGCGGGCGCGCCGATGAACGCCCTCAGGGCGGGCGAGTTCATGGCACGTGTGAAGACCCCAAACTCGTTCTCAGCATTCGTAGTGTCGATTCCAAAGTCCGAACGGGCCTGCTCGATGATCCGAGCGTTACGGTAAGGGCCCGCACATCGCCCACCGTTTCGCCAACAATGGACGCCACCTCAGCAAATCCGATCGGCTCGTCCGCTGCATCTATCAATGACGCGACGAACCGAGCCTTCGCCAAGGGATCCCAAGGCTCGATTCCGGAGATGTGGCGGTACCCGATGATCGGTGCAACTGCTCGTCGGCTTGGTGCCACAACGACCGGATAGAGATCCGGAAGGTGTGTCGCCGCTGCCAGGTCGTTCCACTCGCCAGACTCTTCAAACTCGGCGCGTAGGGCTTCGTCGCTCAGTCCACGCAGGGCAACCAGCCGACGATTTCCTTCTACCACGATGTAATCGTGGCCGTTCTCCGCAGCGATGAGGATCAGAGGCTCGGACGAGAAGTACCCATGGGCCGCAATCGATCGAGCGACCCTCAACGGGTCATAGTTCGACGCGATGTACACCGCCAAGGCGCGTTGGTCCGAGCCCTTTACCTCAGGGGGAAGCCGCGGATTCTCAGGGTCAAGCAGCAAGCGCGCCAGGCCGACTTGGGTCTGCTGTGCAAGTTCGTTGTCTGAACCATCGTCCGACATGAGTACCCCCTTCCTCCTGCTCGACCGAGGCGACCACATGCGCCGCCAGATCGGCACAGCCGCTCGACTTCATTCTGGCCGATGCGTTCACTGGGGCGGCGCATGATCGCTGCGGACCCGTTCATGAGCCTCTCGGGCACCCAAGTGCTCAGGTGTTGCGAGCGGCGGGATCGAGCATCGATGCGGCCATCGCAGCCGTCGCCTTCGGGCGCTCGCCCAGCGATCTCACGTAGCCAGCGGTTGTCGCCTCGCCTTTGTGGCCGACGTACCTGGCGATGTCGCTGAGGTCGAGGCCGGCTTCGGCGTACAACACCGTCACGGCAGTGCGGCGACCGGTATGCGTCGCGATGCCCTTCGGGTCGATACCCGCTCGCGTCGCCGCACGCGTCACCGCCTTCGCCGCCGCCTGTCGGTTCACTAGACCGCCGCGCTCGTTGGTGAACACCAGTGACACGGTCTGTCCCTCGTAGGTGTGCGCCGGCCACGGCCCGCGACATGCCAGTCGCTCAACTGCCTGCGCCTTGCGACGCGCCCGCAACAACTCAACCACTCCCGCCGACAGGTGGTGGGTGCCCGACGCGCCGGCGTTCTTGGTCGGGCCGAGCACCATGCCAACCTTGTGGACGTAGATCCCGGCTCGACGCACGACGGCTATGCCGGCATCGAGGTCGAGATCATCCCAGCCCAGGCCGAGCGCCTCGGACACGCGCCAGCCCTGCACGAACAGCAGCGCCACGACCGCACCGAGACGATCGTCCGACGCCGACTCCACCAAGTTGCGCGCATCGGCGGACACGAGCGCGCGTCGTGCCCCGCGCACCACCTTCGGTGCGGCCACGCGATCGACGGGGTTGGAGGCGATCAGCTCGTGGAGGACCGCCTGCTCGAGCACCTGGTGCAACGTCACCCGCACGTCTGCGACCGTCCCCGACGCAAGCCCGGACTTCAACAGGTCGGACTGCCAACGAGCGATGCGCTCCGGCTTCAGCGATCGCGCCGGCAGCTGGCCGATCGTGTTGGTGATCCGCTCGACGCGCTGGCTGTACGTGCCCAGCGTCGAAGCCCGCACGCGATGCCGGGCGACCACGTCGAGCCACCACGCCGCCAGCTCGGCCACGGTCACCTCGCGATGGAACGTCGACGACTGGATCTGGCAGAGCTCCTCCAACTTCACGGCCCGTCGAGCGATCGCTTCCTCACGTGTTTTGCCGCGAACTCGCTTCGGTCGGGCGCTACCGGGAGCAACGTACGTTGCCCGCCACGAA
>JBBQFJ010000176.1:0-5894 GCA_038321755.1 Acidimicrobiia bacterium | reverse complement strand
CGCAAGATCAAGCCGCCACCCCCGGACAGCGCCCACACCTGAGCCGTCCGCTGCCCGGATCTGAGGTGACGCCGTGCCAGACTCGTCGGCATGGCGGTCCTGGTCACTCTGCTCGCCGTGGTCGTGGCACTGCTCGCAGTGCTCGTCGCGGGCTTGCTGCGGAGCCACGCCGAGATCCTGCGATCGTTGCACGGCCTCGGCGTCGACCTCGACCCCGACGCGCCCGAAGGCGCGTCCCGGCCGGCCGGCATCACCGTGCCCCGGCCCGAGGCGCGCGCAGAGCCGCGCCACGCCGCCGACCTCGTCGGTGTCACCCCCACGGGCGACGCGCTCTCGATCGCAGTGGTCGGTGCACAGCACTCGACCCTCATCGCGTTCCTCACCTCGGGCTGCTCGACCTGCGCCGAGTTCTGGTCCGCCTTCGCCTCCGCGGCGCGCCTGCCCGTGCCGGGCGACGCGCGCCTCATCGTCGTCACCAAGGGCGCCGAAGGCGAGAGCCCCGGTCGGTTGCGGAAGTTCACGCCGCGCGACGTCCCGGTCGTGATGTCGAGCGAGGCGTGGGCCGCCTACGACGTCCCGGTCGCGCCGTACTTCGTGTACGTCGACGGCCCGAGCGGCGAGGTCGTGGGCGAAGGCGCCGCCGCGACCTGGAGCAACCTCGTCGGCATGATGGAGCAGGCGCTCGTCGACGCGGGGCTCGACCCGAAGGCGGGATCCCGCACGAAGCGCGGCAACCGCCGCAAGCTCGACGGTCGTGCCCGTGAAGCACTGGCCGACGACGAGCTGCGCGCGGCGGGCATCGAGCCGGGCGACCCGAGTCTGTACCCGAGCACCGAGGCCGACTTGCACGCGCCGACCCAAGAGGCGCGCTAGTGCCCGAGCTCGAAGCCCACGGGCTGACCATCACGCCACCCGCCGGGTGGGAGGGCCGGATCTTCCGGCGCCCCGCCGCGGGCGAGAGCGGTGCGACCGGCAGCTCGCCGAGCGGGCAGCTCGTGGTCGGCGCGGCTGCACCGGTCGGCGAGCGTTCGTTCCCGCTCATTCAGGTCGCGACGATCCGGCTCCCTCTCGACATGGCTGACTACGGGAGCGATGTCGTCGAGGACCTCAGGAAGAACGACGCGCTCGTGATCCTCAAGGAGTTCGACCCGGCCGATGTCGGTCAGCCGCTGTTCGCGCGCGAGGGCCTCCCGACCCAGCTCAGGGTCGACGACTTCCAGTCCTCGACCCTGCAGCGCAACCTCGACGGGCAGGGCGGGGCGCAGGTGTTCTTCCACGAGTCCGGTCGGACGTTCTGCCTCTACGTCGTGCTCGGCGACTTCGCGCAGCGCACTGCCGTCGTCCCGGTCGTCAACTCGGTGCTCGCCACCATCACGATCGCGCCATTGACGCCATGACGATCGCTGCCGGTCCGTTCGTCATCGCCGCGGCGTTGCTCGCGATCGGTGGTGTGCTCAAGGCGATCAAGCCCGGCGACACCGCGAACGCGTTGCGGGGTGTCGGCCTCCCGGCTGGTGCACTGCTGGTGCGAGTCGGGGGCGTCGCCGAGGCGGCTATCGGCGTGTGGGCGTTGGTGACGGCTGATCGTGCCGCGGCGGTCCTGGTCGCACTCTCGTACCTCGCGTTCACCGGCTTCGTCGTGGTCGCGTTGGTGCGCGGTGCGCCGATCGCGTCGTGCGGCTGCTTTGGCAAGGCCGACACGCCTCCGAGCTGGGTCCACGTCGGCGTGAACCTGGTGGCAGTCGTCGCAGCCGTCGTCGTCGCGATCGATCCCGGGGTCGGACTCGGCGACCTGCTCGCCGACCAGCCGCTGGCGGGCGTCCCGTTCGTGCTCCTCACGCTGACCGGCTTGTTCCTCGCGTTCCTCGCACTCACGCTCCTGCCGCGCACGCAGACGCTCGTGCAGACCTCGTTGGACGGCGCATGATGCGCGGGCTGGCGTTGGCCGACTGGTTGGTCAACACGACGAGTCGGGCGCTCGGTGCGCACGTCTCGCGTCGGGGCTTCATCGCCAAGACGACGATGGTGGGGACGGCAGTCGCCGCGACCGGTTGCGCCGTCGTCACCCAGCCCGGTCCGCCGTTCCAGCGGATCACCGACTGCCGGGGTGGGCTGTGCCGTGACGGCTACACCGAGTTCTGCTGCGTCATCAACCAAGGTGTCAACGCGTGCCCGCCCGGGTCGATCGCGTCGGGCTGGTGGCGTGCCGACTACTCGGTGTACTGCGACGGCACCCGCTACTACATCGACTGCAACGACTTCTCGGGGTACGCACCCTGCGGCTGCGCGGCGGGCTGCGACACGCGCAAGGTGTACTGCAACCACTTCCGCTACGGGCAGTGCAACCAGTGGGTCGGGGGCACGGGCGTGATCGCGTGTCGCATGGTCACCTGCGTCCCGCCGTACGCGCTCGACATCGGCTGCGGCGGTTCCTCCGCGGTCGACAACGCGACCGCGGGGCACAACGCCGACTGCGCGGCCTACACGCCGCCAGCACCGCCGCCACCCCCACCCAAGCCGTTGATCCCGACACCGCTCGCACCGTCACTCGGCGGGGCCGTGTCGCTCGCGAACGGGACCGTCGACGTGTTCGTCCGCGGCTCCGACGGCGCGATCCATCAGCAGTCCTTCGACGGAGCGAACTGGGCTGCCGGTTGGCTCAGCCTCGGCGGCTCGGTGAAGTCGACCATCAGCGCGATCTCCCCGGCCGCGGGCGAGATCGAGCTCGTCGTCCGCGCCGACGACCGGAGCGCCGCTGTGCAGCGGTTCACCGCAGGCGCGGGGAGCACCACCTGGGAGTCGCTGGGCGGCACGTTCACGTCGAGCGTCGTCGCGGCGACACGCGGCTCCGTGGTGCACGTCGTCGGGCGGGGCACCGACAACGCGATGTACACGCGCCGCTGGAACGGTTCGACGTGGTCGCCGTGGGAGTGGCTCGGCGGCAGCAACTCGACGGACCCGGTGCTGGCGTTGTTCGGCACCAAGCTCTACCTCCTCGCGCGGCACTTCGACGGCGGGATCTGGCAGAACGTCTACACGGGCTCCTGGTCGGGGTGGAACCCGCTCGGCGGCTGGCTCACCTCGGACCTCACGGTGGCGGTGACGCCGACGGAGATTCACGTCTTCGCCCGAGCGGAAGACACCATCGCGTATACGCGACACAACGCGGGCCCCGGCTACACCAACTGGGAGGGCATCGGCGGTCTGGGCCTGAACTCCGACCCGGTCGCGGTCGCGGACGGCGCCGAGGTGTCGCTGTTCGGCCGCGCGGGCGACCAGTCCCTCTGGCACGTGCGCCGGCAGGGCCCGGGCTGGGGACCGTGGGAGTCGTTGTCGCTCGAGGTCACGTCGGACCCGGTCGCGGTCAGCGACGGGATCAGGCTGTGGGTGTTTGCGCAGGGCACCGACGACAGCGTCCAGTACACGCAGATCGAAGCCGGCGTGTGGAGCGGGTCGTGGACGCCCGTTCCAGGCCTGCTGACGGCAGCGCCCGTCAGCAGCTATCCCTGATCACCGTCGGTGGTCTTCGTCGCGGGCTTCCTCGTGTTCGGGCTCGTCGTCGCGATCGCGGCGGTGCTCGTGGTGCGCGAGGCGGGGCGCATCGGGGAGGCGCCGCCGGCCGCGATCTTCGACCCCGATGACGCGTTCGAGTGGGTGGTCGAGCACGTGCCCGACGACGTTGCGGCGACGTTGAACCGCGAGGACGTGCGGCGCATCCTCGAGTTCCAGCTCGAGTTCTTCCAGCGCAAGGGCGTCTCGCAGAACGGGTCGACCACGACGCCGAAGGGGCCGGTCGTGGTCGGGGGCGCCGAGCAGGTCGCGTACATCCTCGAGCGCTGCGCGGCGACGGGGGAGTCGTACCTCCCCGAGCAGGTGCACGGGGTCGTCGAGACCCAGCTCTCGTATCTGCGTGCGATCGGTGCGATCGGACCGCCGGCCCAGCCGGGGGACCTTCCCGACGATGACGCGGAATCGCCGCGCAACTGAGCGCGCGACGTGCTAAATCTGGTGGACCAGAGAAGGGAGGTGGTCCATCACATGCATGAACAACATGGGACCCTGGAGGTGCGCGGCCGCTAGGCCCCACACCGCTGGACTTCCAAGCGGAGATCAACCGCAGCACCGGCACCGAGTCGGCGGGGGCTGGTCCCACCCGTATCAACGAGTTGGTGTTCTCGAAGAACGAGCAACGGGCGGGGCACATCAGTGCCCCGCCCGTTCGCGTCCGCCTGTTCGAAGTCGAGGTGACTAGCGTCGTGCGACATGACCCGACCGACGCGATTCGAGGACTTCCAGTACCTGGGCGACAAGCGGACGCAGCGTGTGTACGACCTCGACCACGCGGACGATCCCGCGGTCGCGGCGAAGATCGACGAGCTGCTCGCTTCGCAGCGCTACGCGGCGTTCTC
Source organism: Acidimicrobiia bacterium (assembly GCA_038321755.1). Lineage (GTDB taxonomy): Bacteria > Actinomycetota > Acidimicrobiia > IMCC26256 > PALSA-555 > JALHSW01. The sequence continues at coordinate 1,485 of JBBQFJ010000176.1, read as the reverse complement.
GCCTGACACGCTGGCCGAGGCTCGTAACCGGGGCTATCGAGCCGACCGCTCGATCCCGGTCCCCGACGAGGACTAGGAGCTCGGGATCGCGGCTTCGAAGGCTCGCCCGAGGTCCTTCTCCACGAACCCGAGCCGCGCCGCGAACGACTCGTCGCTCTGCGCGAGCTCGCTGGGGAGTGAGGCGGGATCGTCGGGCAGGCCGTCGAGCTGCACCCACGACGTGCACCCGCCGTACTCCTCGCGGAACGGCACGGTGATCGGCTGGTCGAGCCGGTGGACGCGCATGGCGAGCACCCAGAGCGCGTCGCGCTTCTTCCAGTTCAGGCGGGAAGCGGCGTAGTCGCCGGTCCAGATCATCTTCCCGTCGATCTTGGCGAGGTCGTCCGGCTCCGTGACGGAGATCGCGCCGACGATGTCGGCCCAGCCCTCGACCCGGATCGCGCGGTCGGGAGGCGCGGCGGCGATCGTGTCGTCGACCCAGTGTCGGTATGCGGGCTTGAGCAGCTCGACCTTCTGGTGCTCGACGGTGGGGTAGAGCCAGCATCGCGTGGCCTGCACCGCGAAGTGACGACCGTCCTCGCGCAAGCCGCCCTTGCGGACGTCGAGGAGCTGCTCGCCCTCGAGCAGCGCGCGCACGACGACGGCCCACTCCTTGAGTGCCGGGACTCCCACGCCGTCGAGGATACTGGCGGTTCTGGACTCGACCCTGCTGAGCACCGACGGCACGAAGCTCGCGGCCCACCTCGCCCATCCGGCAGGGCCCGGTCGGTCGCGTGGCGTCGTGCTCTGTCACGGGTTCCCCACCGGGCCGCGCGGCGCGACCGCATCGGCCTCCACCTTCCCCGAGCTCGCCGACCGGATCGCTCGCGAGACGGGCTGCGTCACCCTCACGTTCAACTTCCGCGGCACGGGGACGAGCGACGGCGACTTCTCGGGCGCCGGATGGTGTGCCGACATCGATGCTGCGGTGACCGAGCTCATCGAGCGGGAACAGACCGAGCTGGTCTGGCTCGTCGGCGTCGCCGAGGGCGGCACGTTCGCCTTGACCGCGGCGGCGGACGATCCGCGCGTGGGCGCCGTCGCCACACTGGCCGCGCCCCGCTCGCTGCGGGAGCTCGCGCGCGAGCCGGGGCGAGTCGCGGTCTACGCGCGTCGTCAGGGGATGATCTCGACCGCCGGTTTCCCGGAGTCGCTCCAGGCCTGGGGGCGCGAGCTCCTGGCGATCGACGGCGAGGCCGCCGCACGCAAGCTCGATGGCCGACCGTTGCTCGTCCTCCACGGCTCGACCGACGCGGTCGTCGGCGACGAGGACGCTCGGGCGCTCGTTGCGGCCGCGGGAACGAGCGGTGAGCTGCGGCTGGTCCAGGCCGCCGGGCACGAGCTGCGGCACGACCCCCGCGCGATCGCGGCGCTCCTCGGTTGGATCGATCGCCTCCCTTAGCGGTCGGCGGTGAGCGTCAGCGCCCCGCGACGCGGTGGTAGAGG
>JBBQFJ010000175.1:0-5933 GCA_038321755.1 Acidimicrobiia bacterium | reverse complement strand
CCGATCAGGCAGGGCGGGCGAGGCTGAGGGCGAAGTCGCCTGCCGGGTCGGTCCACCACTCGGCCAGCACGAGCCCGGCGGCCTCGAGCTCGTGCTCGACCTTGGCCCGCCGGAACTTGGCGCTGATCTCGGTGCGCATCTCCTCGCCGGCGGCGAACGACACGTCGAGGTCGAGCGCTCCGACCCGGACGTCCATCGCCTCGTTCGCCCGGAGCCGCATCTCGATCCACTCGTCCTCGAGGTCGAAGCGAGCGACGTGCGTGAAGGCGCCCGGGTCGAAGTCGGCGTCGAGCGCGCGGTTGACGACCGACAGGACGTTCCGGTTGAACGCGGCGGTGACGCCGGCCGCGTCGTCGTAGGCGGCCTCGAGCCGGGCGACGTCCTTCACGAGGTCGGTGCCGAGGAGCAACGCGTCGTCCGGCCCGAGGCCGGCGCGGATCTGGGTGAGGAAGTCGGCTCGCTTGGCCGGCGGCAGGTTGCCGATGGTGCCGCCGAGGAAGGCGACCAGTCGTCGGCCGCCGGTCGGGATGCGGTCGAGGTGCCGCTCGAAGTCGCCGACCACGGCGTGCACGCCGATGCCGTACTCGCTCGCCACGGCAGCCGACGCGTCGCGCAGCGTCTGTTCGCTCACGTCGAACGGGACGAACCGCACCAGGGTCTTCGCATCCGCGAGCGCGCTCAGGAGCAGCCGGGTCTTCTCGGAGGTGCCGGAGCCGAGCTCGACGAGCGTGTCGGCGCGCGTGAGCGAAGAGATCTCTGCCGAGTGAGCTTCGAGGATCGCGCGCTCGGCGCGCGTCGGGTAGTACTCGGGCAGCCGGGTGATCTCGTCGAAGAGCTCGGAGCCTCGGTCGTCGTAGAACCACTTCGGCGGGAGCTCTTTCGGCGACGCGGTGAGTCCGGCGCGCACGTCGCGTGCCAGCGCGTCTTCGAGATCGGCACCCGAGAGGTAGACGTCGACGCGCACCTCGTCCGGGGCCGTGTCGGATCTCGCGGTGCTCGTCATCGTGCCCCGGTCGGTGCGTGCCGGTCGCTGCGAGAGGCCGTGTCGAGCGGGCGCGTGTCGAGCGGGGGCGCGTCGAGTGAGGTCGTGGTCACGGTTCGGGCGCCGTCCACCACGACGAGCGTGTGATCCGGGATCTGCGCCCAGGTGGCGGCGTCGTCGTCGAGCGGTTCCGACACGACGAGCACGGAGTCGTCGCGCACCCGGGTGAACAAGGAGTTCCCCCACGCCGTCGCGACGAGCGTCTGCCCGTCGGTGAGGAGGAAGTTGAGGGTCGCGGTCGAGCGCGCGGCCACCTCGTGCACCACGTCGTGCAAGGCCTCGCCCGGGGTGGCGCCCTGGTCGATGCGGTCGAGCGTGAGCCCGAAGCAGACCTCGGTGTCGGTGAGCCCTTCGAGGGAGCCGGCTCGGGCGGGTGACAGCAGGGCTCGGAGCTCCGCGCCGGCACCCTCGTGCCAGTCGTGGACGAGGCCGTTCAGCGAGCAGCACCACCGGCCGTCGGTGAACGGTGCGTTCCCGGACACCTCGGTCGGCAGGCCCGGGGATGCCAGGCGCACGGCGGCGATGATCGCACCGGACCGCTCGCTCGTGAGCTCCGAGAGGTGGGTGTCCTCCCAGATCGGTGTCGCGCTCCGGGAGCGATGCAGCTCGCCGTCGGCGTCCCACCACCCGACGCCGTACCCGTCGGGGTTCTCGGTGCCATAGGTCTGGAGGCGCGCGACCTGGGCCTGACGGACCAACGAGTGCGCCGGCTCGGTGAGGAGCGCGCCGAGCGGGATCGGCGCTCCGAGGTACGCGAGGTGACGGCACATCGGTCTCAGTCCTCGTCTCGTGCGCAGCGGAAGCCGGAGAAGATCTGCCGGCGGATCGGATAGTCCCAGTTGCGGACGGTCGTACGGCCGACGATCGGGTCGGTCGCCCACGAACCACCCCGGAGCACTTGGTACTCGTCGCCGAAGAACACCTCGGAGTACTCGGCGTAGGGGAACACTCGGAACCCGGGATACGGGAGGAAGTCCGACGCCGTCCACTCCCAGACCTGGCCGACGCCGTCGAGCGCGCCGATCGAGGCTGCGTGCTCCCACTCCGACTCCGTGGGGAGCCGGGCGCCCGACCAGCGAGCGAACGCGTCGGCTTCGTGCCAGCAGACGTGCTCGACCGGCGCATCCGCAGGGAGGTCCTGCTCGTGCCCGAACCTCGTCACGCTCCAGGTGCCGTTCCCGGTGCTCGTCCAGCCTTGCGGGTGGTGGCCTTGCGGGTGGTGGCCTTGCGGGTGGTCGGCAGCGGTCTCGGTCCGCCAGGCCCAGCCCGCCTCGCTCCAGAAGCGGTGCTCGTCGTAGCCGCCATCGGCGATGAACTCGGCGAAGCGCGCGTTCGTCACCGGTGCGGCGTCGATGCGGAACCCGGGGGTGGAGACCGGATGGGCCGGCCGCTCGTTGTCGTAGGCCCAGGGCTCGGAGTCCGTGCCCTGTACGAACGATCCGGCGGGGACGTCGACCTCGCCCCGCGTCGGGGACGGTGCGGGTGCAGGCATCCGCGGGTACGCGGCGTCGTCCATGAGGTCGATCGTTGCGAGCAGCGTCTCGTCGTGCTGGTGCTCGTGCTGGATGATCATCCCGTAGACGAACGCATCGGCGAGCAGCGGGTCGCCACCGTCGTGGCGTGCCGCGTCGAGGTCGACGCGCGCCAGCTCGTCGAGGACGCGCGCACGGACGTCGGCCGCGAACTCGCGTGCGGCGCTCGGCCCGAGGATGGCGAGCTCGCCGCGCTCGCGACGTGGGTGACGAAACGCGTCGTAGAGGTCGTCGAAGCGCGGGTCGGTGGGCTGGGTGGCCGCGATCTCTCGGAGCAGCCAGAGCTCCTCGAAGTGGGCGATGTGCGCGAGGTCCCACACCAGCGGCGACATGAGCGGGGACACCTGGCGCACGAGGTCGACGTCGTCGAACGGCTCCAGGATCGCGAGCGTTCGTGCCCGGGCCCGCTCGAGCTCCTCGGCGACGAACGGCTTCAGGTCCATGCTTCGTCCCGCACGCGGTTCTCGGCGCGGGGGAACGGGGGGCGGCCCGCGTGCCAGTCGTCGAGCCGGTCGTCGGCCGGACAGCGACCCATGGAGATGTAGCGCTCGAGGTACTCCTCGGTCGCGGCGCGGGTGGTCGGGTCGACGCCGCAGCGCGGGAACGCCGCGAGCGCGGCCGTGAAGCACGCCTGTGCGGCCTCCGCCAGCGCCGGGTCGGTGAGTCCACACCGAGCGGCGACGTCCCAACGGCCGCGGATCGGTTCGAGGCTCTCGCGGAGCTCGATGGCGATCGCGTCGTCCTCCACGATGACCGCGCTCACGGCGGTCGCGACCCGCCACCAGGGCGACGGGACGGCGTCGATCATGCGCAGCTCGAGCCAGCCGCGCGGCCGGACGGGTGGGAACAGGGTGGTGAGGTGGTAGTCGAGGTCGGCGATCGTCGGCCATCCGAGCTCGTGACCGCGAGCGATCCACTCGCCGAACGCGAGTGGCGCGACGAGCGGCTCGTAGTCGTCGGGCGACGTCCGCACCAGCATCACCGGCGCGTCCAGGGCGTAGTCGGACCACGCGTCGCGACACCCGGCGCCGTCGTCGACCGGTGCCGTGCGCGCGTCATCGACGCTTGACCACACGGCGAGTCGGGTCGAGCGGAAACCCGTCGGTCCGTCCGGACCGATCGGAGAGTTCGCGAACGCGGCGGCGAGCACCGGCCCGATCGCGTGCGCGGTGTGCCAGCGGGACGCGATCTGGCGGCCGGTGCCGAGGTCGAGGTTCACCTGCAATGCCGCCGTGCTGCGCATCATGGTGCGACCGGCGGGACCGCACGAGTCGAAGTACGTCTCCATCGCGTCGTAGCGCGGAGTCCGCAGCACGCGGGTGCGCTGCGCGCCGGGTTCGAGTCCGAGCGCCACGAGCGCGATGCCGGCATCGGCGAGCGCGTCCCCGAGGACCTCGCTGTCCTCTGCGAGTGCGTCGCAGGCTTGGCCGAGTGGGAGCGGGAGGGCGCTGAGCTCGACCTGGCCGCCGGGCTCGAACGTGAGCCGGCTGGCGTTGGGCAGCGGCCCCGCGGCGCTCGTGGCGGCGGCGACCGCTTCGGCGTGAGCGGGTCGGGTGGGCTCGTCGGCGTCGACGGTGAGCCACTCGAGCTCGATGCCGACATGGCGACCGGTGCCGATCGCGTCGGCGGGGGCGTCGAAGCCGCGGGCGGCGATGATGCGACTCGCCTCGCGACGACTGAGGACGGGCGTGGAGCTCGGCACGGTTACCGGTGACCGAAGTGCGCGGCGACCCAGTCCGTGTCACGGACGGAACCGAGCTGGAGGTGGTGGATCAGCGCGTGGCGGACCCGGGGTGAGGGACGCTGGCGACGGGTCACTCGGGCTCCTCTCTGGGACGGCGGCACCGAGGTCGTGCCTGGTGGCATTCGGGGGGTGTTCGTTGCGGAGCGGGCGCTGGATTGCCGGGTTCTCGGCCGTCCTGCAGGGCAGGGTGACGGAGGATGTCGTCCACAACGCTACTGCCCGATGGCTCCACGATCGCGCGCGACGCCCCGGAGGAGCTCCGCGTAACGCTCGGGTTCGGGCTCGCGGAGTGCCGGGCGCCCGCCGCGGATGGTGGTGCTCGTGGCACCGAGCATGTCGACGCGAGTGATGAGCGCCTGGGCGAGCGCCTCGACGTCACCTGGGGCGACGAGGGTGCCCGCGCCGGTACGCGCCGCCGCGACGATCTCGGGGAGCCCGCCGGCGTTGCTCGCGATCACCGGGGTGCCGCTGGCGAGGGCCTCGACGGCCGCAAGACCGTAGGGCTCGGGCTCCGTCGACGCGACGACCGCGAGGTCGGTGTCCGCGTAGAGGTCGGCGACGTCGTCGCGGGAGCCGAGCCAGTGCACGTCGGCGAGGTCGCGCGCGCGTGCCGCGAGCCGCGCGAAGTAGTCCTCCTTCCCGACGACGGGTCCACCGGCGACGACGAGGTGGACGTCCTCGCAGACGGCTTTCACCCGAGGCCAGGCATCGAGCAGGACATCGACCCCCTTCCAGGTGTCGATCCGCGCCGCGGTGGCGATCATCGGCACGTCGTCGGGGACGTCGATGCGGCTGCGGAACACGCCGGCGCGCGTGGGCGAGAACCTCTTGGCGTCGGCGTTCTCGTGCACGACGACGACGTTGCGGGCGTCGAGCTGGTCGGCAACGGCGTGGGATGCGGCGATGACGAGATCGGCGTGCCGGGCCAGGGACCGTTCGACCCGCATCGCCGCGCCTGACTGCACGACGATCTCGCGTGCGCTCCAGACGTGGGGTCGGCGTGCGGCGGTCGCGGCGGCCCAGCCGTACCAGGAGTGCAAGGAGTTGGTGTGCACGATGTCGGCCGCGACGCGACGGGCGAGCCGAGCGATTCGAGCCGTGGCGACGGGCCAGCCGGCGGCATAGCCGACCCAGCTGCCGAGGCCGTGGCTCGTCGAGATCCGACGCATCGGCACGACGTGGATCGTCGCTCCGGCAGCTTCGAGCTCGGCGCGCAGGGGTGGTTCCGACGGAACCACGACATGGCACTCGAACTCCGCGGGTGGCAGGCTGCCCAACATCCCCACGAGCGCCTGGTCCGACCCGCCGCGCTCGGCGACGGGTTGAATCGAAAGCAGCCGGATCATGCGTGTCGCCCTCAATGTCGAGCAGTTGCTCCAGCGCCCACCCGGCGGCATCGGTCGGTACACCGCGGAGTTGGCGAGGCTACTGCCAAGTCCCGAGCTCGGCGACGGGGAACCGGTCGAGCTGGTGCCGTTCGTGGCTCGCCACCGGCTCTCGACGATCGAGGCCGCGCTCGGCGGGTTCGGGCTCGGCGACCTCGACCCGGTGCGCCTGTCGCTGCCACGGCCATTGCTGTACGACACCTGGAACCTGTTGGGGGCGCCACCGCTCG
>JBBQFJ010000174.1:0-5992 GCA_038321755.1 Acidimicrobiia bacterium | reverse complement strand
CGACGCCAAAACAGGTCGGTGGCCCGCGCGTACGCTGCGGCGATGACGGTGGACCTCGGACGTGTCGGCGTGTGGACGTTCGCCCTCGACCTGCAACCGGCTGCTCGCGCGGCGGAGCTGGCGGCCGAGCTCGAAGCGATGGGCTGGGGTGCGATCTGGGTGCCCGAGGCGGTCGGGCGCGACGCCCCGGTGAACGCCGCGATCCTCCTCGCAGCAACCCAGCGCATCGCCGTCGGCACCGGCATCGCGAACATCTACGCCCGGGCCGCGATGGCCATGAACGCGGCATGGCACACGCTGAGCGAGGCGTTCCCGAGCCGCTTCCTGCTCGGCCTCGGGGTCAGTCACCAACCGATGGTCGAGGGACTGGTCGGCGAGGAGTACCTCCCGCCGCTGGCGAAGATGCGCGGCTACCTCGACCAGATGGATGCCTCCCTCTTCGTCGCCGCTGCACCGACGGACCCGCCCGAGCGCGTTCTCGCTGCCCTCGGACCGAAGATGCTCGAGCTCGCGCGGGACCGCACGCGCGGAGCGCACCCGTACTTCGTGCCGCCAGAGCACACCGAGATCGCGCGCACGATCCTCGGGGACGACAAGCTTCTCGCCCCCGAGCAGATGGTGGTCCTCGAGACCGACCCGGTGAACGCGCGGGCGGTCGCTCGCGCCACGATGAGCACGTACGTAGCGCTCCCCAACTACGCGAACAACCTGCTGCGACTGGGCTTCAGCCAGGACGATCTCACCGGTGGCATCAGCGACCGGCTGGTCGACGCGATCGTCGCTTGGGGCGACGTCGAGACGATCGCGACGCGCGTCCGAGCGCACCACGACGCGGGCGCCGACCACGTGTGCATCCAGGTCCTGCCGTTCGACGACATCGACCGAGTGATGCTCGACTACCGCGCGCTCGCGGAGGTGCTGCTGTGATCGGGCCGGTCCGACGAGTCGTCGTACGTGCACAGACTGACGGTACGGCCGCAGTCATTGCCGACGAGGCGAGCCCACACGTCCACACGCTCCCCGGCATGCCCGCTGGCCTGGGACTCACGGACCTCTGGTACACCGGCGACGGCGCGGGCGACGTTGATGACACCGCGGACCGCGAGCTGGCGGTGGCACCGTCGCCCGGCGGCACGTTGTTCCGCGTCGTGGAGTTCCCACCGGACACCGAGCTGCCGACAGACGATGACGGCACTCCGGCGCTCTTCTGGCACGCGACGGACACGACGGACTACAACGTGCTGCTCGCCGGCGAGCTCGTACTGCTGACCGAGCAGGACGAAGTGACGCTGCATCCTGGTGACACGGTCGTCGTCTGCGGTGGGCGACACGCGTGGAGCAACCGCAGCTCCGAGCCCGCGGTGCTCGCTGCAGTGGCCGTCGCCACGACCTGAGCCCTCAGGCGGTGATGACCTCGACACCGGACGCGCCGGCCACCACCAACGCGCTCGTCATGCCGAGGAAGAGGCCATGCTCCACGACACCGGCATGCGTCGTGAGGTCGGCCGCCAAGACCCCGAGATCCGCGATCGGGCCGAAGTGGCAGTCGAGCACGACGTTGCCCTGATCGGTGCGCACGATCTCACCGTCCGATGCCCGTCGGAGCTCCACGCGCGCGCCGAGCTCCTCGATCGCACGCTGCGTCGTCGCGAGGCCGAAGGAGACGACCTCGACCGGGAGCGGGAAGTGCGTCCCGAGCCGGTCGGAGCGCTTCGACCCGTCGACCACGATGACTTCGGTTGCGCTCGACTGCGCCACGAGCTTCTCGCGCAGCAGCGCGCCTCCCCCACCCTTGATGAGGTTCAGCGCCGGATCCACCTCGTCGGCGCCGTCGATCGTGACGTCGATCACCCAGGGCACGTCGTCGGTGAGCAACGGGATCCCGACCGTGCGGGCCTCCTCGCCCGTCTCGATCGCCGTCGGCACACCCACGATGTCCTCGAGCGTGCCGTCGCGCAGCAGCGTTCCGATGCGACGGGTCGCGAAGATCGCCGTGCTGCCCGTGCCGAGTCCGACGACCATTCCCGACTGCACGTAGTCGGCGACTGCTCGTTCCGCTGCCGCGCGCTTGTACTCGGCCGCGTCGGTCATCGCACGGCGCGCTACTGGTCGAGCGGGAGGCGGAGCATCCGGATGGCGTTCCCGCGGATGATCTTGTAGATCGTGTCGTCGTCGAGATGCTTGGTCTGACGCTCCGCGATCTCGCGCGTCTCGGGCCAGGTCGAGTCGCTGTGCGGGTAGTCGGTCTCGAAGGTGACGTTGTCGACACCGACAGCCTCGAGGTTGAGCAACCCGTGCTCGTCATCGAAGTAGCAGCCGTACACGGCGCGGTAGTACGACTCGCTCGGCGGGCGCAGCACCTTGTCGGCGACGCCACCCCAGCCGCGGTTCTCCTCCCACACCTTGTCGGCGCGCTCGAGCACGTACGGAATCCAACCGATCTGACCTTCGGAGTACGCGAGCTCGAGACCGGGGATGCGCTCGAGGATCCCCGACATCAGGAAGTCGGTGAGCGACATCGCCGCGTTCATGTAGGTGAGCGTCGAGCCGACCGCAGGCGGAGCGTCGGCCGACGTCGACGGCATCTTCGACGACGAGCCGATGTGCATGCAGACGACCGTCTCGGTCTCGGCGCAGGCGTTGAAGAAGGGATCCCAGTAGCCGTCGACGTCGTGGATCGACGGCAGCCCCAGGAACGGCGGGATCTCGGTGAAGCACACTGCGTGACCGCCGCGTGCCGCGCTGCGGCGCACCTCGGACGCCGCGAGCTCGGCATCCCACAGCTGGATGATCGGAAGGGGGATCAGGCGTCCGTTGGTGCCGGCGCACCACTCGTCGAACATCCAGTCGTTGTACGCCTTGACGCAGAGGTCGGCCATCTCCTTGTCGCTGCGCTCGAGGAACGTCTGGCCGCAGAAGCGCGGGAACGTCGGGAAGCACAACGATGCCTCGGTCCAGTTCGCGTCCATGTCCTCGAGGCGCGCCTTCGAGTCGTGACAGCCGGGACGCATGTCATCCATCGTGATCGGTGAGATCGTGACCTCGTCGCGGTCGTAGCCCGCAGCCGCCATCACCCGCGTCATCGGGTACCGGAGGTCCTCGCAGAACCACCAGTCGCACCAATCACCGTCCTCGTTCGGACCGGCTTCCCGGTACGAGAACACGCCACCGATGTACTTCATCTCGGCGATCTTCTGACGGACGACGCGCGGTCCGACGTCCTGGTACTTGGCCGGCAACCGCTTGGTCCAGACGTCGGCCGGCTCGATGACGTGATCGTCGACGGAGATGATCTTGGGGAGCTCGGCCATCGCAACATCCTATGCCTGACGGGGTGTCAGGTCCCCGGGTGCGGTTCGGGGTGCGTTCGGGATGCCGTTCGAAGAGTGGTTCAGGCCCAGGCCGCGGGTCGGTCCTGCGTCCGCTTGCGGGCGATCGAGAGCACGATCCCGGTCAGTGCCGCGACCAGACCGATCAGCCCGAGCACCGCGGTCTGCACGACGAGCGTCTCGGTCACGACGTCATAGCCCGCGTTGAACGCGTTGACGTCGACCTCGGGGCCGGCAACGTTCGAGAGCGGCTCGCGACCGACCTTGAGTGCGATCACGAGCAAGAGCGCGATCACCGCGAGGCCGAGCCCGGCGAGGAGCAGCGCGAGCGCACGGTTGCGAGCGATCGCGACACCGAGCCCGAGGCACAGGAGTGCGGCGATCGGGAAGACCCACGACGCACCGCGAGCGATGTCGACACCGAGCCAGAGCTGCGGGACGTTGTCCTTCGTCACGACGGTGATCGCGGCGATCCCGGTCTGTTGCGGGATGCGCGACGCCAGGCCGCTGTCGACCTTGGCGACGAGCTCCCGAACGAGCGGCAGGATCGCGTCGAGGTTCAGGGTCAGCTGGTCGTCACCCCGCTCGAGCTGGGCGTGCATGTCGGACACCGCGCGATCGAAGGTCTGCTGGAACTGCGTCGTGCCGATCGCCTGACCCAGCGCGGGTTCGAGGACCAACCGACCGATCGCGAGCTGCGGCACCGCCTGCACGAGCTCATCGGCGATGCGGTTCGCGAGCGCGTCGCGCACCTCGGGCTGCTCGAGCACATCCGTCGAGAGCGTGCTGAAGCCGCTCGTCGACAAGACCTCGCGCTGGGTCCACACCCCGAGGTTCGCGAGGGGCACCAGGAGCAGCCCCAGGACGATCAGCACACCAGCCACGAATCCACGCATACGACCTGGGTAGTGTGCCCGCGATGCCAGCACCAGAACCACCTCCGCTCGGCTCCAGTCCGCTTCCGCCCGGAACGTACGACGGGCAGGTCGTGATCGTGACCGGGAGCGGCACCGGTCTCGGGAAGGCGATCGCCGTCGAGTTCGCTCGTCTCGGTGCCTCCGTGGCGGTCGCGAGTCGCAGCGCGGAGCATCGCGCGGCCGGCGTCGCCGCGGTCGAGGCAGTCGGCGGACGCGCACTCGACGTCGAGCTCGACATCCGCGACGCCGCCGACGTCGCCGCTGCCTTCGACAAGGTGGAGCGTGAGGTCGGGCCGGTCGACGTCCTCGTGAACAACGCGGCGGGCAACTTTCCCGCGCCCGCCGAAGATCTGTCTCCGAACGCCTGGCGTGCGGTGACGTCGATCGTGCTCGACGGCACCTTCTTCTGCTCACGCGAGCTGGGTCGCCGCGCCATCGCCGCCGGGCGGCCAGCGTCGATCCTCAACATCGGCGCGGCGTACGCGTGGACCGGCGGGCCGGCGTTCGCGCACTCGGCCGCCGCGAAGGCCGGGGTGAAGAACCTCACCGAGACGCTCGCGGTCGAGTGGGGGCCCTACGGGATCAGGGTGAACGGACTCGTCCCCGGATTGTTCCCGCACTAGGACGAAGCCGCGCACATCACCGAAGGCGTCCCCGACCGTGTGAAGGCCGAAGACCGTCGGTCGCCGGCATGGCGCGTCTGTGCGCCGCGCGAGCTCGGCTGGGCCGCGGTGTTCCTCTGCTCGCCCTGGGCGAGCTACGTGACGGGTCACACCATGGTCGTCGACGGCGCGAACTGGCAACGTCGTCACCTCCTGATGCCCGAGTTCACCCCGATCCGAGAGCAGCTCGGTAAGGAACCCTTCACTCTGGAGTGAGCACCGTGACCGACCGCGAGTCGTACATCGACCTGGACGTCGACGGCAAGGTGGGCATCCTCACCTTGAACCGACCGGAGAAGTTGAACGCTTGGTCGTGGGAGTCGGCGCGCCAGCTCGCGGCACGCGCCGACGAGCTCCGCTTCGACGATCGCGTGCGGGTCGTGCTCCTCAAGGCCGAGGGCCGAGCGTTCTGCGCAGGCGTCGACCTCGGGATGCCCGAGGACCGCATCACCGGGCGCTCGCCGGCCGAGAAGTCGCGGAACTACTACGAGCGGTTCCGCCACGTGCACGAGCGCTTCAACGTGTTCAGCAACCTGCCCCAGCCGGTCGTCGTCGCCGTCAACGGCTACTGCCTCGGCGCCGGGCTCGAGGTCGCGATGATGGGCGACATCCGCGTGGCGAGCGACGACGCGAAGTTCGCCCTCCCCGAAGCCGGGGTCGGTGTCGGGATCGACTCCGGCGGCGACCTCCGTCTCGTCACCGAGATCGGCGCCGGCATGACCCGGCTCCTCGCGCTGACCGGTCGGCGGATCGATGCCGAGACCGCGCGGCGCGTCGGCATCGTCCAGGAGGTGGTGCCGGTCGATGACCTCGTCGCGCACGCGCGTGCGCTCTGTGACGAGATCGCCGAGAACGCGCCGCTGGCGGTCCAGGCGATCAAGCGCACCATCAACTTCTGGGCCGAGCGCGGGATGGCCGAGGCGATGCGCTTCGTCGCCGCGAGCTCCGCACCGAACTTCACCTCGGATGACATGACCGAGGGCTACAAGGCGAAGGCCGAGAAGCGCGCCGTCCAATTCGAGGGCAAGTAGGACGAGGCCAAAGCACGCGTCAGGGCGACAGCGGGATCAGCGGCGAGCACCGG
>JBBQFJ010000173.1:0-6021 GCA_038321755.1 Acidimicrobiia bacterium | reverse complement strand
CGCGACGACGCGTAGGTCGACGTCCCCGACGAGGAGCACTTCATGCCTGTCGTCCTGGTCCACGGGGTCCCCGACACGGCGGCGATGTGGGATCCCGTCGTCGCCGCGCTCACCGCGCGAGGTATCGCCGAGGCCGACGTCGTGCGCCTCGCCCTCCCCGGGTTCGACGCGCCGCTCCCCGACGGGTTCGGCTGCACCAAGGAGGAGTACGCCGACTGGATCGTGCAGCGGATCGTCGAGATCGGGAGCCCGGTCGACCTCGTCGGTCACGACTGGGGCGCGATGTTCACCGAGTACATCGGCTCGGGTCGTCCCGAGATCATCCGCAGCTGGGCCGCGTTCAACGCGGCGATCGACGCGGACTACGTCTGGCACGATCTCGCCCAGCTCTGGCAGACCCCGGAGGTCGGCGAGCAGATCATGGAGGCGATGACGGGCGACGCGCTCGTCGCGACGCTGCGCGAGAACGCGCATCCCGACCCGGAAGGCACGGCAAGCCGCGTCGACGACGCCATGAAGACCGCGATCCTCGCGCTCTACCGCTCGGCCGTGACCGTCGGCGCCGAGTGGCAGCCGACGGTCGAGGGCAATGAGCGCCCCGCGCTGATCGGGTGGGGAGAGCAGGACCCGTTCACGAGCGTCGAGACGGGTGAAGCATTCGCTGCTCGGGTGCAGGGAACGTTCGCGCTCATCGAAGGCGCTCGCCACTGGTCGGCGATCGAGCGGCCCGAGCAGGTCGCCGAAATCCTCACGACGTTCTGGTCCTCGCGTCCGTAGCCGGCCTTCCACCCGCCTGATGCCGCTCGCCCCCGAACTGCAGGAATACCTCGCTCCGATCAACGCGATGGACGCGCCAAGCATCGACACGTTGCCGATCGAGACCGCTCGGACCCTTGGCAACGCGTCGGTCGAGCTCGGCGCCCGGCCGCCGGCCCCGGTCACCGAGGTCACGGACCGCACGATCCCCGGGCCCGTTGGCGACATCCCCGTCCGGATCTACGTGCCCGGAGGCGCGGCACCATTCCCCGTCATCGCCTACTTCCACGGTGGTGGATTCGTGCTCGGGAACATCGAGACGCACGACCGCATCGCGCGTCGCCTCTGCCGAGCCGCGAACGCGCTCGTCGTGAGCGTCGGCTACCGCCTCGCACCCGAACACCGCTTCCCGGCCGCGCTCGACGACTGCATGGCGGTGACGCACTGGCTCTCCGATCACGCAGCCGACCTGCGCGGTGACCGCGCTCGCATCGCCGTCGCCGGTGACAGCGCCGGCGGCAACCTCGCCGCCGCGGTCGCGCTCGCGTCGCGGGCCGAGGGCGGCCCCGGCATCACTGCCCAGCTGCTCGTGTACCCGGTGACCGACGCTGCGTGCGCCACACCGTCGTTCGTCCAGAACGCTGAGGGCTACCTCCTGAGCGCGGCGGCGATGCGCTGGTTCTGGGCGGAGTACCTCGGCCCCGACGGCGACCCCGACAGCGGGTACGCCTCGGTGCTGCGCGCACCCGACCTCTCCGGTCTCCCGCCCACGCTCGTCATCACGGCAGAGTTCGACCCGCTGCGCGACGAAGGCGAGGCCTACGCCGAGCACCTCGAGGCGGCCGGGACCACGGTCACGCTCCACCGCTTCGACGGCATGGTCCACGGCTTCCTGGGCATGGACGACCTCGTCGATGACGCCGACGCGGCCATGACCGAGATCGGCGAGTTCTTCCGTACTCACCTCGCCTGACCTCGGCCCGGAGACCGCCCTCCTAGAGACGCTGCCTAGAGACGCTGCCTAGAGACGCTGCAGGATGCTCGCAGTGCCGAGCGAGCCGCCGCAGCACATCGTGACGAACGCGAGCTCGCCGTCGGTGCGCTCGAGCTCGTGCAGCGCCGTGCCGATCAGGCGCGAGCCGGTGGAACCGACCGGGTGGCCCAGCGCGATCGCGCCGCCGTTGACGTTCACACGGTCGAGGTCGGGCTTGTGCACCTGCGCCCAGCTCAGCACGACCGCCGCGAACGCCTCGTTGATCTCGAACACGTCGAAGTCGGCCATCGCCATCCCCGAGCGGTCGAGCATCTTGCGGGTCGCGTCGACGGGACCGTCGAGCAGGTAGTACGGGTCGGTGCCGGTGACGAGCTGGTGGAGCAGCCTGGCGCGCGGCCTGAGGCCGAGCTCCTTCGCCTTGTCCTCGCTCATCCACAGCACGGCTGCCGCGCCGTCGGAGATCTGCGACGACGTACCCGCCGTATGGCTGTAGCCCTCGACGACCGGCTTGAGCTTCGCGAGCCCTTCCATCGTCGTGTCGCGCAGACCCTGGTCGCGCGAGATCAGCTGCGTCTCGCCGGTAGGCTGACCGTCCTCACCGAGCACCGGGGTCTCGATCGGCGCGATCTCGCGCTCGAAGCGACCCT
This sequence comes from Acidimicrobiia bacterium, assembly GCA_038321755.1. Classification (GTDB taxonomy): domain Bacteria; phylum Actinomycetota; class Acidimicrobiia; order IMCC26256; family PALSA-555; genus JALHSW01. The sequence continues at coordinate 3,624 of JBBQFJ010000173.1, read as the reverse complement.
CGTCCCATGCCTGCTTCGCCTTGCGCTGGGAGTGGAAGCCCCACTCGTCGAGGTCCTCGCGCGTGATGCCGCGGTTCTTCACGATGCGCTCGGCGGCACCGAACTGACCTTCGGGCGGGTCGTCCCACGACCAGTCGGCGGTCTTGGGCGAACCCGGCCCGTTGTAGACGTTCGCGCCGAGCGGCACGTGGCTCATCTGCTCGACCCCACAGGCGATGCCGACGTCGGCGCCACCCGCGGCGATGAGCCCGGCGATCATGTGGTTGGCCTGCTGGGCTGAGCCGCACTGCGCGTCGACCGTCGTGCACGCAGTCTGGTACGGCAAGCGGTCCTGTCCCGCGCTCAGCCATGCGTTGCGGGTGATGTTGGAGCCCTGCTCCCCCGCCTGGGTGACGCAGCCACCGATCACCTCGTCGACCAGCATCGGGTCGATGCCGGCGCGCTCGATCACCTGGAGCTGCGCGTGGCGAAGGGTCTCGGCCGCCTTGAGTCCCGCGAGCCACCCGTTGCGCTTCCCGATCGGGGTGCGGACGGCTTCGACGATCACGGACTGGGGCATGTGCTGGCCTCCGGTTCGGGTGGCCTCGGGTGGGCCCGGCGTGGATGCGGGGATGTGACGAGGCGTCAGGTTTGCGGGCGCCAGTTTAGGATGCGCCACCACTCATGAGTCCGCCCCGAGTCCCGATCCGGCTGCACGACGCCGACCACTCCCCCGAAGTGGTCGCCGGCCGTCGGGCGGCCGATGCCGCTCGGCAGGTGATCGGTGCGCTGGTGGGGAGCACCGCCAGCCCCGAGGACCTCACCGAGGCCGCCACCGTGCTGGAGGGCATCGCCGAGCGACTGGTCCCGTTCCAACCCGCGGCAAGTCGCTACGAGGGCACCCAGGGCCTGAGCGTCCGCGAGGGCCGCGACAGCGAGGCGAACGCGGCGGTGTTCGAGCACCACCCCTTCGTCGGTCCGTCGAGCCCACTCGCGCCGCCGCTCGTGATCGAGGCGCCCGACCTCCCCGACGGCGAGCAGGGCGTCGACGCGGTCGTGACGTATGACCACCGCCACGAGGGCCCGCCCGGTCACGTGCACGGTGGCGTGATCGCCGGCGCGTTCGACCTCGTCCTCGCCGCGACCGCCGGCACGGCTCGGCGTCCCGCGGTCACCGGGACGCTGTCCATCAAGTACCGCGCACCGACCCCCCTGCACACCGAGCTGCGCTTCTCGGGCCGAGTGCAGCGCGCGGACGATCGCAAGGTCCGCTGCGTCGGCACGGCGACCACGCCGGACGGCACCGTCGTCTGCGAAGCCGAGGGCCTGTTCATCGTCGTACCCGACGATCGCTTCCGACCCGGCGACGCGGCCGAATGACCTCCACCGAACCCAGCGCCGAGCCCAGCGCCGAACCTTCCTCCGACCCCCACGCCGACCCCCACGCCGACCATTTGGCCGGACCCCTCGCCGGGACCCGCATCGTCGAGCTGGTCGGCCTCGGACCCGGGCCGTTCTGCGGGATGCTCCTCGCCGATCTGGGGGCCGCCGTCCTCACCGTCGATCGCGCCGACGCCGCGCGCGCCGTCGACCGCGCCAAGCCGGCGACCAGCGCGATGACCCGCTCGAAGCATGCGATCGGGCTCGACCTCAAGTCGCCGGACGGCGTCGAGACGTTCTTGCGGCTGTGCGACGGCGCGGATGCGGCGTTCGAGGTGTTCCGTCCTGGTGTGGTGGAGCGGCTCGGGATCGGACCCGACGTCGCGTGCGCCCGGAACCCGCGCCTCGTCTACGGCCGGCTCACCGGGTACGGACAGACCGGTCCGCTCGCCGACAAGGCCGGGCACGACATCGACTACCTCGCCATCGCCGGCGCGCTCGAACCGCTCGGCCGCGCCGGTCAGCCGCCGACGCCGCCCATCAACGTGCTCGCCGACTTCGCCGGCGGCGGGATGTTGCTCGCGTACGGGATCGTCGCCGCCCTCTTCGCGCGCGAGCGCACGGGCCGCGGCCAGGTCGTCGACGCCGCGATGGTCGACGGCGCCGCGACCATGCTCACCCCCTTCTACGCCGCACGCGCGTCGGGCTTCTGGGGCGAGCGCGGCACGAACATGCTCGACACAGGCGCGCCCTGGTACGACACGTACGAGACCAGCGACCACCAGTGGCTCGCGCTGGGCGCGATCGAGCCGCAGTTCTACGCGCAGCTCCTGACCGGGCTCGACCTCGCGACCGAGGAGCTCCCCGACCAGCACGACCGCGCCGGTTGGCCGGCGCTGCGCGAGCGCTTCGGCGCCGTGATCGGCCAGCGGACCCGCGACGAGTGGGAAGCGACGTTCGCCGACCTCGATGCGTGCGTCGCACCGGCACTCAGCCCGCTCCAGGCACCCACCCACCCGCACAACGTCGCGCGTGAGAGCTTCCTCGAGATCCGTGGCGTCCCCCAACCTGCGCCGGCACCACGCTTCTCCGACACCGCCGCTCCCGCACCCCGCGCACCCGAGCACCCCGGCGAGCAGACCGACGCCGTCCTCTCCACCTGGGGCTTCACGACCGACGAGGTCACGTCGCTCGTCGAGCGCGGCGTCCTCGTCTAGAACACCTTCCGGAACACCCCCCCCCACACAGGAGCCTTCGACCATGCCGATCCCCGAACAGCGCGACCTGGAAGCGGCGCGCGGCATCGTGGCCGGATGGCTCGGCCGGCAGCTCCCCGACGCGACCGACGTCGAGGTCGGCCCGATCTCCGGACCGACGAACACGGGGTTCTCGAACGAGACGCTCCTCTTCGATGCGTCGTGGACCCCGCCGGACGCGACCGCGCGCGTGACGGAGAAGCTCGTGCTTCGCGTGGAGCCGACGCTCCACACGGTCTTCATGGAAGCCGACTTCGAGAACCAGTACCGAGTGATCCAGACGCTCGGCGATCGGACCGACGTCCCGGTCCCGACGATGCGCTGGTTCGAGCCCGACCCGTCCATCCTCGGTGCCGCGTTCTTCGTGATGGGTGCCGTGGACGGCCGCGCGCCCACCGACACACCGCCGTACACGCTCGGTGGCTGGCTGCTCGAGGAGACGACGCCCGCGCAGCGCCGCACCCTCGTCGAGCACGGGCTCGAGGCCATGGGGAAGGTCCATGCGGTCGACTGGAAGGGGCTCGGCCTCGACTACCTCGACAAGCCCCAGTACGGCACGCTCGGCTTCGAGCAACAGCTCCGCTACTACGAGGCGGCGTTCGAGTGGGCGAGCCCCGACCGGGAGCCGCCGCCGATCGCACTCGGCGCCCTCGAGTGGGTGCGCGCGAACGCGCCGAAGACCGATCCCGAGATCGCACTCTGCTGGGGTGATGCGCGCATCAACAACCAGCTCTTCGACACGAACTACGACGTCGCTGCCGTCCTCGACTGGGAGATGGTCACCCTCGCCGATCCGATGATGGACCTCGGGTGGTGGCTGTTCCTCGACCGCCACTTCCACGAGGGGATGCCTGCGCCGCGCATGGAAGGCTTCCCGACTCGCGAGGAGATGACGGCGCACTACGAGCAGAGCACCGGTCGCACCGCACGCGATCTCGAGTTCTACGAGATCTTCGGTGGGTTGCGGTTCGCGGTCGTCATGATGCGACTCGGCACTCTCCTCGTCGAC
>JBBQFJ010000172.1:0-6050 GCA_038321755.1 Acidimicrobiia bacterium | reverse complement strand
CGGTCTTCGGCTCGGTCGTGAGGACCGTTACGTCGCCGACGCCCTTCAGCACCCGGGCGCCCGGCTGGTCGCGCAGCTGCCGCTTCCCGTCGGCGATGTCGGCCTTGGATCGCTCCTCGGTGAACGCGGTGACGAGGGAGGACCGTGCACCCTTGGCCGAGACGAACAAGCAGCTGGGCCCGACGGCTGGCTGCACCTCGTAGGGGATGTGGAGCACCTGCTCGAGGGCTTCGGCGCTGATCAACGCGCATCCCTGCGGCGCGGCGGCCGCTGGGCCGGCCGACCCGACCCCGGTGAGCACGCTGACGACGAGCAGCGCGGCACCCCACCGCCCGCTCGATCCCGCCCTCGCTCGGCCTCGTCACATTGGGGCAACGTAGTCAGCGGAGGCGGGCGAGGGGAGCCGGCGAGGCGCGCGTGGGGTCTGGGTAGTTGTCCATCGTCGGACGAACAAGTGAACGAATGCCGAAGTCTCTCCCCTCTGGGGCCAGCTGGCCCGGCATTCGGGACTTAGGTCCCTCTCTTTCGCGCACCCGAGGGCGGATGCTTCGTGAGTCGCCGCGGCTCGCGGCGCATCTCGACGGCAATCGCAAAGGGGCAACATCGAATGCAGCGCAGAACACTCGACATCCTGTTCAGCCTGGGGGGCATGGCGCTCGCAGCGCTCCTGCTCGTGCTCGGCTTGGTGCTGACCAGCAACGCCAACTTCGCCAAGGACTACGTGCACGACCAGCTCAGCGAGCAGAACATCGTCTTCACGCCGGAGAAGTTCCTGACTCCGGAGGAGAAGAAAGCCGACTGTCTCGTCGAGAACGGGGGCGAGCCGCTCGTCACGGGCAAGCAGGCCGAGTGCTACGCGAACGAGTACATCGGGCTGCACCTGAAGGAAGTGGCCGACGGCAAGACCTACGCCGACCTCGGTACCCCCCAGCGCGAGCTCGAGGCCAAGGTCGCGGCGGCCGAGAAGGCCGGCGAGCCGGTCCCGGCGGCGACGCAGGCCGAGCTCGACAAGCTCACCGGTCAGCGGGAGACCCTGTTCAAGGGCGAGACGCTGCGAGGGCTGCTGCTCACGTCGTACGGGTTCTCCGTGTTCGGCGTGAAGGGCGGGGACGCAGCGACGGTCTGCTACATCGTCGCCGGGCTGCTCTTCCTCCTGTCCATCGCCGGGCTCGTGCATGCGTTCCGGACCCCGAAGGACAAGGCGTTCGCGCCACCTGCAGACGCGTAGCTCTGGGAGGCACCAACGGCGAACGGGCGGCGGACCCCAGGTGGGTTCGCCGCCCGAGCCGCGCCCAGAGGCGTCGAACCGTGGTTCGAGCCGGCACGGGCGAGTATGAAGGGGAGCGCGGACACGACGGAGGAGCTCCCCATGCCCAAGCGGTTCTCGATCAAGCCAACGATGACGGTCAAGGGCCGCACCTTCAAGGGCCTGCGGGGCTTCTCCGGCAAGCCGTTCCATCCGCCGCTCACCGACATCCCGATCGCGGCCTACCTGTTCGTTGCGGTGTTCGACGTCATCTCCTGCGTGGCGGGTGCGGGCACCAGCGCGGGGCGGAACTTCTTCGTCGCGGGCACGTACGTGATCATCGGCGGGCTCGCGGTCTCGCTCCTCACCGCGCTGACCGGGTTCTGGGACTGGCTCCGCTCGACCGAGGTGGGCACCCAGGCCCGGCGCACGGCCAACTGGCACATGGCGGTGATGCTGTTCGTCACCTCGATCGTGGGGGCCGACGTGGTGATCCGACTGGTCCAACACGACCACGCCTCGACGAGCACGATCGTGCTCGTCCTCTCTCTGGTGGCCGCTTCGCTCGTCGCGTACGGCGCGACCTATGGCGGCGCGCTGGTGTTCGAGTACGGGTTCAACGTCGAGAACGCTGGCGACAGCCCCGCGTGGCACCAGGCAGAGCAGGACGTGTTTCCCGGCGAAGAGTGAGTGGACGGCGCGGGAGCGCGCCCAACGCGGTTGAGCTCAGTCGAGAGCGCGTGCGACGAGATCCGCCATCATCGTTCCGGCTGCTTCGAGCGCCTCGGTGCTCCGGGTCGCACGTCCGAGGATGAACGCTCCTTCGAGTGCGGCCAGGACCATGAGGGCGAGACCGTGCGCAGGGTCCGGGTCGATGCCGGCGCCCACGAGTCGACCTTCGAGCGCCGCGATCCAGCTCTCGAACACGTCGGCCGTCGCCCGGCGAAGCGGCTCGCTCGTGCTCGCGACCTCCAGGGCGATGGTGGCGATCGGGCAGGCGTCCTCGTAGTCGGTGTCGCGCAGGTGGGCCGCGGCGCCGAAGAAGAAGTCGCGCACGCCCGTCGCCACGTCGGGCGCGGGATCGAAGATGGCCGGGACGAGCTCGCCGTACTGGGCACCCGACCAGCGAATCGTCTCCTCGGCGAGCTGCTCCTTGCCGCCGGGGAAGAAGTGGTACAGCGAGCCGAACGGAGCGGACGCGTCCTTGACGATCTGCTTCACCCCGGTCGCCGGGTACCCCTGGCGGCGGAAGAGCTCGGCGCTGGCTCCGATGATGCGCTCTCGGGTCGGGTTCACGGGCCCGAGTCTACGCTAGAGCGATCTATCTAGTACCGTCCCGCGGACACGGGCCGGGATGCGGCCTGCGGACGCGAGGAGCGCGCATGTACAAGTGGGCAGTCCGGAGCATGATCCGCCGCAACGTCCGGGCTCTGCAGGGTGGCGACATCGAGCCACTGCTGCGGGGGTACCACGAGGACGCAGTGCTGGTGTTCCCGGGTGACAGCTCGTGGGCCGGCGAGCACCGGGGCCGCCCCGCGATCGAGGCGTTCCTCCAGCGGTTCGTCGACTCGCGGATCGTGGGCGAGACCCACGAGATCCTCGTCAACGGCTTCCCGTGGCGCACGACGATCTGCGTTCGCTTCACCGACGGGGCCACCACACCGAGCGGTGAGGTCGTCTACGAGAACCGCGCCGTCCTGTACGGCGAGATCCGATGGGGGAAGATCGTGCGCCAAGAGGACTATGAGGACACGCAGAAGGTCGCGGCGTTCGACGAGTACCTCACTGCGCACGCCTGAGCGCGATTCATTCGCGTGCTCTGAGCGGAGCCGTAGGCTCGGCCTCCGGCGAACGAAGGGCACCACGTGTCGGTCACTCGGATGTACCACGCCTCCTGGATCCTCTCCGGGATGTTCTTCGTCGGTGCGTTCGTTGCCGGAGGCGAGCTGGAGTCACCGGCGATCTTCGTCGTGGGCGAGGTGCTCGCGGTCGCGTTCTTCGTCTACGCGATGTACCTCAGCCTCCGGGTGATCAGGGCGGGGGATCCGCGGCTGCTCAAGCGAGGGATTCGCGGCACCGCGATCGTGCTGCAGGCGCACCGCACCAACACCGTGATGCAGGCCGGCGAGTTCGAGTGGATGGCGCCGTGGGTGTGGCGCTACCACCTGCAGGTCACGATCCCCGACCACGAGCCCTACGAGACCGTGGTGAGCATCTGCGCCGGCGGGATGAGTGAGGGCCAGACCGTCGACATCGCCGCCGCGCCCCAGAACCACAAGCGGGTCACGATCGACGTCGGGCAGGACCAGGGCAAGGGCGCCGGGAGTGCGAGCACCGACCGCGGCGTACCGACGAGCCTCTCGTTCGCGAGCGCCGATACGCCGGCCGGCGATTCGGCTCCGAAGTTCGACCCCGGGACCGGCGCTCCGACCGGCGCTCCGACCGGTGGGGACTCGATCTCGAAGCTCGAACGGCTTGCCAACCTGCGCGACCGGGGTGTGCTCACCGACGACGAGCTCGCCGAGCAGAAGCGCAAGCTCCTCAACGACGGCTGAACAGGGCAGGGCGGTAGGCATGCAGTTCTCGATGATCTTCGAAGCACAGATGGCCGACGCCACCTCGGCCAACGAACAACAGGTCATCCGGGACTGTGTCGACCAGGCCGTCTACGCGGAAGAGATGGGCTTCGACCGCGTGTGGGCCGTCGAGCACCACTCGCTGAAGTGGTACGCGCACATGAGCGCGCCCGAGATCTTCCTCGCGTGGGTCGCGGCGCGCACGTCGCGCATCCGCATCGGGCACGGCGTCGTGTGCATGCCCTTCAACTACAACCACCCGATCCGCGTGGGAGAGCGAGCCGCGATGCTCGACATCCTGTCGGAGGGACGCCTCGACCTCGGCGCGGGGCGCGGCGCGACTTTGCAGGAGATGTCGGCGATGGGTGTCGACCCCGACCGCACGTACGCGGAGGTCGAGGAAGCGTTGCGCATGATCGGCAGCATGTGGCGGGGTGAGGACGGCGAGGGGTTCCACTGGCACGGCGAGCTGCTGCAGGTGGACGACCACCCGATCCTGCCGCGACCCGTCCAACGGCCGCACCCACCGCTGTTCCTCGCGTGCACGAAGCGCGACACCGTCTCGCTCGCAGCGGAGTACGGCATCGGCGCGCTGGTGCTCGGCTTCTCGGGGCCCGACGACGTCGCCGGCCTCAACAAGATCTACCGGGAGACGATCGAGTCCCGCAGCCGCAAGCGGTTCGTGTCGTCGGTGCAGAACGACCACTTCGCGGCACTGTGCCCGACGATCGTGCTCGATGACGCGGCCGAGGCGCTGCAGGTGGGCGCTCGGGGGCAGCGGTTCTTCGCCGAGGCGATCTCGCACTGGTACGGCAGCGGGCCGGAACCGTCGGTCGGTGGGGACGACGACGACCAGCTCGTCGCGATCGAGACGTCGAAGGACCGGATGGTCGCGAAGCTGCACGAGATGGACATTCCGGTGCGTCCGAACTCGACCGCGACGTTCAACCTCGTCGAGCACGCGTACGGCGACTACCGGGACGCGATCGCGTACGCCGAGCGGCTGCGCGACGCGGGCGCCGACGAGATCATGTGCCTGATCCAGATGGGGACCGTGCCCCAGGCCGCGTGCATGGAGACCATCCGCTTGTGGGGAGAGAAGGTCATCCCGCACTTCTCGTAACGGCTCCCTCCTAGGGGTTATGGCGTCAGAAGCACCCGCTCAGGAGCTACTGAGCGACGCCAAAACGCCTTGTGAGCTCCTGGAGGAGGAGGGCTTCGCTCTTCATCAGGCTCTTCCAGTCGGCGAGGTGGAGGCTCTCGTCCTCGCCGTGGATGCGGCTGCCGGGGTCGGCGGGGCCGAGCAGTAGCGCGGGGATGCCGCCGAACGCCTCGGCGAACGGCTTCACGAACGGGATGCTGCCGCCGACACCCATGAAGACGGGCGCCTTCCCGAAGCCCGCTTCGAGCGCGCGCTCCGCCGCGTCGAACGCCCAGCCGACGGGCTCGCACGTCCACGCCGGTGCGGTCTCGTCGGTCTCGAAGGTGAGCTCGAGGTGCCAGGGGACGTGGGCCTCGAGGTGCTTGCGGATCAGCTCGTTGCAGCGGTCCGGGTCCTGCCCGGGCGCGACGCGCAGGCTTAGACGGGCCGACGCTTGGGAGACGACCTGGTTCGACGAGCCCTCGATCGGATGCGAGTCGAAGCCCGTCACCGTGAGGGCGGGACGGAACCACAGGCGCTCGAAGACCGACACCGTCGGGTCGCCCGCGAGCTCGACGCCGGGGCGGAGGCCCCACGCGGCGCTGAGGCGCGGGATGTCGACGGTGAGCGAGTCGAGTCGCTCGCGCTCCCGGGGGGTGAGCGGCCGCACGTCGTCCCAGTATCCGTCGACGGCGATGTCGCCGTGCTCGTCGACCAGGGAGTCGAGCAGCCGCGCGAGTGCGATGGTCGGATCGGGGACCGCGCCACCGGCCATACCCGAGTGCACCGGTCCGTCGAGGGCACGCACGGTGACGTCGCCACCGGCGAGGCCCCGCAGCGAGTAGGTGAGGCCCGGGGTGCCGACGCTCCAGTTGCCGGCGTCCGCAAGAAGGAGGACGTCGGCCGCGAGGTCGTCGGCGTACTCGGCCAAGAACTCCGCCAGATGCGGCGAGCCGATCTCCTCCTCACCCTCCACGAAGATCTTGACGTTGCAGGGGAGCGCCTTCGTCGTGTCGAGCCACGCTTTGACCATCGCGGCGTGGGCGACCGCGCCGGCCTTGTCGTCCGCGGTGCCGCGGCCGTAGAG